>JAFASQ010000016.1 GCA_019244395.1 Solirubrobacterales bacterium | reverse complement strand
GCAAGGGCGTGCTGCAGCAGGTATCCACTCCCCGCGAGCTTTACGACGCACCGGCGAACCTGTTCGTTGCCGGCTTCATGGGCACCCCGGCGATCAACCTGATCAGCGCCAAAGTCGACCGGGAGAAACTCGTGCTGCCGATCGGCGAGGTCCCGCTCGACGACCGCCTGCGCGCCGCGCTCGACAAGGCCGAGCGTGGCACGCCCCTGATCGTCGGCCTGCGTCCCGAGCACCTGTTCGACGCCGCGCTGGTTGACGATGCGAATGCGCGCGGCGTGACCTTCCAGACCCGCGTACATGTGCTCGAGGCGATGGGCGCCGAGTACTACGCCTACTCTGCGCTGGAGGACCCCGCGGCGGCGGACGGGCTTACATCCTCGGCGGACGACGATCGCGAACCCGTGGGGCGGCGGCGACGGCAGCTGGTCGCCCGCCTGAGCATCGACAGCACAGTGTGCGAGCGCGAGTCGATCGAGCTGTGGTTCGACCCGCGGCGCCTGCACATCTTTGAGTGCGAGACCGGGAACCGTCTCACCGACTCCGTGCGATGAGCCCCGGGTCGCGTGTCGCCATGTCCCGACGCGCATCCGCCGGCGGACCGGTCGACCTGTCGGACTCGCCTCAGGCCCGACTGTTTCCGCTGCGTTTGGGCAGCGCAGCGATCACCGGAGGGCTGTGGGCCGAGCGCCAGCGCCTGAACCGAGAGGTGCTGCTGCCGCGGGCCGCCGCGCAGCTCGAGGCGGCCGGCAACTTCGACAACCTCAGGGCCGCGGCGCGGCACGGAGCACAGCGCTTCCGCGGGCCCGTGTTCATGGACTCCGACGTCTACAAGTGGTTGGAGGCGATCGGCTGGGAGCTTGCGCGCGAGGCCGACGAAGACCTCGAGCGGCTGGCCGACGAAGCGATCGCGCTCGTCGCCGACGCCCAGGACGAGGACGGCTACCTGAACAGCTACTACCAGGTCGTCGAGCCGAGCGAGCGCTGGAGTAACCTCGCCCAGGACCACGAGCTCTACTGCGCCGGGCATCTGATCCAGGCGGCAATCGCGCAGCGGCGAGGTCGGGACGAGGAGCGGCTGATGCGCGTCGCGCGGCGCTTCGCCGACCACATCGAAGACACGTTCCTGCGCGGTGGGCGGCCGGGCACGCCCGGTCACCCCGAGATCGAGGCGGCGCTAGTCGAGCTCTACCGTGAGACCCGCGAGCGGCGCTACCTAGAGCTGGCGGAGTACTTCGTAGACCAGCGCGGGCACGGTGTGCTTGGCCCAGGACACTTCGGGTCGAGCTACTACCAGGACCATGTGCCGGTGCGCGAGGCCACCGAGGTGCGGGGCCATGCCGTGCGCGCGCTGTACCTGGCCACCGGGGTTACCGACATCTACGCCGAGACGGGCGAGCCCGAGCTGCTGGCGGTCATGGAGGCGCAGTGGCGCGACATGACCGAAGCCAAGACGTACATCACCGGCGGCCTCGGCGCCCACCACCAGGACGAAGCGTTCGGCGATCCATTCGAGCTCCCGCCCGACCGCTGCTACGGCGAGACGTGCGCGGCGATCGCCTCGATCATGTGGAACTGGCGGCTGCTGCTCGTCACCGGCGAGGCGCGCTACGCCGAGTTGCTCGAACGGACGCTGTACAACGGCTTCCTCGCCGGCCTCGCGGTCGACGGCAGCGGGTTCTCCTACGTCAATCCGCTCCAGGTGCGCGCCGAACACCACGATCCGGTCGAGCGCGGCGCCCGGCGCCAACCGTGGTACGAAGTCGCCTGCTGCCCGCCGAACGTGATGCGGCTGCTCGCGAGCCTCGCGAACTACCTGGCGACGGGACAGCGTGACGGCCTGCAGGTCCATCAATACGCCCCCGGTCGCCTGGCCGCCGATCTGGCTGATGCGGGTCACGTCGAGCTCGAGCTGGCGACCGAATATCCGTGGCAGGGAAGCATCGAGCTCCAGATCCTCGAGACGCCCGCCGAGCCCTGGGCGCTCAGCCTGAGGATCCCGTCGTGGGCGGCCGATGCCCGCGCCGCCGTGAACGGGAAACCGGTGGAGGCCGATGCGCGGGGAGGATATGTCAGCGTGCGCCGCGAGTGGCGGGGCGACGACGTGGTCGAGCTCGAGCTGCCGATGCGTCCGCGGCTCATCACTCCACACCCACGGATCGACGCCGTGCGCGGCTGCGTGGCGATCGAGCGGGGGCCGCTCGTCTACTGCGCCGAGCAGGTCGACCAGCCGGGGCACGCCGCGCTCGACGACTTGGGCATCGACGCCTCCGAGCCGCTGCGCACCGAGACGGTCGAGCATCCGCTGGCGGGGACAGTGGTGATCAAGGGACGCGGGGTCCAGGCCAGAGCCGCGCGCTGGCCCGGCTCCTGGGGCTACGCCGAGCACGGCTCGCCCGCGGCCGTGTGCGAGCACGAGCATACCGAGCTGACCGCGGTTCCCTATGCGCTCTGGGGCAACCGCGGGGACGGGCCGATGCGGGTGTGGATCCCGCTGAGGAGCTGAGCATGCGCAGGTGGCTCGCAGTGCTGGCAGCGACGGCGGGGCTGTCGCTGGGTGGATGCGGCGCCGCTGCGAGCACGAGCAACGTCGCCACGCTGACGCTGTGGGCGCGCAGCGATGAGTCGGCATTCATCACAGCCGTCGTGAACGCGTTCAACCGTTCTCACCCTCAGACTCATGTCCAGCTCACCATCATTCCGGTCAACAACTTCGTGCAGAAGTTCGGCATTGCCGTGGCCGGCAATTCCGGCCCCGATCTGGCTTCGATCGACGTCGTCTACGTGCCGCAGTTCGCCGCGGTGGGGGTGTTGAGCGACATCACAGCGCGCGCGCACGCGCTGCCCTATTTCAACCAGTTCGATCACTCGCACATCCGGAATGGCACGTACCGCGGACGGCTCTATGCGCTGCCGTTCAGCGGTGATGCGTCGGTGCTGTTCTACAACCCGGAGCTGTTTCGCGCCGTCGGCCTGAACCCGGCCAAACCCCCGAAGACTTGGGCGCAGCTCGTGCAGGACGCGCGCCGGGTCACCTCCAGCGGCCACGGACGCACCGGCTACTACTTCGCCGGCGACTGTGGCGGCTGCGCCGCCTTCACCTTCCTGCCGCTGATCTGGGCCAGCCATGGTGACATCTTTGCCGGCCCTGAGACAGCGCAGCGGCCGACGCTGACCAGCCCGGCGGTGGTGGCCGCACTAGGCTTCTACCGCTCGCTGTGGACGCAGCATCTGGTGGCCACGGCGGCCCAGACCGACAGCGGCACCAACCAGTTCACCCCGTTCGAGAGCGGCAAGGTGGCGATGTTCACCACCGGTGGCTTCGGCGTGCAGACGCTGCATCAAGACGCGCCGAAGGTGCCGCTGGCCGCGGTCCCGATCCCGGGTGAGAACGGCGGCTCGGCCACATTCGCCGGAGGCGACGAGATAGCGATCTCGCGCAGCTCGCACCACCAACAGGCGGCGTGGCAGTTCATCCAGTGGGTCACGTCCGCGCCCGTGCAGGAGCGCTACTTCGGCGACGTCGGGGTGATCCCGATCCGTCGCGACGTCGCCTTTCACCGCTACGCGCCGAAGAACCCCATCTACCGCCTGCTCGCGCGAGAGCTCTATTCAGGCCGCGCCGTGTACACGGTGCAAGAGAACGCGCTGATCAACGATCCCACCGGTCCGTGGGTGACGATGATCGACGATGCCGTGTTCGCGGGCCATCCTCACGCAGCGGTGACCCAGGCCCAGTCGTCGATGCAGAGCATCCTGAGCCGAGGCTGATGATGAGCGCCGCCGCCTCCACCGCCGCCCCTGGTCGCACCGGACCGCGTCGCTTCGCCGGCTCGCGCGCCTTCCGGCGCCGCCGCGCGATGGTCGGGCTGCTGCTTGTCTCGCCCGCGCTCGCCTTCGTGGGCGTCTTCTTCCTCGCCCCGTTCGTCCTGATGATCTGGATGTCGCTGCACAAGTGGCCGTTGCTCGGCCATACCAGCTGGGCGGGACTCAGCAATTACGCGGCGATGGGCAACGACCCCATGTTCTGGCGCAGCCTCGCCTTCACCGTCGAGTACACGCTGATCATCACACCGATCCTGATCGTGGTCGGCTTCGGCCTCGCCTGGCTCATCCGCGAGCGCCGGCGCGGCGTCGGCTTCTTCCGCACGGTCTACTTCATGCCCTACGTAATCGGCTTCGCCGCGGCGAGCTACCTGTGGGTGTGGTTCCTCAACCCGGGGGTCGGGTTGTTTGACAAGACGCTGCAGGCGCTCGGGCTGACCAGCTCGCCGGTGCAGTGGTTCAGCTCGCGTACGCTCGCCCTGTTTGCCGTCGTCCTGATGATCGTCTGGAAGGTCGTTGGCTTCACCATGCTGCTGTTCATGAGCGGTCTGCAAGGCATCCCGGACGACGTCCAGGAAGCGGCCCAGACCGACGGGGCGGGGCGCTGGGCGACGCTCTGGCGGGTGACCCTGCCGCTGCTGCGTCGAACGATCGCGCTGACCGTGATCCTCGCCATCGTCGGCTCGATGCTGGCCTTCGACCAGTTCTACATCATGACCAACGGCGGGCCGAACAACCAGACCGTGACCATCGTCTACTGGATCTACGACAGCTCGTTCGTCAACTTCCAGCTTGGCTATGGCGCTGCCATGTCCGTCGTGCTGACGGTGATCCTCGTGCTCATCACATCGGTGCAGCTCTACTTGTTGAGGGATCAGACCTGACGATGACCACGGCGGGCGAGGAGACCTGACAATGGCCACGGCCACCGCAGCCGACCCAGGGCGTCGGTCGCTGGCGCCGCGGCGCCGCCAGTCTGAGTTGCGGCGCGCCATGCCCGCGGTGGCCTGGTGGGCGATCTGCGGGCTGATTGCGCTGATGTTCCTGTTCCCCCTCGCGATGCTGGCCCTGACCGTGATCAAGTCCCCGGGCGAGGCAGCCGCCTCGCCGCCCTATTACATCCCTCACCACGTCTCGCTCGAGAACTTCAAGGAGATCGGGAACACTGGCTCGGGCATCATCCAGTACGTCCTCAACAGCGCGCTCGTCTCGCTTGGCACCGTCGTCGGCAGCGTGATCGTCGCCACCCTCGGCGGCTACGGGTTCGCGCGCTATCGCTTCCGCGGGCGCACCGCCCTGTTCGTGGTCGCGCTGATGACGATGATGGTGCCCTTCCAGGCGCTGCTCACCCCCATGTACTCGGTGCTCGTCTTCCTCCACCTCCAGAACTCCCTCCTCGGGCTGACGCTCGTGTACATCACGTTCCAGATGCCGTTCGCGCTGTTCGTGATGAGGAATGCGTTCGCCGAGGTCCCCCAGGAGATCGAGGATGCCGCTGCCATGGACGGCGCCTCGACGCTCTCCACGCTGATGCGCGTGATGGTGCCGGTGGCCAAGCCCGCGATCGCCACGGTGGCGCTGTTTGCCTTCTTCTCGGCCTGGAACGAGTTTCTCGCTGCGCTGATCTTCCTCTCCGACCAGACCAACTTCACGCTCCCAGTGTTCCTGACCACGCTGGTCACCGGCCACCTGGGCGCGATCAACTGGGGCGTCCTCGAGGCGGGTGTCGTCGTCACGATCGTGCCCTGCCTGATCATCTTCCTGCTGCTCCAGCGCTACTACGTCCGCGGCCTCGTGTCCGGCGCCGTGCGCTGATCTCGTAGCCCTTGAGGCCTCGGGGCCGAGGGCTTCCGCGAGGGACATGAAACACCCCCGCGTGTCATCGCTCAAGTTCCCCGATCCCGCCCGTCCGAAGCCGACTCGGGAAGGCCAGCACGGCCGTGCCGTGCGGGCCTTCCCTTGATTCCAGGCCGGGTTACGGGTTCGGGGCCAGTTTGTCCCAGAACGCGCAGTTGTGCTGCGCCGCGACCTCGGCGGCCGTAACTACCTCGGAGTCGCCGGCCGGCTGCAGCGACATTTCCGCCGGATTGTTGGAGGGGTCGAACTTCGGCCACACCGGCAGCAGTCCATTGCTGTTCGGGTTGCCGGTTCGGGAGAACGCCGTCACGAATGCCAGCTCCTGGTCTTGGAGGACCTGCTGGTTGGCGTCCAGCGGTGTTGCCGTCGGCGTCAGGAACCACGCACCCACGTGCGAGGCGCCGGGCGCGACGACACCGGGACCCGCCGGCGTGTAGGGCGGGATGTCGTTGTCGTCGATCTCATATCCATAGGTCGGCATTCGGCTGGCCAGGTCTCGGTCGGTCTGCAGGGACGGGCAGACGGTGTCGGAGTCGGCCGCGACCGTTCGCCAGGCGATCCCGGGCGAGTCAAACCGGCTCAACGGATACTTCGCCAGAACCTGCGAGGCATGGCTGCCGTATTGAGTGTCGACCAGCGACTGGTATTGCGCGGCGCTCGTCGCGGTCCCGACCAGGTCTTCGTCGCGGTCGGTACCGGCGATCACCCGCACGTGGTTGACCTTGCCGGCTTTGAGCGCCTGACGGAGGCTCATCGTCAGCGTCGTGCCGTTGATCGTCGGCGCCACCGTGCCCTGACCACCGTACTGGTATCCGGACCCGGGCGTCCAGGCGGCCTTCTCGATTACGTCTGGCGGCAGCGCCTGCAAGCACGCGACGACATCCGCGGTCCCTGGCCCGCATCCAACCGCAGCGGCAAAGTTACGTCCGGCCGCGTTGGCCTCAGCCTGGGTGGGCAGAGCAGACTTGCAGTCCTGAGACTCGAGGTCCTCTGGCGTTCTCGGGGCTTGTTCCTGGGTGCCGAGTAGCGTGTTGTACTCGCCGCTGACGCTGATCCCGCGCTCAAACAGGCCCTTGGCGGTGGGAGAGGCGATCTGGTCGCACACGCTCGAGCCACCAGCGGACTCACCGTAGATCGTCACACTCCCGGGATCGCCGCCGAACGCGGCGATGTTGCTCTGCACCCAGCGAAGCGCTGCTTGCTGATCCTGCAGACCGTAGTCCCCGGAATGATCGCCTAGCGTCCTGTCGGCCAGGAACCCGAAGATGTTCAGGCGGTAATTCATCGACACCACCACCTGGTGCCCTCGCGCGACGAGGAGCGAGTTGTCTCCGTTTCCACTCCCGTTGAAGAACCCGCCGCCATGGATGTGGACCAGCACCGGAAGGCCAGTCGAGCTGTCAGCCGGCCGCCAGACGTTCAGGTAAAGACAGTCCTCGCTCCCGGCCGGACTCGCCGCCGTGCCCTGTATGCACTCGCTCCCGAATGACGTTGCCGCCAGTGTCGTCGTCCACGCCGTGGGCGCCTGCGGCGGCTGCCAGCGCAGCGATCCGACCGGCGGGGCGGCGTATGGAATCCCGAACCACTCGTTGATGCCATTTGCGGTGGTGCCGCAGATTGGCCCATAGGTCGTCTGAATGTCGGTGTTCGGTGAACAGGCTGGTGGATCCGCCGTCGCCGCCTGCGCTGATCCCCGGGTTGAGGTGATCGCGATCACACCGACAACCAGCAGCGCGACAGCCAACGCCGAGCCCAGTAGCCCGAATTTGAACCTTCGCATTGCCATCGATCAATACCTTCTCTCTTTGAATTGACCGTGCTGAGTCTTCGCTCGACCAGCACCGGCACCCCCAGATTTGGCAGAACTAGGCCATTCCGTGGAGACGACGCTCGATAGCGATCCCGTCCCCCGTCAGCGTGAACGACCACGGGCGGCCCTCGGCACGAACTCGGTGGAGACGAGCGGACAAGCTCCCCATACCCTCGCGGCGACGGCGGAACGGCTAGCTGTACGCGCAAGCGAGCCGGAGCCGGGACGAGACGCGATCGAGAACTATGACGACAGGCAACCGCCGCACACCGCCGCCAACCGTATCTCGTGGGCTATCCCACCTCACTCGATCGCGCCGAATAGTTCACCTACGCGCGCTGAACCCCTGCCTAGGCCGGGCTCCGCAGCCGATTCCCAGTCTGAGCGGCGGCCCGGGGGCGCGCAACGCGGACGCGCCCCCAGGGAATCGCTTCGGCCGTCTACTTGCGGGCGCGGGAAACCAGGGCGCGCATCGAGTGCTGGCGCCGAACCAGTGCTCCAAAGCCGCCGAACACCTGTGCCAGGTTCGGCGAGCCCCACCCGGTGGCGAGATCCCATCCCGGCACGGCGCTGTAGCCGGTGATCCCGGCCAGCGAGTTGTTTCCGACGGTGACGTCGTGGAAACCGCGACCGCTTGCCCCGAGCGCGTAGGCATACGGATCGAGCAATCCGATGCCTCGTCCGGCCAGCTGGTCGAGGTCGGCGACGACGCCGGCCCACGCCGGTGAACCTTCGCTCGTGCCGCCGATCACGTAGTAGCCGGGGGTGAGGAACGACAGGTAGATGAGGATCGGCGTGCGCGGGTCGGCATTCCAGGACACATCCGGGATACCGCGGGCGCCGCCGAGCTCTCGCTGCACCGAGCGTGGCAGGAACGCCTGGTAGATCGGCTCGCGGAACTGTTGGCTGATCCCGCCCCCGGTCGCGGCATCGCCCTGATTCCAAACGGTCTCCGACTCGTAGTTGCCGCTGGTGTCGGCGAACAGGCTGGTTCCACCGATCGCGCCGACGAGCGGCGATGACGCTGGGAAGTTCACCGTGGGGAACGGGTAGATCGTCGACAGGTCCGTCTCGAGGTTGGCCACGCCGTTGTCGCCGGTGGATGCGAGAGCGGTCACGCCCATCGCTGCGGCGCGGGCGTAGCTCCGGTTGAAGTCGCTGATGACCTTTTCGCCCGCCGGGTTGAACAGGGTGTTCTCGGTGGCGCCCCAGCTCTCGGAGATGACCTTGCCGAGGTGATGATCGAGCGCGTAGTTGATGAGCTCGTCGAATTCGGGCAGGCCCTGGACGCCCTCGGTCTCATCGACCGGGCTCGTGAGCAGGACGATGCTCGCCGCAGGAGCCATTGCGTGCGCCCACTCGACGTCGAGGGTCGTCTCCTCAGCCCACCCGATCTCGTCCGGGCCGTTGGGATCGAACGGCACGCTTCCCAGCGGCGCGAGGACCTTGAACGACGGCGGGTCGGGTAAGCCGTAGCCGGCATCGAACGTCTTCAGGTCAGCGGTGATCGTCGGGCTCCCGAACGAGTCGATGATCACGATCGTCTGGCCCTTCCCCTGCTCGCCGCGATTGATGAGCTGATCGACGCCGTACGCGTGCCGGATCTCCTGCGGGCTGTAGCAGGGATGCGGCCGCGTCGTACTAGCGCGGCACTGGGCATCAGTCGGGGGGGTCGCCCCCTGCGCCGCCACCCCGTCCACCTCCAGCAAGCGCTTCTGACCCAGCGACTGGCCGGTGACAGATCGCAACCGAGGCGACCTCGCCCCGCTCGCGCCACCTACGAACACCAGCGCCGCCAGGACAACGGCCCCGAGCGTCGTACTCACGATACGTCTCGACATAGCCCCTCCTCCTCCGCGTGATCAGTCGGCTGATCGCAGATCCATAAAACGACGGGGATCCTTTCACACCCGCGCGGACGGTGGCCGCCCGACGCCTCGGTGGCTGCCGCACGATCGCTGGCGGTGGAGGGACCCGCGGCATCGCCTCGACGGCGTTCAATGCAGGCTCCCAACTCGATATGACGGGCATCCCCGAGATCACCATCACCACGCTCGTGCCGGCGAACGGCACGACGACAATCGCCGGCACCACGGCGCTTCCCACCGTCGGACAAGCGCTCACTGTTCGACTCAGTCGAGCGGTAGGCCCTAAACGTCCGAGACCTCAGGACGCTCGCCGGCGGGTGCGCCCCGGCTGCGGGCTGGGGGTGCGACGGCGAGAACTCGCTGTCTGTGGCTTCGGCTTCGGTCGACCGGCCGGCCGCGGTAGTGATTCAGCTGCAGCCTTGGTGCGTCGCGCCGACTTGGTTGCCGTCTTGGTGCGTTGCTTGACAGATCCGAGGTCTTGCTCGGAGTCCTGAGCCGGCTCGTCTCCAACCGATCCGTCGGGCAGGTGCGACCCCGCTTCCCGGAAGCGCACGAGCCCCTCGCGAACCAACGCGGCGCCGGCACCGGCGTACGCGCCAGTCACTCCGAGCGCGGCGGCCGACGCCCCCCGGCGGCCGGCCAGCACGAGAATCAACGCGGCCGTGCCGGTTCCCGAAGCGAGCGCAGCCAAAAGGGCACCCCCGCCCACCATGGCGACTCCGGGGCCGGCCTTCCTTGCCCGAGCGGCGAATTCGCGTAGCGCAACATCCACCTGCTCGCGCGCTAAGACCACGGCCTGCTGGGAGGCTCTCTCGACCATCTCTTCGAGCGCACGCTCGCCCAATTGGTCAGCGCCGGGCACCGCCATCATCCCCCGATCTACCCACGCCGGGTTTTCCGTAAGCGGGGTGAACGCTGCAGCCGGACCGGCCGAGTGCTCGATCGTCGACCGCCAGCCGCTCAAGCGGTTTCAGCACCAACGTCCTGTGATCCCGCCCAGCCGGCGAGACCGGCTACAAGGCCTCGTCAGGAAGGGTGCGACCGGACCCACCGCAACGTAGGCACGGCAACCTTTTGGTCAAGCCCCTCGCCCGAGGTCCGGCTCCGATGAGCGCAGCGCCGCCGGAGGGGTTGCGTCCTCCCATCGGGCCGCGAAGCACGTATCCGCGGCCGCGGCATTCGGGACACCACAGCTCCCCGGCGCGCAAGCGCTGAGGCTCGCGTCTTCGCGAAAGCCCCTGGATCCAGCCGATCATCGATCATCTCCTACCGTCACGGCCATACTAATCAGAGGCAAGACGGCACGTCGAAATACAGCCCCGTTACCGGCGCCCGACCTGCCACGTCGGCCATTAAAACGGGCCCCCCAAGCGGGGCAGCAGACCTTCGGCCTCGAGGTCCTATCGCGCCATGCCTGATGGTGAACGGAGCGCCGGCCCAGCCCTGTCGCCCGACCGGCCCTGCCTCGCTTATCTGTCACTGATCGACTTCGTCTCCGATCACGAGGCGTGTGAGCACCTGACGGTCACAGACATCGAGCCCGCCGGTGATCGCACGAACCTGGTCATGACGGTCGATCCCTTCCACGAGGACACCTGGACGCAGGAGTACCGCGACCATCGCGGCAACGAGCTCGACAACCTCGAGGCGGCGATCAGGCGACGCACGATGTGATCGGGGAATGCGCGAGCTGACCCTACGAGATGCGGTCGGTGCGCGAGGACGAGCGGGAGTGAGGTGCTCCGGGAGCGCTAGGGCTTGGTCGCCTGCGACGGCGAGGAGCGTGGGGTCGCCGGTCGAACGAGCTGCAAATCGCGGCCCGAACCCGAAAGACTATGCAGGACCGAGCACACAAGGAGCACGTAGATGACCCCGATTGACTCCGGAATTCGTTTTCCCGGCGAGTCCGAGGAGTACCGTCGTGAGCGCAATCGTCTGCTGGAAGCCGAAGCCGGGCTGAGACGGGCGATTGAAGCGGTCGGGGAGCAGCGGCGCGCGCTGCCGCGCGGCGGTGTCGTTCCCGACGACTACCGCTTCGAGGAGGCGTCCGACAGCACCGAGGTGCGATTCAGCGAGCTATTCGAGGCAGGCAAGGACACGCTTGTCGTATACAGCTTCATGTTCCCGCGATATTCGGGGGACACCAGGCCGGGACCCGAGGAGGGCGAGACGGCGAGGCTTCCACTCTCCGAAACTCCGTGTGCATCATGCACCTCGATCCTGGACTCGCTCGACGGCGCCGCCCGTCATCTCGCGGGGCGGCTGAACCTGGCCGTGGTCGCTAAGACGGATCCAGACCGGATCCGAACCTTCGGGCGCGAGCGGGGCTGGCGCCACCTCCGGCTACTGTCCTCGCGAGGCAACACCTACAACCGCGACTACCACGCAGAGACCCCAGAAGGCGAGCAGATGCCCGTTCTGAACGTGTTCGTCCGCGACGGCGACCGGTTCCGTCACACGTGGGCCTCCGAGCTCATGTACGCGCCGCGAGATAAGGGGCTAGAGGCTCGCCACGTCGACTCCATCTGGCCGATCTGGAATGTGCTCGATGTGACGCCGGAAGGCCGCGGCAATGAGCCGAACTTCCCGGGGCTGCGCTACCACTGAGCAGCCGGCCACGATTACCAAGCCGACCGCTGGCCAGCGACCTGCGGCGAATTGGCTCGGCAGGTCGCACGGCACCTGGTTTGCCGCGCGGGCGCCTAGCCAGCCTGGTCGCCGTCCCTGGCGAGCGGGTGCGACGACCACCTGGAGCCTTCATGCGGCTAGCGAGACTCGCGGAATCACACGAGATGCGCTGTCCGCCGTGAGCGCGAAGCCAAGCCTTCGCTGGAACGATGTCTCCGCCAGCACCTTACTCGCTTGTTCGCACAGCCCGACAAACGCGCCCGCAGCGGTTTTCGCCCCTTACGAGTGTTCATCCTTGAGTCTGGGTAAAGAGACGGTGTACTCACCACAGGGTCAAAGCTTCTGACAAGAGCCCAACCGGGGGGCGCATGTCTACGGTCATCGACGCGCCCCATCGGGTGACACACGCAAGGAGGAGACCATGACCGCCGTTTCAGAGCGCCCGACGCCGTCGCTCAATGCCTCGGACGGCGGGCTGCGGATTGTTCTGCGCGCGATCCAAGCCGGACCGCCACTGATCCTCGTGGTGCTGTGCGCGCTCCTTACCCTGCTCACACCGTTCTTTCTCACCGGGAACAACCTGAAGAACCTGCTCGTGCAGGTGGCGCCGCTCGCGGCCATCGCCATCGGTCAGCTATTCGTGATCCTCGTCGGCGGCATCGATTTGTCGGTAGGGTCGCTGATCGCCCTCACCACGGTGACTGGGTCGCTCGCCTTCCAGCACATCGGCGGCGGCGTTGTCACGCTCGTGGCGATGCTGCTCACGGGCCTCCTGGCCGGCTTGATCAATGCCGTGCTGTACGTCAAGGGACGTATGCCGCACTCGTTCATCCCGACGCTGGCGATGCTCAACGCGGCCAGCGGCTTGGCGCTCCTCCTCTCCGACGGCCAGCCCACTCCGGGTATGCCCGGGATCGTGACGACGATCGGGGGATCCAGCGTCTTCGGAATCCCGGTCGCGATCATCGTCGTGGCCGGGCTCGCCGGGGCAGCAGGTCTGCTGGCCCGCAAGCTACGCTGGGGGCGCTGGATCTACGAGGTCGGCGGTGATCGCGAAGCGGCCCGAAGGCTTGGCATCCCGGTGGACCGTGTGGTGATGTCGGTGTTTCTCATCTCTGGGTTCTGCGCCTCGGTCGCCGGCATCATCACCGCGGGCCGCGTCAATGCCGGCTATCCGACTGCTGGGCAGCTGCAGGAGCTCGCCTCGATCTCGGCCGTGATCATCGGCGGTGCCTCCTTCTGGGGCGGCCGGGGAACGGTTTCGGGCGCGGTGTGCGGCGCATTCGTCTTCGGCGTCATCAACAACGGGCTGAACCTCCTCAACGTGTCGATCTACTGGCAGCTGATCGCTATCGGGGTGATCCTGGTGGTCGCCGTCGAGCTCGACGTGGTGCGCCGCAGGCTCGAGGAACGGTTCCGCACGATGCAGGCTGGGCGGTGACCGCAATGTCTGACCATGTGCTCGAGGTGTGCGATGTGGAGAAGCGGTTTGGGGCGACGACGGCGCTCGACCGCGTCTCGCTGAAGTTGCGCGAGGGCGAGATTCTCGCGCTGTTGGGCGACAACGGAGCGGGCAAGTCGACGCTGATCAAGATCCTGTCAGGCGTGGTACGTCCGGATGGCGGTGAGATCCGCATCGACGGCAAGCGGGTAGACATCAGCTCGCCGCATCGCGCGCGCGAGCTCGGTATCGAGACCGTCTACCAGGACCTGGCGCTGTTCGACAACTTCAACGCGACAGGTAACTTCTACGCCGGTCGCGAGCCGGTGAAGCCCAAGTGGCTCGGCTCCCTGGGCTGGGTGTCAGACCGGCTGATGGCCAAGGAGACCGAGGAGCTGCTGGACCGCCTGCAGGTCAACATCTCGCGCACCGACGAGATCGGCATCATGTCCGGCGGTCAGCGCCAGGCGGTCGCCTGTGCGCGCGCGATCGCGTTCGGCAAGCGCATCGTGATCCTGGACGAGCCGACGTCCGCGCTGGGCGCCCGCGAGTCGGGCAACGTCCTGCGGCTGATCAAGGAGGCTCCCGAGCACGGCGTCTCGGTGATCGTGATCTCCCACAACCTGGAGCACGTCACACGTGTCGCCGACCGGGCGGTCGTCCTGCGCCAGGGCAGGTACGTCGGCGAGGCCGAGCCCGACGCCGACCATCAGGAGGAGCTCGTGTCGATGATTGTCGGATCGGGCGAGGGCTCTGACGGGGAAGAGCCCTCAGATCGCGAGCGGGCAAGCTCGAATGGCGAGCCGGCGCGCTCGGACGGCGAGTCGGCCCGCGCGGAGGCGTGAGCCATGCGCCGCGTCGCTGTTGATCTCCTGCTCACCGGCGTCGCCATCGCGGCAGCCGGCGTTCTCACCGGCTGTGGCGGGCAGCTGGCAGTCACGCCCGACACCGGGATCCGAGTCGGCTTCGTGCCCAAGGCCCTCAACCAGGAGTACTGGGTCAACACCGCCCACGGCGCGGCCGCGGGTGGGAAGAATGCCCATGCCACCGTTCTCACGGAGGCCGGACAGGCCGACACTCAGGTCGACGAGCAGATCAACATCGTCCAGAACCTCGTGGCCGAGAAGGTCAGCGCGCTCGTGATCGCCCCGACGGACTCCGACCTCCTCAAGCCGGTGCTCGACACGGTGGCGAAGAAGATCCCGGTGATCCTGTTCGATTCGCCGATACCGGGCTGGAAGCCGCAAACCGGATTCGTGGGCACGCCCAACCGGGCCGGCGGCGAGCGGATGGGGCGCTACCTGGCCAAGGTGATCCCACACGGGACGCTGGCGATCATCCGCGGCATCCCCGGCTCCCAGGTTGACATCGACCGGGTCGATGGTGTCCTCGCGGGGATCAAGGGCGCGCAAATCAGGGTCGTCAAGGAGGTTTCGGCCAACTTCGACCGCGAGCAGGCCGTCGCAGCGATGGAGGACATCCTGCAGACCAATCCGCACGTGAGCGCGGTGTTCTGCGCCAACGACCAGATGGCGCTGGGGGCGCTGCAGAGCCTGGACGCCAACAACGCCACCGGCCGCGTCAAGCTGGTGGGCTTCGACGGTGCGATCGAGGCCACGCAGGCGATCATCGCCCACAAGATGTTCGCCACGGTCGCTCAGGACCCGTACGGGATGGCGCGTATCGCCGTTCAGGAGGCCGTGGCGAGGGTGAAAGGGCGCTCCGTTCCCGAGAACGTTAACACCGGGGACCCGCTCGTGACCCAGCAGAACGCCGAGGCCTACCTCAAGGTGGCTGAGAAGAAGCTGGGTCACCCCAACGGGACCACATAGAGCGACCCTCACGCTCGAGATCGGCTCGCCTCCGCCGACCGCGACGGTTCGGGCGCTGGGTCAGTGCCCGCCGCGGACCCGGCGGTCGATCTCGTCGCGCGTCGGCATGCCACTCCGCGGCCTCAAGGACGGCGATGATCTCCTCCCCAGGCCCGTCCAGCTTGATCACGTCCAAGCTCGTTCCAGATGTGTTCTTGCGGTACCGCATGATTCCGGGCGCGGACGTGACCAACGGCCCGGCGCAGGACCATCACCGCCAGGATCGCAGCCCAGCCTGCGTTGGAGACGATACCTACAAGGAAGCTGACCTCGTCTGGGGTGAGGTGTTTCTCTTCGATCCATTCCCGCGCCTCCGGCGCGTGCTGAAAGTTCGCGGTGGCGCCGGCCTCGCGCAGTCCTTCACGAGCGTGATCACCGTGTCGTGGTAGAGCCCTCGGTCGCCGTCGACCTCCCGCGGCCACCTGAAGACCGAGAACGGCGTCTTCACCGACCAGCAGCGGGGCGCGAAAGGCTCCTGGTCAGGGATCCCGACGGCAACATCCTCGCTCTCACGCAGCTACCGACAACTGAGCCGACGACCTCGACATAGTGCCGCTCGGCCGACACGAGCCGCAGATGGCCGAGAATTGCGGATCACGCCGGCACGGCGTGGCTCCTTCATGAATGTGGCGGTGAATGTACGCACGCTCGCTCGGGGACGACGGGAAGGGGTCCCGTGGTAGGGCCGTTCCTTTCGAAGCAGAAGAACCATTGGGCCGGCCCGTCGGGTCGTCACCGCTAGTCGCCGACGGCTCGGTCAGCAAGCACCGCTGGCTGTCGCTCCCTCGGCCGAGCGAACACCCTGCCGGGCGGTCGGCTCCCTGTCGTCAAGGACGAGCACCACCGGCGTGGTCTCGGCTCGGAAGAACGCTGCTCACGACCGGGAATGCGGAAGTTGACCGCCAACCCCGCCCGCGGATCTACACGGTTACTAGGCTGCGCGGAGTGAGCGCGGTGGTGAGCCTCGAGCCCTGGGGCAGTGGCGATCTGCCACTGCTCGAGCGGCTGATGGGCGACCCGCGGATGACCGAGCACCTCGGCGGCCCCGAGAGCCCGGACAAGCTGCGCGCGCGTCAGGGCCGCTACGAGCGCCTCGAGGGTGGTGATTGCATGTTCAAGATCATCGAGGTGGCAAGCGGCAGCGGCGTCGGCTCGGTCGGCTTCTGGACGAAGGAGTGGCGCGACGAGCAGGTGTATGAGATCGGCTGGATGGTCGTGCCGGAGTTTCAGGGCCGCGGCATCGCCGTGGCGGCGACCGCGCAGGCGATAGGGCTCGCCAAGCGCGACGACAGGCACCGCTTCATGCACGCCTTCCCGAACATCGATAACGCGCCGTCGAACGCGATCTGCGGCAAGCTCGGCTTCGAGTTGATCGACGCGTGCGAGTTCGAGTTCCCGAAGGGGCACTTCATGACCTGCAACGACTGGCGCCTGGACCTCCGCGCCTAGTCCCGGCGGCTCGCTTAGTGGCAAAGGGATCGCCACACTCCTCAACGCCGGAGCACCGTGGATGGTTGCCAACGCGGTCGTCCGACGCGGGGTGGTATGACGATCAAAGACGACATGAGCTGGCCTGTGGCTCGTGGCGTCGCGGGTGGGCGCGTGGCGGGTAGTCGGCCCTCCGCGTCGACCGACTTCGGTTGAAGGCGTGCGCGGTTGCAGCCCGCGCCGCCGGTCAATTCGAATCGGAGGACCGACCGTGAGTGACGGTATGGCATTGGGCGGGCGTGACGCCGGCGCGGCACCGGCTGGCTGTTGGTGTGCCGGGCGCTCGAGCGCTTGGGCGCGATCGCGCACCTCGCCGAGCCCGCAGAGACGAGCGCGCTGCGGGGTCGCAAACGCCGCGCGAGACCGACCGCACCGAGGCCAGATGGCTGCGGCAACTTTGTGCGACAGCCGTCCGCCCGAGACCTGGCTACCCCCGAGCACGTGCGCCGGTGGCGCTCGCGCGCCCGGCTCCGCAACACGCTGGTCGCCAGTCGCACCAGTTGGACCCAGCCGATCCGCGCCACCCTCTATTACCACGGTATCGCTGGTGCCCGGATGAGCTGCGCGCCCAGGCGGGCCGCCAGTTCCTCGCCATCCTTGAGCTGCCCGTCGACGCGCACGAGCGGGTCACGATCGCGCTGGAGCTCATCGGCCCAATCGACGCTCAGCTCGCGGAGCTCGAGCGGGATCTTCGGGCATTCGCGGTCCGCCAGAGCCGTTGCCAGGCGCTGATGGCCCGTACGGGATGGGCGAGATCGATCGCTGGTCACGCTGTGCGAGCTCGGGAACGTCACACGACGGCACTGCCTCCCGCCAAGCCACCGCGAATGGCGGCATCGCATCGGCGCGCACCGCTCAGACCGCCACGCCCAGCTGGGCAAACTCACTCGCCAAGGCTCCGCGCCCGTGCGCTGGGCGTTATTCGAGGCAGCCCAATCGGCCAGCCCCGACTACGCCGAGTATCACGCGCTCAAGCGCCGCGGGCTCGCGCACACCCGCGCCTTCAGCGCCGATGGATCTCATCCTTGAACGGATCTAACTTCGACCGCCACCGACGTCCGCTGATACCGCGGAGGCTCCGACGAGCGCACCGCCCGCTTGACCGTGTTCCCATCGATCCCATACCGCCGCGCGAGCTCCTTGCTCCCCGCCCCACGAAGAAAATGCTCCCGACTACGCTCGGCCCAGCGCTTGACGTCAAGCACACCCTTCTCCCAGGCTCGATCAACGAGACCCTAGTCAGGGTCACCCGGCCCTTCGGGTGCTCAGTCATCGCCCACCACAGGGATGCGTTTTCAACCGGCAGGAGGGTGAGTCTTCCACCGGCACCGACAAACTCAACGGCCATCAGCCGCAGGCAAATGCCCTGCGAATGACTCACTCGCTCGCTGCAAAGCGCCCATCATTTCCCTTGGTCGGGGGCCGCTGCAGCGCGTAAACGCGAGCCACCCGTCGTTGGCGGCGAGCAGCAGATAGCCCCGCTTCAGATATGCGCTCGGTCGGTAACTGCGAGCGTCGAATAGTTGCTGGCTGTGTCCCGGTTCAACGACCGTCCCATCCGCCGGGATCCCCGCGTCGGCCCACGTGATCGTGCGAGGGCTGACGCCGAGATCGAACGCGAGCAGCGGCGCCACCTGGTAGGAAGCCTCCAGCGGCGGACATGCAGAGACGAAATGCCGCACGCGTGCGTCACTCGCCAGGGCCCCGAGTTCTCTATCGAGACGTCCAAGCTCGTCGAGCTTGCTCCGCTGCCTGGCCAGGTGACCCATGCCGGATGCAACGCCAGCGAACATGGCTAGTAACAATGCCCCCGCAGCAAGCTGCCATCCTCGGCGGAGCCAACCGCGATGAGCACGCATCCAACCCCCAATGAAGACGCCGCAGTACAGCGTGGTCGCTAGCACCGTCGGAAGTGCGTAGCGGCTGATGACCGGCAGGCCTGCGGCGCCTACGAGGCCGAGCGCGGTCACGGTAAGCATAAGCCAGATCGAAACGATTCGAGGAACGATGCCGATCCAAAGATCCAACGCCAGTCCGGCGCTGGCAGCAATCAGCATCGGTACACCGACGTACGCGTCGAGCGTCGACCACAGCACTGAGGGTACGTTGCCGAGTCCGGTCGGCCGCGCCGCGATCGCGGTCGACCACTGTGTGTACGTAAGCGAGTACACGGGGTCGCCCGTCAGAACGAGATCGCTGGTCGCCCAGATGCCTGGCCCCATGAGCGCGATGAAGAACAGATTTCGTCGCGTGGACGGACGCAGCGCGGGTGCGCAGTAGCACGCGTAGCTCAGCGACAGCAACCAGGCCTCGGGACGCCAGAGACCAGCCACAGCAAGCAAGCCAAGCGGCGCGTATCCGCGTCTGGGCCGCTCAAGTTCGAGTGCCAGCGCCCCAAGGACCGCCGCTAGCGCGGGAAGATCCGATGGTGCGGCCAAGGCCAGGCTTGAAAACAGGAACCGTCCGCTGGCAACGAGGATCGTGGCCGCCGCGACGCCCGCAAGCGGCACACGCACGATCCGACCAATCGCAATCAACGTCACCACAATCGCACTTGCGGAAAGCACCGCTAGGTCCTCCATCACGTCCAGAGCGCTACCGCCCGCGAACGTCGCAACCGCTCCCGAGATAATCGACAGCGGGTGGGGTGTGGAGGCGCCGGCCACGCGAACGTCTGGGAGGTGGCCCTGCCAGAGCTCGTGGCCCCAGCCGAGCGTAAAGCCAGTATCGACCGGATTCAAGGGCAGCCCCCCGAGTGCCAGCCTCCCGATGATGGCCAATCCCAGGACCGCTGCGCAAAACAATGTCCAAAGCCGGACGTTTCGCCAACGAGTGCCAGGACGAATGTATTCTGCTCGTGTGACGGGCATCTCCGCTACACAGGCATTCTTTCAGCTTGCCGTCGCGGCGATTCCCGCGCTCCTGTTCGGAGGTGCGTTCCTCGAATCCAGGCGTAAGCCATCGCTAGGCAAACGTGGTTATGCCGAGCGTGTCGTGCTTATCTCTTTGGTTGCCCTCGTGCTCATCGGTGCCTTCGCGGAGGTGGTTGCCGTCCGGGGCGCCGTGGATGGAAGAACCGCCGGGTTCTACCTCCATTTCGTCGCATTCGTCCTCTGTGCTGGAACGGTCGCCCTAGCCCTCACCGTGGCATCGCCGTGGGCGAAGTACGCGCTTCCAGAGCGTTGGAGTCAATTTGGCCCCTTTACGCGGACCCTCGCAGCGCTAGCTGCCGTCATGCTTTGCGCAGGCGTCGGCTTAGGGTTTCAGTTTTGGCTGCACACGGGTATCAGCCGTGCCCAGTTCAGCCAGACCGTCGATGGCGCCTTTGCCAATTATGTCGCAGCTGAGCAAGGGCAGTCCACGACATTTGATCAAAGTGTCACAGCGCGCGAAGACGCACTTACGTTCACGGCGCAGCACAGCGCATTACTCGAGCGCCGGCGGCGCGGTGAACTTAACGTTCAACTGCATCAGCTCGTGAACGCGGTCGATCGTTCGGTCTTCAACTCCGCTGCGGACCCTGGTCAGCGCGAAATGAACGTCATCCACGCTACGTCCCTGATGACCACCAAAGCTCAGCAGGAGCTGGGCGGAGCAACTACAGCGGCGGCCGTGCTCGTCACGATCCAAGCCGACGAGGTCAAAGCGACAGCCGTCGCGTACATCAAAGCAGTAAACGCGAGCCAAACCGCCTTTGCGGCGCTAACTAAAGCCTGTGGAGGCGGCGAGGACCCCCGGTGTAGCCCGAACGCCCTCCGCGCGCAAGGTGCCTGAGGTGAATCGGCCGGCAGTGTGTGGCCGGTATTCGAGCGGGCGTCGTTCGTTCCCACTCCAACCTCCTACCGGCTCGAGCGTAGCCGGAAGATGCCAGGAACCGATCGCTTGGCGCTGGCGACTGAGACTGCTAGGAGATCGAGACGAGCGACTCCGCCCCATCAGGAGACGCGGAATTCGCCCCGCGGCTCGCGTCGTGCGCTGCGACCCTCATACCCCATCGCCTGAAGCTTCGAGTGCGCCTGGGTCCGCCACCGGGCGCCGATGCCGAGCCCGCTCAGGCGGCGCGCCGCCAGTGGCCTCCCGCGCGGCAACCCAGTGCGCCACCGGCTTGTGATCACACCCGGCCAGCGCCGCCGCCTCGCGAAACGACCAGTCAAGTCATACGCCTCAAGGATCTCCATCATCTCCTCCGCACTCTTCACGGTCGGCCTCCAGATCGCGCGTCAACAGCAACGCGCGGTCGAGTACCGACCCCTCAGGACAGAACCGTGAGGAGAAAAGCTGGCCGCCCACCATCGGCACAAACCGTGGCCGCCAGCGGGGAGAAACGATGTCCGCCAGCGGCGAGATTTCCATGGCCGCCGTCACAAGCTTCCATCGTCGATCGGTTCGAGTTCCTCGTTACCCCGTGGACGAATGATCGGTCGGCTCCACTGCGCCCCAGCGGGCAAGACTTCCTCGTCGGTCAGAACGGCGAAGCCGGCCAAGAAGGACGCGATCGACCGCCGGCCCTCAATGCCGGTGGTGACAAGCAGACCTTCACGGCCGTCGACCAGTTCGTAATACCGCTGGCGGCGGCTATTTCTTCACCCCCGGAGTCACAGCTGTGCGTAAGATCATCGGCGCACCATCTGCTGCACCTCCTGCTTGACATAGCAACCGGCGGGGCGATCGTAACTCAGGTGGATGACGCATTCGCGATCGACGTACACAACCACGGCGGCGCGTGACGGTCACCCTGACGCTGTGGCAGTGCCGTCCTCGCGTGTGGCCCCGCGGGTCAGCACGAACGCTGCCCCCTTGTCGGGCAATTCCTGAGACCGTCGATCAGCGCCCAACCGAGCTGGGTCTGCTTCGCGCTTGACCCAAGCGCGCATTGGTGCTTGAGTAGAGGAGTCGAGCTGTGGGCAAACGGTCGCTCTGAAATCGGAGGATACAATGGCCGGGACGCACGTCCCGCTCCCTGGAAGCCATCGGCCGGTCACGCGAGCGGAGCGGATCGGCGATGTCGACCCAGAGGCGCGGATCGAGGTTACCCTGACGCTGCGAGGTCCAGAGCTGCCGCAGCCGGCCAGCCCGGTTTCGCGCGAGGACTTCGAGCGGCAGTACGCGGCGAGGCCCGAGGACATCGGCGAGGTCACCGCTGTGCTCTCGCGGTTCGGTCTGACGGTGGAAGATGTGTCCCCATTGGCGAGGAGCCTGCGGGCCAGCGGGACAGCCGAGCAAGTCGAGCAGGCGTTCCATCCTGGTTTGGGTGTGTACCGCAGCGCGGAGCAGGGCGAATACCGCGGCAGGGAGGGGCAGGTGGAGATCCCCGCTGAGCTCGACGGACTGGTAACGGGCGTGTTCGGCCTCGACCAAAGGCGCGTCGCGCGCCGCAAGGCCACCGCGACCGTCGCCCCAAGAGACCTCACCCAACCGCTGCGGCCCGGCGATCTCGAGAGCCACTATAACTTCCCATCCGCGCTGGGCGCCGGTCAGACCGTCGCGATCGCCGAGTTCGGAGGCGCGTACTTCCCGGATGATCTCGCGGCCTTCTGCGCCCGGGAGGGCCGGCGCGAGCCGAAGGTCACGCAGGTCGGGGTCGGCACCACGCCGTTGACGCTCGATCAGGTCATGCAGTTGCCCAAGCGACAACGCATGCAGGTGCTGGAAGAGAGCATCGAGGTCAACATGGACGTGCAGATCGTTGCAGGGCTGTGTCCGCAGGCACAGCTCGTCGTGTATTTCGCTTCGTTCGATGAAAAGGGCTGGGTCGATCTCGTCAACCAGGTGATCGCCAGCAGCCCGGTAGTCACCCTCTCCGTCAGCTGGGGACTCGCCGAGGACGCGCCAGACTGGTCATCGGCCGCCTTGGCGGCCATAAACGAACGGCTTCAAGCGGCCTCGGTGCTCGGGACGACCGTATGCGTTGCGGCCGGGGACGACGGGTCGGGAGACCAAATTGGCGATGATCGTGCGCATGTGGACTTTCCCGCCTCCAGTCCGTTCGTCCTGGCCATCGGCGGGACCATGCTCCAAGGTGAGATGGACGTTGTTTGGTGGGAAGCCCCGGGAAGCCGAGGGCCGAATGGTGGCGGGGCGACCGGTGGCGGCGTAAGTATCGTTTTCCCGCGCCCGGACTGGCAAGCCGTTCATGTGGCTTCGGTGGATCCCGGAAGCATGGACGGGCGCGTCGTCCCTGACGTGGCCGGCCTCGCCGGGCCACCCCTGTACGACCTGCTGTTCCTGGGCAAGTCTCTGCCGAATGGCGGAACCAGCGCATCGGCCCCCCTCTGGGCGTCGTTAATCACTCGAATCGCCGCCAGCCGTGATCCTGCCGTCGCACCGGCATTCCTTGCACCGCTGCTCTATCAGAACGACCCGACCGGAACGATCAGGGGCAAGGCCAGCTTTGTCGACGTGACGCAGGGCGACAATATCTCGACGCCACCGGGGCGTGGCTACAAGGCTGGATTAGGATTCGATGCCGTGAGCGGGTGGGGGGTGCCGAACGGCCAGGCGCTCGCAGAGTCAATATGACACTTCTCCCGACGCCATCGTGATCCTCACGCGTGGTCGCCCTCGTTCAACAGCTCAGTCAGAGCGCCGATTCGAGACATCGGCTCCTGCTGAGTTGTTCGATCGAGCAGATACGTGAGCAGAAATCCGCAGGCTTCTATCCCTTCCGCCTTCATTTCGGTCACGAAACGCTCTACCTCTGCCACATGCCCAGGTTCATGATGGAGCGCCATATGTACCAGGTCGTCCTCCGGGCGACGTTGCCGGCTGACGTCATGCAGCGGTACCAGAGCCGCCGTCGGCAACGCCCGACTGCGGTCTAAAACCTCAGCAACGCCCAGGACGACGCCTACGCCATGCCCGAGCTCGTGAGCCGACGGCGGAATTCGTTCAAGGCCGACGTGTATGAGACCACTCAAACGCTGACGCCACCCTTGCCGAACCTCCGTTTGCGACGGAGGTGGAAGTTAAGATCGAACAGATCGTCCACTTCGACATTTCAACTTCGAGATCGGCCACCCTGAGCATCTAACCTATCTATTTTCGGGACCGGTAACGAGGCGCGCCTGAGCCACATCGCTTGCGATCCCGACTTTCAGCACATCGTCAGTCCGGGCTCGGTACCGGGGTGGCATCGCCCTTGTCGATCGCGGCCGGCGTGGAGATCAGCATCGAAGCCCTGGGCAGCCAGCCCATTCCCTGCTCGCCACCACTCACAGAAGCTACATACAGCGCCAGGTTCCAAGTACTGCCGAAGCCGCAGGTCACGCTCGTCCTAACCGCTGCCCGCACGGTGTGGCTCAGCACCGGCAACCTTCTGAACGCGACGGATCCTTGCCAGCCCGGGCCGCGCCGTGACCACAGCACGGGCGCCCGCGCCATCGTGATCCGAAGGGTCGATGAGTGACTGAGACGGGTCCCGCGATGCAGGCAGCTGAGCTGCTCATCCCAGTGCGTCGGGGAGTCTGTGTACCCGACCTCAACGCGGACGATGCTCGAGCGATCGAGGAGTGGGCCCCTGGTGTCGCCGGCGGGGGCCTCGACGGCGCGTCCCGCTGCAACGAGGCGTAGGGATCTGAGTCCGGTCGAGGGCATCGAAATCCGACAGCGCCGACTTGCGTTGTCGACGTGACCAAGAATGACATTCGGAGCTTACCGGGCACACCTACCGCGCGCATCGTGCTCGTATGACGGTGGAGTTGACCACCGGCGCCCGAAGGACAGGTGCCACCGCGTGGCGGCGCGACGAGGACGGTTGCGCGGAGGTGAACTCAGTAGTGACGCAATCGCGATCGTCACCGACACGAAGAGCGCTGGGACGCACGGGGGGGGGTTCGATGTTGCGGTCCAGCCGTTGCTCGATGCGGGTTCCCGGGTGCCGCCGCGTGTCTCCGCGTTAGCAGCGCCCGCTGGGATCCGTCACCAGAGCCGGTATGCGTGAGACATTCGCATGAAGAGAAACTCCAGACCGTGCCCCTACGGTGGTAAGGTCGGTCCAGTTCCGAGCGCGATGGAGGGGGATTTGAGATGGGCACGGGGGTAACGGACCTGAGTTCCGTGATCGATCAGCACATGCAGGAGCTTGCGAAACCGGGAGCCCTGTCGGTGAGGCCTGGGTACAAGGTCGAGAACGACTGGCTGACGGACACGCGGTCGATCGTCGTCACGGTCGAGCACAAGGTCGCGCACCTCTCACAAGATCAGATGCTGCCCTCGCATGTCGACGGGGTGCCGGTGGATGTCAGGCAAGCGACTCCGGAGAAGCGTGAGGAGTTGGCCAATGCGACCGGGTTTGCGAGCGATCTACGCTTGGCGCCCGATCTCGGCGCCGTCCCGCATTTCCCCGAGGAGCGAACGATGTCCGGCGTCAGGCCCGCCGCCGCCGCGTCCGCTCACGCCGCGCTGGCCCGCGCCGTTGCGGCAAAACCGAAGCTCGACTACACGCCGCCGGACCGACTGGCGCTCGATCCCGTCGAGGCCGACGCGACGCTTCACATCAGCGCCAGCCCAGACAGCGGCTGGATCATGCTCAAGCCGTTTCTCAAGGCGACGGCGACGTCGCTGACGGTCGGGCTCTACGACTTCACCTCCGGTCACATCGAGGCCGTGATTGCCGAAGCGCTGGCTGGCAAGCAGTTGACCCTGGTGCTCGACCATCCCGCCGAGGACCCGACTGCCGACGAGACCGACGCGCAGACGGTGGCTGAGCTCCGCACCGCGCTCGGGAACGGGGTCGATCAGGCGTGGGCGCTAACCCGGCCGGCTCCGGAGGCGGACGCGTGGATCTTCCCCACGGCGTACCACATCAAGGTCGCGGTTCGCGATCACACCGCCTTCTGGCTCTCCTCGGGGAACTGGACCAATTTCAACCAGCCCGACATCGATCCTGCGTCGAGCGCCACGGACGCGGACGCGGCGCGCCACTGCGCGCGCGACTGGCACGTCATCGTCGAGCAGGCCCAGCTGGCCAACGTTTTCGAGCAGTACATCCTTCACGACAAGACGATCGCGGCGGCGCACAACCTGCCGCCCGCGAGCGCCGGTCCGCCGCTGCCGCCTCCTGTCCTTGGGAGCACCGAGACCGCACCCTTCCAGCGTTTCTTTGAGTCGGCGACGATCACCGGCACGATGAAGATCTCGCCGCTGCTGACGCCAGACCCCGGCGTCTACGCGAGCACGGTCAAGGACCTCATCGCCAGCGCCACCGAATCGCTCTACATGCAGTTTCAGTACATCCAGTTGCCGCGGGCCGGCGTGACCGACGCGCAGGAGTTCATCGACCTCGTTCAGGCCGTCATCGATCGGCAGGCGGCGCGGGTCGATGTCAAGATCATCATGAGCGAGTTCGAGAAGGTTGGCTATCTTGAGCAGCTGCAGACGATGGGGCTCGACGTCGTCAACAACGTCAAGATCCAGAACAACGTCCACAACAAGGGGATCGTCGTGGACGGCGAAGCGGTTCTCGTCAGCAGCCAGAACTGGTCTACTGACGGCACGCTCTACAACCGCGACGCCGGGGTCATCATTTACAGCCGGGACGCCGCGGCGTACTTCCAGGAGATCTTCCTGCACGACTGGGAGAACCTTGCGGTCCAGAAGGCCCCACCAGATTAGAGTTACGTTGCTCCGAAATTCTTGATGACGAAACGGCCGCTCCGTGGTTCCACGCGGCTGTTCGTGCAATGAATCGGGTTGCTTTCGTCGGGTGCGACCGGTGAGACGCTCGAAGCGCATCGCTCGCGAGGTGGTCACCGCCGCCGAGCAGATCATCCACGGCAAGGGCACGACCAACTGCGCCGGCGGCCTCTCAGCCGCCGGGATCGTTGAGGCCGTCTGCACGACGGGCGCAGCGTCATGCCGGTCTTGTCGCTGCGCACTGATCAGAACGGCATCGACGACGTGGCCAGCCGCTTCCGCAAAGCACCGGGCTCTATCGGTCCGCGAGGAAAGATGTGATGTCCCGTTTGGCGTGTGTGACTCGAAGGTGAAGGTGGCCGGCCCTCCGCGTCGGCCGGCGTAGGTTGAGGCACGCGCGGGTACCAGCCGCGCGGCCGGCCATTCGAATAGGAGGTACCGACCGTGCCTGACGGTATGCGATGGGCTGCCCTGCGGGCGGCCGGTGGCGGCGTGCCCAATCACGTGGTGATTGGCGATCGGGGGTCGGTCTGATGTCGATCGTGATGGGGCTTGATCAGCACCGGGCGCAGATCTCCGCGGAGTGGCTGGGCACGGTCACGGGCGAGATCTCCCGCGCCAGGATCGTCCCCGCCGACCGCGCCGGGGTCCGCAAGTTCTTGCCCCGACTCCGCGGCGACGGCCTCGAGGTCGCGCTGGAGCCAACGACGGGCTGGCGATTCGTGGTCGAGGAGCTCGACGAATCGATGCCGAGGTGCACCTGGCCGAGCCGGCCGAGGCTGCCGCGCTGAAGGGCAAGAAGAAGCGAGCCAAGACCGACTGGGCCGATGCCCGCCACTGCGCGAGCTGCTCTTGATCGGCCGGCTGCCGGAGTCATGGATCCCGCCCGCGCACATCCTCGATCTCCGCGCCCGCGTCCGGACCCGCCATCTGCTCTCCCACCAACGAACGGAGTGGCAGCAGCGGATGCACGCCGTGCTCTACCACCATGGGTTCCCGTAACGACGCAACCTGCTCTCACTGGAGAGCCGTCAATGGCTCGCGGGCCTGAGCCTCCCGGCCGCTGCCCGCGAGCAGCTCGACATCGCGCTCCAGATCATCGACGCGCTCGACATCCGGCTCGTCCCGTTCGATCAAGAGCTGCACGCGATCGCCCGCAAGCAGCTAGGCTGCCGGGCGCTAATCGATCAGATCTACGGCGTCGGCGGCCTGACCGCGGTCACCATCCTCGCCGAGCTCGGGGATGTGCGCCGCTTTCAGAACTCCCGGGACGTCGTGCGCTATGGCGGCCTGGAACATCACCGTCTACCAATCCGACGATCACCGCGCTCCGGGACTCCTCTCGCGCCAAGGACCGGCCGCGTTGCGCTGGGCGCTGTATGAGGCCGCGCAGCG
>JAFASQ010000001.1 GCA_019244395.1 Solirubrobacterales bacterium | reverse complement strand
AAGCCCTCGCCAATCGGACCGACTCCGAGAACAGCGCGGAAGTGCTCTGACTCATCCCACGTGTACTCCGGCTCAGGATCGCAGAGGAAGCAGTCAGCGCTCTCGGTGCTGCGGATTCGAGAAACCATCGTGGCTCTAGGTCGGGTTCGGCGTCTGAAGCCGGGATCCTGCGGCGGCGGATCGCGCGATCTGATCCGTCTACGGTAGCGGTGCCCTGATCCGCGGGATAGCCGGCTCCCGAGGCGCGGTGGCGATTGCGAACGCACGGGCGACGAGTTGAGCGTCTTCCTCGCGGGACTCGTAGTGGAGGTACTTCATCGTCGTCTGGATGTCGGCGTGGCCCATCCACTCCTGCACGCGGCGAATGTCTGCCTCGCGAATCATCCGCGTCCCGAAGGTATGCCTCAGATCGTGAAACCGAAGCCGCCGCAATCCGGCCGTCGCCAACGCGCGCTCGTAGCGGCTGCTGAGCGCATCGCCGTCGAGCGGCAGCCCGGCCGCGCCGGCGAACACGAAGTCGTCCCCGCCGACGAACCGATCTCGTTGGCCAACGCGAGCCAGCGCTGTTGCCACATCGGGCGCCATTGGCACCGAGCGCACCTTGCCCGACTTCGGGGTGCTCAGCTGGCCCGCCGCGTAGCTTGCGCGCACTCGGACGGTCGAGGCGTCGAAGTCCACGTCGCGCCACCGGAGCGCCAGGAGCTCGCCGCGGCGTAGACCCGTGAACGCGGCGGTCAGGAAGATCGCGCCGTCGATCTCGGAGGCGGCAGCGCGAACCAGGCTCCAGATCTCCTCTGGCGAGAACACCTCGATGTCGCCGCTCCGGGGCAGCCGGAACCGGTCGACGTTCTCCAGCGGGTTCCGTGCAAGCCCGTAAACCTTTACGGCTCGGCGGAAGACCGCGTGCATGAGTACCAGCTGGTGGTTCTTAGTCTTGTTGGACAGCGCTTCGTGCCCCCGTCGGCGGCCGGCGATACCGGCACGCCAGCGCTCAATCACGCGTTCGGTGATGTCCTCGAGCCGCATCGCGCCGAATGCCGGTAAGAGGTGGGCGTTGAGCTGGGATCGATAGCCGCGGACCGTCGACGGCTTGCAACCACGATCGTGCTCGGCGTAACGCAGATACTCCTCGGCCGCCTCCGCGAACGTAACGCGCTTCTCAACCCTCGGTGCTGTTCCGGCTAGTTGGGCGTCCTCGAGCAGCGTGTCCCGCAGCCAGTCCTCGGCCATCTTCTTCGTAAAGAAGCGGTCCGGCGGCCGTCCCCGCTCGGTCCATGCGGGGCCGATCAGCTTTTGCTTCTGCTGTCCGGAGGGAAGCCGATATCGGGCGTACCACACCGGTCCGCGCTTGCGCTGAATCCGAACGACCCGTCCTGAGCCCCATCGCATCGCGGGCAAATCCTACCGCTCGCGCGTGACATGACTGGGACATGTTTGCTCCCTCAAGCAAATTTGGGGGCAACAAAAAGGCCC
This sequence comes from Solirubrobacterales bacterium, assembly GCA_019244395.1. Lineage (GTDB taxonomy): Bacteria > Actinomycetota > Thermoleophilia > Solirubrobacterales > Solirubrobacteraceae > Palsa-465. The sequence goes on along the minus strand of JAFASQ010000001.1, from coordinate 2,829 downwards.
ACTTTGCGGGCCTTTCTCAATAGCGGGGGCGGGATTCGAACCCGCGACCTTCGGGTTATGAGCCCGACGAGCTACCAGACTGCTCCACCCCGCGGCGGGCGACGAATGATAGCAACAGAGCCGCCGCGAGTCAGCGAAAACTGAGCCCCTGGAGTGAGCGAAACGGACGCGTCAGCCGGCCTCATCGAGCACCGCGGCGGTGGCGGCGATTAGTTCGTCGATCTCCTCGTCGGAGATGATCAGCGGGGGCGAGAACGCGAGGGTGTTCGCGTAGGGCAGCGCGCGGCCGATGACTCCACGGTCGAGCAGGGCCTCGGTGAATACACCGGCCTTGAACGGCGCCTCCAGGCCGATCGCCTGCATCAGCCCCTCGCCACGCACCTCGGTCACGCCCGGGCGGTCGCGCAAGCCCTCGAGGCCGGCGCGCAGCCGGCCTCCAGCCGACCGCGCCCGCGAAGGCAGCCCCTCGGAGCGCAACAGCTCGAGGTTCGCCACGCCGGCGGCGCAGCACGTCGGATGGCCGCCGTACGTATTGCCGTGGGCGAGCATGTAATCCGGATCGGCTTCGAGCCACGACCGGAGTCGTGGACCCACGATTACCCCGCCGAGCGGCTGATAGCCGCTGGTGACCGCCTTGGCGAACGTGGTCACGTCGGGCGTGACCCCGTAGTGATGGGAGGCGAACCACGAGCCGAGACGGCCGAAGCCCGTGATCACCTCGTCGAACACCAACAGCGCTCCGCTCTCGTCACACAGCTCCCGGAGCCCTTGCAGATAGCCGGGAGGCGGCGGGAACACGCCGCCGGCGCCGATCACCGGCTCGGCGACAATCGCGGCGATCCGCTCGGCGCCGTAGTAGGCGACCGCCTCGCGCATCGCCGGCCGGCTGTCGCGGTCGACCTGGAAGAAGTCGGGCAGAAGCGTGCCGAATGGGTCGCGGTTGGCGGGCAGGCCGCCGGCGGAGGTGCCGCCGAGCATTACGCCGTGATAGGCGTAGTGACGGCTGAGGAACACCGAGCGCCCGCCGTCGCCGGCGGCCTTGTGGCCCGCCCGGACCAGCTTGATCGCCGAGTCGATCGCCTCGGAGCCCCCGCAGGTGAACATCACCCGAGCGTTCGGAATCGGCTCCAACTCGAGCAGCAACTCGGCCAACCGCTCCTCGGGCCGGTTGGTGAAGCGGGCAAAGGTGTGGTAGGCCTCGAGTTCACCGAGTTGTGCGCTAATCGCGTCGATGATCTCGCGGCGGCCGTGACCGGCGGCGCAGTACCAGAGCGACGCTGTCCCGTCGAGGTAGCTACGGCCGTCCGCGTCAAAGACACGGCAGCCCTCACCGCGCACGATCTCGACGAAGTCATCGGCGGGACGAGCGGGAACAGCGAAGGGATGTAGAACGCGGGGCAGGGCCATGCGGGCTCCGGATACGTTATGCGAGCCCGCGACGCCGGGGCGTCCCATCAAAGCGCTTCGAGAAGTACACGCGGGCGTACTCGGTTGCGATCCGTTCGATGCAGACGCTTTAGGCCCGCTCGACGATCCTCGACGACGCGGGGACGTCGTCCCCGTCCGCGGGGCGAATCCTCACCCGGCGCCGGCGAGGGTCGCTTGGACCGCTTCGGCCTCGCGCAGCTTGTAGCGCTGGACCTTGCCCGTCGGCGTCCGGGGCAGGTCCTCGACGAACTCGATCACGTGCGGGTACTCGTAGCGGCGCAGGTTCTGCTTGCACCACTGCCGCAGTTCATCCGCCAGCGCCTCAGGGTCCTCCGGCGCCGTACCCGTGATCACGAACGCCTTGATCCGGCTGACCTCCTCGATCCGCATCCCGATCACCGCCGCCTCGGATACCACGGGATGACGAACCAGGCAGCTCTCCACGTCGGCCGGCGAGACCCACAGGCCGCCCACCTTGATCATGTCGTCCGAGCGCCCCTGGTAGACGTAGTGGCCCTCTGCATCGACGAGGTAGCGGTCGCCGGTGTGAAACCAGTCGCCGCGCATGGAGAAGCGGGTCTTGGCGCGCTGGTGCCAGTAGTAGGCCGCGCAGCTCTCGCCGCGCACCATCAGGTCGCCCGCCTCCCCGGCGGCCACGTCCAGCCCATGCTCGTCGACCAGCCGCAGCTCGTAGCCGGGAACCGGCTTCCCCGACGTCCCGGGCGCCAGGTCCTCCAAGGTATTCGAGCAATAGATGTGGAGCATCTCGGTCGAGCCGATCCCGTCCAGGATTGGGACGCCGGTCAGCTCCTGCCACCGAGCCAGCACGGCAGCCGGCAGCGCCTCGGCGGCCGATACGCAGGCGCGCACGCAGGAGAAGTCGACCTCGGAAGCGCCCGCCGTACGAACCATCGCCGCGTACAGCGCCGGCACCGAGAAGAACAGCGTCGGACGGATGCGCCCGAGCGTCGCGAAGATCAGATCGGGCGTCGAGCGCCCCTTGACCAGCGTGGAGCAGGCGCCGACCGACAGCGGAAACGACAGGCTGTTGCCCAACCCGTAGGCGTGGAACAGCTTGGTCGTGGAGTAGCACACGTCGGACTCTGAAATCCGCAGGACGTTGCGTGCGTACTGATCGACGGTCACGACAATGTCGCCGTGGGTGTGCACGACGCCCTTGGGCCGCCCGGTCGAGCCCGAGCTGTAGAGCCAGAACGCCATGTCCTCGCGGTGAGTGTCGAGCGGTGGCGGCAACTCTCCTGCGTGCGCGGCGGCGAGTGTCGCGAAGCTCGTGTGCGGGCCGGCATCCCCGTCAACCACGACCACGCTGAGCCACGGCCTGGCGGGCAGTACAGCCTCGAGCGCGGGCAGCAACGACGCCTCTACGAACAGCACCTTGGA
>JAFASQ010000530.1 GCA_019244395.1 Solirubrobacterales bacterium | reverse complement strand
GCGGTGTCCTTATAGGGGTCGCCCACCGTGTCACCGGTCACCGCGGCGGCGTGCGCCTCCGATCCCTTCCCGCCGAATGCGCCGTCCTCGATCAGCTTCTTGGCGTTGTCCCACGCGCCACCGCCCGAGGTCATCGAGATGGCCACGAACAGGCCCACCACGATGACGCCCATCAGCAGCCCGCCCAGCGCCTCGATGCTGATCAGGCCGACGATGAACGGGATCAGGATCGGGATCAGCGATGGCAGAATCATCTCGCGCTGCGCCGCGCGCGTGACCAGGCCCACGGCGGCCCCGTACTCGGGCTGCTCGGTGCCCTCCATGATCCCCGGCTTCTCGCGGAACTGGCGCCGCACCTCCTCGACCACGGCGCCGCCGGCGCGGCCGACCGCCTCCATCGCTAGCGAGGCGAACAGGTAGACCATCAGCCCGCCAATCAGTAGGCCGATCAGCACGGCGGGGTTGCCGATCGAGAAGTTCGGATGCTTGCCGGCGTTGACGAGCTCGGTCTCGAATGCGTTGAATAGCACGAGCGCGGCCAGCGCGGCGGAACCGATGGCGTAGCCCTTGGTGACCGCCTTCGTCGTGTTGCCGACCGCGTCGAGAGGATCGGTGACATTGCGGACGTCCTCTGGAAGGTCGGCCATCTCGGCGATGCCGCCGGCGTTGTCGGTGATCGGCCCGAAGGCGTCGAGGGCGACGATCAAACCGGTGAGCGACAGCTGGGCCATGACGGCGACGCCGATGCCGTAGATCCCGTTGGTGGTGCCGCCGCCGGCCAGCTTCCAGGCGCCGAGGATGCCGAGGGCGATCACGATCGCCGGCGGAGCGGTCGACTGAAAGCCGGAGGCCAGCCCCTGGATGATGTTGGTGGCATGGCCGGTCTGGGACGCGCGCGCGGTGTTCTTGACGGGCGCGAACCGCGTCGACGTGAAGTAGTCGGTGATCACGAACAGGCAGGCGGTGACGCCGATCCCGATCAGCGCGCACAGGTAGTACTTCCACCAGTGTGGGGCCGCGGCGCCGGTCGCCTTGAAGGTCAGGTTGTTCATCATCCAGTACGTGATGGGCAGGAAGGCAAGCGCCGCCAGCACGCCCGAGGTGATAAGGCCCTGGTAGAGCGCCCGCTCGACGTTGCCGACGCGCGACTTGACCGCGAACGTGCCGATGATCGAGGCGACGATCGAGACCGCACCCAGCACGAGTGGATAGAGCGCCACCGCCGACTGCTGCTTGAACAGCAGCACGCCAAGGAGCATCACGGCCACGGCGGTGACGGCGTACGTCTCGAACAGGTCGGCCGCCATGCCCGCGCAGTCGCCGACGTTGTCCCCCACGTTGTCGGCGATCACCGCGGGGTTGCGCGGGTCATCCTCAGGGATTCCGGCCTCGATCTTGCCCACTAGGTCCGCGCCGACGTCGGCGGCCTTGGTGAAGATCCCGCCGCCGAGGCGAGCGAACACCGAGATCAGCGAGCCGCCGAAGCCGAGCCCGATCAGCGCGTCGACCGCGTTCTGTGTGCTCTCGCGGGCGATCCAGGTGAGGATCCCGTAGTAGCCGGCGACGCCGAACAGCGCGAGCCCGACGACGAGCAGACCGGTCACCGCGCCGCCGCGGAAAGCGACGTCGAGAGCCCGGGACACGCCGCCGCGCGCCGACTCGGCGACGCGGGCGTTGGCCCGTACCGAGACGTTCATGCCGATGTAGCCCGCCGACGCCGACAGCACCCCGCCGATGAGGAAGCCGATCGCGACCCGGATGTTCTGGATCGGGATCAGGACGATGAACAGGACCACCCCGACCCCGGCGATCGTCGTGTACTGGCGGTTCAGATACGCCCGGGCGCCCTCCTGCACCGCGGCCGAGATCGTGCGCATGGTCTCGTTGCCCGGCGACAGCGCGAGCAGTGCGCGCGAGGTCAGGATGCCGTAGACAACCGCAGCGCCAGCGCAGACGAGCGCAACAAGCACGCCGTGGTGGGCAAGAAAGCTGGACAAGGAGGTCCTCCGGAGAAGGTCTGAATTAGAGAGAGGGCGCGCGCATGCGCAGCCAACACAAACTGGAAAAGGGCCGCCACCCGTGCTGGTCGAGCGGAGCCCCGGAAGACGCGAGTGTAGCGTGCCAGCCGGCAATACGGCGCCAGGTTTGCGCCGCCGCGCGCCGCTCGGGCCGGGCCACTTGGGATAAAACTACTGCATAGCGGTAGTTTTATCCCGAGCGCGCTGCGCAATGGGTGGTCGAGGGGCCGGCGCGCCGAATCGGTCGAGGGGCCGGCGCGCCGAATCGATCGACGCGCCCGGCGCGCCGAATCGGTCGAGGCCGCCGGCGCTACGAGGCGAGGCCCCGGCGCCACCGAAGGCGCTACTGACCCGGCACCCAGAGACGCCCGCTGCGCTGAGCAGGCCCCGGCTCGCCCGGTTTGGACGGCTCGGGCTGAGGCGCCGCGCCTTCGCCCGGACCGCCAGGCCGCGCGGCGCCCGACCCGGCCGCACCAGCCTCGGCGGCGCCCGACTCCGCCGCACCAGCCTCGGCGGCGCCCGCCCGCGCCGCCTGGCCGCCGATCTTCACGAACGCGATCTGAAGCTGGGACACCGCGTCGCGAATCGCGCTGATCTGTGAAGGCGCGGTCTGCTCGAGCACCGGAAGCAGGGCGCGGATCGATTCGATGGCCAGACGGACCTGCTCCGGGTCGCGCTCGCTCTCGGTTCCGGGCGCTAGGCCGGTGCGGCGCATGCCGAGGTTGGCTAGCGCGGCCACGTTTTCGAGCAGGATGTGCTCGACGCGAAGCCGCTTGATCTCCTCCTCGTAGGCTGCCCGCAGCTGTTCTTCTGAGGGCTCTCTGGATTCGCTGCTCATCGGGTCACCTCCGCCGCGCTGGCCGCATAAGTGTCGCGCGTCTCGGCCACGACGGCGGCATAGGCCTCGGACAGCCCGACGCCGGTGTCGGTCACTCTCCGCTGGCGTTGCGCTCCGTTCAAAGCCGGGAGGGCCGGCTCGATCCCCAGCTCGGCGCGGACTGGCGCGGACCAGGTCAGGAGCCGCTCGAGCGCCTCGGCCGCGGGGTAAGCCGTGCCCCGGTCGAGGTCGAGCAGCTCGCCCTCCAGCCCGTGCCGAATCGCGCGCCAGAAGTTTTCCTCGATCAAGCGCCGGGGGTGATCCGACCACGGCACGCCTTCATCGACGTCGCGCGCCGCCTGGGCCACGCAGGCCACGATCAGGCCGGCCAGCGCCTCCGACTCGGGGGCGGTCATCTGGGCGTCACAGATCCTCACCTCGACGGTCCCGAACGAGAAGTGTGGACGGATCGACCACCACACCTGGGTGTACTCGACGATCGACCGCGTCCGCACCAAAAACGAGATGTAATCGGCGAACGGCTGCCAGCCGCCGAACGTGTCCGGGATGCCGCACCTAGGGAAGCTCTTGGTGAAGATCTGGCTCCGCGCGCTGTGCAGCCCCGAGTCGCGGCCGTCCAGGAACGGCGAGTTGGCCGAGATCGCGAGCAGGAGGGGCAAAATCGGGCGCAATCGATCGCAGACCAGGACGGCCCGGTCGGCGCCCCGCAGGCCGACGTGAACGTGTAGGGAGAACGTGTTGTTCCGCCACGCGACGTACTTGAGACCCTCTTCCACCCGCCGGTAGTGCTCGGTCTCGATGATCTTCTGCTCGCGGTAATCGGACCACGGATGGGTCCCGGTCGACCCGAGGGCCACTTCCTGCGAAGCGGCGAGCGCGAATAGACGGCGGCGCCGCTCGCGCTGGGCCACGAACGCGGAGGCCAGCTCAGAACATCTTCCCGACCGGATCTCGATCTCCGAGGAGATGAGCTCGCCGGCGATCGATCCGGCTAGCACCGGATCCGCCGCAGCGGCGTCTCGGAGCTCCTCGAACCGCGCCACGAGGCCGAGCGAGCTCGGGTCCAGCAGCGCGAACTCCTCTTCGAGCCCGACGGTGAAGTCCGTCGAGTCTTCGAAGGCGGCGCGGGCCGATTCGACGTCGATGATGCTCACACGCGGACCACGCTTGGTGAGGATCAGGTGAGGTAGAAGTAGAGCGCGTAGAGCAGGTCGACAGCCGGGCTCGAGGTGTGTACGGTCACCTCGGGAGGCACCTGAAGCAGTGCGTCGGAGTAGTTGAAGATGATCTTCACACCGGCTTCGACCAGGTCATCGGCCAGCTTCTGAGCCGCCGGGGATGGCACGGCGAGCACCGCGACGACGATGTCCTCCTCGTCGATCACCCCGCGCAGATCCGAGTTGTGGCGAACCTCGAGCGGGCCGATTCGCTCGCCCACCTTGCCCTGGTCGACATCGAAGATCGCCACAACCCGGAATCCGTGGTCGGCGAAGATGTCCGAGGTGGCGATCGCCGTGCCCAGGTGGCCAGCCCCAAACAGCGCGATGTTGTGCTGGCCCGAGGTGTGCAGGATCTTGCGGATCTGGTTGACCAGCGACTGGACGTTGTAGCCGACGCCACGCTTGCCGAACTTGCCGAAGCCCGAGAGGTCGCGGCGGATCTGGGTCGAGTTCACGTGGGTGTACTCCGCCAGCTCCTGGGACGAGATCGTCTCCTTGCCCATCTTGCGGGCCTGGATCAGCACCTGCAGGTACCGCGACAGGCGTGCAGCAACCCCCAGGGCCAGCTTCTCGCCCGGCTTCTCAACCCCAGCCTGAGCCGTATCGGCGTCGCTCCCGACCGTGTAGCTCATCCGGTGTGCACCATATCGAGCCGGCGTTCCAGCTCGGATTCGTCCACGAAAAGCTCGAAAGCCTCGACGCCGTCGATGGTCACGACCGGGATGCGCTCGAGGTACGCCCTGATGAGAGCATCGTCCGCGTCGATGTCTCGCTCGGCAAACGCGAACGGCCGCCGCCGGCGCACCCGCTCCAGGATCGCCCGCGCGTCGTCGCACAGACAGCAGCCGGGACGGCTGTAGAGGATCACGCTCCTCATCGCGCCATCAGTATCCGCTCGCCGGTCGCGTACACATCGAGGTCGAGATATTCCGGGTAAGGAAGCGCGGCAACGAACCGCGCGGCGCTCGCGATCATCGCCGCGTTGTCGGTGCAGAGTTCCCGCGCCGGCACGTGCAGCTCGACCCCGAGCGACGCCATCCGATCGCGCACGGCTCCGTTGGCCGCCACCCCGCCGCCCACCGACAACCGTTCGAGCCCGGTCCGGACCAGCGCCCGCTCGACCCGCAACGCCAGCGACTCGACGATCGCCCGCTGGTAGGAGGCGGCGAGGTCGGCTCGCCGGCGCTCCGCCTCCTCGGCCCCCAGGTCGCGCACGCGGTAGAGCAGAGCTGTCTTCAAGCCCGCGAACGAGAAGTCGACCCCGGCCATCCGCTCGCCGGCCGGAAAACGAAATGCGCCCGGATCCCCGTCGCGAGCCAGCCGCTCGAGTGCCGGCCCGCCCGGATATCCAAGGCCGAGGAGCCGCGCGCCCTTGTCGAATGCCTCGCCCGCGGCGTCGTCGAGCGTCTGGCCAATCACCTCGAACTCCGCCCCCCGGTCGAGCACGCGGGCGAGCAGCGTGTGGCCGCCGCTCGCGACCAGGCTCAGGAAGGGTGGCTCGAACGGCTCGGGGGCCAGGAAGGCGGCGGCCACGTGACCGTGCAGATGATCGACCGGCGCCAGCGGGAGCTCATAGGCGGCGGCGAGGCCCTTCGCGGTCGCCACCCCTACGAGCAGCGCGGCCACGAGCCCCGGCCCACGGGTCACGCCGACCAGATCGACGTCGGGCAGGGAACCCCCCGCCTGGCTCAGTGCATCGTCGACCACATCGCCGATCAGCTCGAGATGGTGGCGCGAGGCGATCTCGGGCACCACGCCGCCAAACCGGTCGTGCACTCCCTGTGAGGAGATCACGCTCGACCGGATCTCGCCGGCCGATGTGACGACCGCCGCGCAGGTGTCGTCGCAGCTTGTCTCGAGGGCCAGGATCACCCGGACGCGCTCGGGGTCGACGCCGTATCAGCGGTGCGCCACATGATCAGGGCGTCCTCGCCCGTGTCCTGGTAGTAGCGCCGGCGCGTGCCGGCCGAGCGGAAGCCGAAGCGCTCGTACAGCGAGATCGCCTGTGTGTTGGACGGGCGCACCTCGAGCGTGTAGGACGCGTCCTCTCCGGCCCGGCCGATCATCTGTTCCAGCAGCGCGGTGGCGATGCCGCGCCGGCGCGCCGGGGGATCGACCGCGATGTTCATCAGGTGCCAGACGTCGGCATAGCGCGAGCAGATCAGGTAGCCGGCGATCCGGCGCTCCTCGATCGCCGCCAGGCACACGCCCGACGGCTTCGACAGCTCGAGCACGAACATGGCCAGCGACCAGGGCGTGGGAAAGGCGCGCCGCTCGATCGCGATGACCTGCGGGAGATCGGAGTAGCCCAGTGAGCGGATCGTGACGGACGGTGAACGCATTACGTGCGGTGGGCCATCTCGGCGTCGGGAGCGCGGAGATAATCCGGCCGTACGTCGTCGGGGACGCTCCCCTGCAGGCGATCGGCGAGCCGGCAGTGGTTCGTGGCCGTGACCCTGTGCAGCAGCGAATCGTCCTCTGGGATGAAAGATCCCGCGCGCTCGAGAGCTTCCCTGAATGCTATCGCCCCGTCACCGATGGCCAGTGTGGTCGGGCCGAGCGGCGCCACCAGCTCGGCCAGCGCTTCTGGCGCGAGCGCGCGCGGGAGCAGAAGGGCGCAGTCGAACTCCCCCGCCTCGTCCATCCGCCAGCCCGCCGCGAACACCTCGCCCCGCCGCGCGTCGAGCACCGCGAGCACGGTGTCGAGCCCGGCCGGCACCGCGTCCACGCGCGGCCTGGCCAGCGCCAGTGACTGAAGCGTCGAGACAGCCACGAGCGGAATCCCTCGCGCGCGCGCCAGCGCGCGCGCCGTGGCGATGCCGATGCGCAGCCCGGTGAATGTGCCCGGCCCCACCCCGACCGCGATTCGCTCGACTTCCTCCCAGCCGACGCCGGCCCGCTCGAGCACCCTGGCGACGAGCGGCAGCAGGTGCGTGGCGTGACCGGGACGCGCGCCCGGGAGCGGATCGTGCCGAGCGGTGTAGACAGCGTCGCCGACCCCAGACAACGCCACCGTGGTGGCGGACGTGGCGGTGTCGAAGGCCACGATTCTCATGGCGCCTCGATCAGCGAGGCCAGACGATCGTCGCCGGCCAAGGTCTCGATCGTCACGACGCGACGGTCGCCGCCGGCATGCTCGATAACCACGCGCGCCGCCACCCGGGCGAGCTCGGCAACCGTCGCCACCGCGCCGCGGGGCCACTCCACGAACGCGATCCGGTCCGGGCCGAGGTAGTCGTCGAGCAGGTCGGGCTCCTCCGCGCCGAGATCTCCCACCCGGTATAGGTCAAGGTGCGACACCGGGATGGGTGCGGGATAGCGCTGGCCGATCGTGAAGGTCGGGCTGGTCACGACGCCGTCCGCCCCCAGGGCCCGGCAGGCGCCGCGGACGAACGTGGTCTTCCCCGCGCCGAGCTCCCCTTCAACGAGCACCACATCGCCCGGCGACAGCGTCGCCGCCAGCTCGGCGGCCAGCGCATCGGTCTCGCCCGGACTATTGCTCTGACGGCGCTCCGACATGGCCAAAGCTCAATGTAGACGAGCCCGCCCGGGCCACCGCTCCGCTCTGTTCGCTACCGTCAGCGCCCAGATGAGCGTTTCTGCGAGGCGATCGGCCGCGTGCCGCTGACCTCACTCAAACAGCGCTTCGAGCCGCAGCTCTCGAAGCTGCGCGGCTCGGACACCGCCAAGGCCGCCGGCCTGGCCGGCGCGATGGTCGCCAACAACGTGATCGCCCTCGGCTCGGTCATCGTGTTCTCGCGCGAGTTGACCGACTACGGCTCGTTGGCCGCGCTGGTCAGCTACTTCCTGATCCTCGCCGTCGTCGGGTACGCCATGCAGCTGGCCACGGCCCGCGAGGCGGTGCTGGGCCACCTCGGGGTCGGGCCCGGCCTGGCCGCCACGATCCGGAGCTGGACCCGCTCGCTGCTGCTGTTCACGGCCGTGATGGCCGTTATCTCGGTGATCCTCCGCCAGCCGATCGCCGACGCGGTCGGCGTCAACCACCAGCCCTGGGCCGCCGCCCTCGGGATTCCGGCGGGCTGCCTCTACCTGCTCCTGTGCGTGATGCGCGGCTTTCTCCAGGGGCTCGGCGACTACCGCGCCGTCGGCATCAGCCTGGTCGGCGAGCAGGCGGCCCGGCTGGCCATCGGAGGGGTGCTTGCCGGGGTCGGCCTCGGCGTCGGCGGCGCTTATCTGGGATCGCCGCTGTCGTTCGTGGCCATGATGTTCTACTGCGCCGTCCCCCTGCGCCGGCGCCTGGGGGTGGTGCCCCATGGCCGCCGGTCGACTGCGAGCCTGTGGGCTCACGTGCGCAGCGCTTGGGTAGCCATCGCCGCGCTAGGCGTCATCGCGGTGCTCCAGAACATCGACATCATCGCCGCCAAGCACCGCTTCTCCTCCGAACTCGCGAGCTCCTACAGCGCCACGGCAGTCGCCGCCAAGGTTCTGGTCTGGGTTGCCATGGGCGCCGGCTTCTACCTGGTGCCCGAGGTCACGCGGCACCACGCCGCTGGCCGGGACGGCCGCCCCATCCTGGTTCGCGCGCTCGCGATCGTCGGCGTGGCGGCGATCCCCTGCCTGCTCATCTATGCAGCAGTTCCGCATCTCCTCATCAAGGCCGCCTTCGGACCCAAGCGCCTGCTGGCCGTCGACGCGCTGTTCATCCTCGGCGTCGCCTTCACCGTCCTCGCGGCGACCTATCTCGCGGTCCAGTACATGCTCGCGCTCAAACGCACATGGTTCCTGCTGCCGCTCGGGGCCATCGCGGTCGCCGAGCCGATCCTGCTCCTCCAGGCGTCGCGCCGGCCGGTGGGCTTCGCGATGGTCGTGCTGGCGGTCCAGGTGGCGGGCGCGGTGGTCGCGTTCGGCATGGCGCTGCGGCCGGACAAGGCACGGCCCAGCGCCGGCGGCGACGTTCCGCCCGAGCTGGCCGAGCCGGAGCTCGTCGGCGCGTCCGGTGCCTCGTAGATGGCCGTCAGCAAGATAGTCGAGCTCGTCGGCAGCTCGACCACGAGCTCCGACGACGCCGTGAAGGCCGCGCTGGTCGAGGCTCAGGCGTCGCTGCGCAACATCAAGGCGGTTGACGTCGTCTCAGTCGGGCTGCGGGGCAAGGACCTCGATGAGTGGCGGGCGCTGGTCCGCGTCTCGTTTCTGGTCGAGCGGGTCAGCGAGTAGGCGAGATCAGAACAGGCCGAGCTGCGCGGCCGGCTCGGCCTCGCCGGCACCCGCCGGGCCCTGGATCTCGACCAGCAGCTCGTCGAGCTCGGGAATCGGCTCCTCGAACGCGCGCGGCTGCTCGGGTGGGCCGAGCGCAAGCAACTCGGGGATGCGGTGGAAGTCCATCCGCAGAGCCTCGAGCGTCGAGGACGTGTACAGCGCCGCCGCCGGGTGATACAGCGGGTAGAGGCGCACCGCCCGCGGGCCGATGACCCGGATCTCTGCGCGGCCGTGCAGACGCGAGATCCCGGTGCTGTCGGCGCGCAGCAGCTTGGTCGAGAAGTTGCCGAGCGTGCAGATCACCGTCGGCTCGATCAGGTCGACCTGGCGACGCAGGTACTCCTGGCAGGCCTCGATCTCGTTCGGGTGCGGGTCCCGGTTGTCGGGCGGGCGGCATTTCAGGGTGTTGGCCACGAACACGTCGTTGCGCTCCATCCCGATCTCGGCCAGCAGCTTGTCGAGCAGCTTCCCGGCCTGCCCGACGAACGGGAGTCCCATCCGATCCTCGTTGGCCCCGGGCGCCTCGCCGATGAACATCAGGTCGGCGTTGGCGTTACCGTTGCCGAACACCACGGTCGTACGGGTGTGATGCAGGGGGCAGCGCACGCACCCGCGCGCCTCCTCGTAGACGCCCTTCAACAACTCGCGACGCTCCGCGGAGCTCCTCACTGGCGGCGATGGTAGCCCCGGGAACGGACGACCCAGCGCCACCACCCCGGTATTTGCGAGCGGCCAGAGCGGGTAGTGAGGCGGTGTCAGAGAACCGCCCGCGCGCTCAACCACGCGGCCGGCACCGGATATCCTGTTCGGCGAGGCCGTCATGCGGATGCCGCGGATGGACCTCGACGCCACGACATCTTCTCCACACGCCGACCGGTATCTCAGATGCGAGAACTGGAACGGGACTCCACCTCAGACAACCCTGCGGGTAGGCGGCTGGCCATTGTCGGCCGGGGCCGGGTGGGTTTTGCGCTCGCGACCGCCCTCGCCAGCGCCGGCTACGAGGTCGCCGGTCCGCTGGGCCGGGGCGCCGACGGCAGCCGGGCCGACGGCCGCCGGGCGGACGCCGTGCTTCTGTGCGTGCCGGATTCTGAGATCGCCCGCGCCGCGGCGCACATCGACCCCGGTCCGATCGTGGGTCACTGCTCGGGGGCAACCGGCCTCGGCGTGCTCGCGCCACACGAAGCCTTCTCGCTGCACCCGCTGATGACGGTTACTGCCGAAGGAGCCGACTTCGCGGGAGCCGGGGCGGCGATCGCCGGCACCACGCCGCGGGCGCTGGCGTTCGCGGCCCAGCTGACCCATGCGCTCCGCATGCGCCCGGTGGAGGTTGCCGAGGAGGACCGGGCCGCCTATCACGCCGCCGCGTCCGTCGCGTCGAACTTCCTGATCACACTCGAGGCTGCCGCCGAGCGAATCGGCGCCGGCGCCGGACTCGAGCGCGAGCAGCTCGTCCCGCTCGTCCGAGCCACCGTCGAGAACTGGGCGACGCTGGGACCCCAGCGCGCTCTGACCGGTCCGGTGGCACGGCGAGACGAGGCGACCGTCGCACGCCAGCGCGCGGCCGTGGTCAAGGCCGCGCCCGAGCTGCTGGTCATGTTCGACGCGCTGGTGAGCGCCACCCGCGCCCTAGCCGCCGATCGGGACGGCAACCGGAAGGCCCAGCCGGCATGAAGACGATCACGACCGTGGCCGAGATCCGCGCGGCGCTGCTCGAGCCCAAACGCGCCGGCCAGACCATCGGTCTGGTCCCGACCATGGGCGCGTTTCACGAGGGGCACCTCTCGCTCATGCGCCGTGCTCGCGCCCAATGCGACGTGGTGGTGGTGTCGCTGTTCGTGAACCCGTCCCAGTTCAACGACCCGGCCGACCTGGCCGCCTACCCCCGAGAGGCCGAGCGCGACGCGAGCCTCGCGGGCGCGATCGGCGTCGATCATCTGTTCGCGCCGGCGGTCGAGGAGGTCTATCCCCCGGGCTTCGCCACCACGGTGGCGGTCGCCGGTCTCACCGAGACGCTCGAAGGCCGGCATCGCGGCCGCGCCCACTTCGACGGCGTGAGCACCGTCGTGACCAAGCTGTTCAACATGGTCGGGCCCGATGTGGCGTACTTCGGCCAGAAGGATGCCCAGCAGGCGCTGGTGATCCGCCGGCTCGTGCGCGATCTGGACCTTCCAGTCAGGATCGAGGTCTGCCCGACGATCCGCGAGCCCGATGGACTCGCGCTCTCGAGTCGCAACGCGCGTCTCTCGCCGGATGACCGAGCCCGCGCCGCGGCGCTTCACCGCGCGCTCGACGCCGTGCAGCAGGCGGTCACCGCGGGCGAACGCGATCCCGCCCCCGCGCGCCTGGCCGCCCTGGCCGCGCTCAGAGCTGCGCAGATCGAGCCCGAGTATTTCGAGCTTGTCTCGACCCACACGCTCGCGCCGGTCGAGCGGATCGACGGCGAAGTGCTTGCGGTCGTGGCCGCGCACCTCGGGGCCACGCGCCTCATCGACAACCAGCTCATCCACCCCTCACCCATCCCCGACCGCGAGGTGGCGACCCTGATGACAGCGGCGCCAACCGCCGCATGAAGGAGAGAACCGAGTGTCCGCCACCCCCCGCATTCCGGTACCGCAGAACCTCGAGTCGCCGCTACCCATGACGCTGCCTCGGCTGGCCGAGAAGAAGCGCCTCGGCGAGCCGATCGTGATGGTCACCGCCTACGACCATCCCTCCGCGCAGGTCGCCGAGACGGCCGGCGTCGACCTCGTGCTGGTTGGCGACTCGGGCGCTATGACCGTGCTCGGGTATCCCTCCACGGTGCCGGTCTCGACCGAAGAGATGCTGATGCTGGCCGCCGCCGTCCGTCGCGGCCTGCGGACCCCGCTGCTCATCGGCGATCTCCCGTTCGGCTCCTACGAGGCCTCCGACGAGCAGGCGATCGCCACCGCGCAGCGGTTCGTCAAGGAGGCGGGATGCGATGCGGTCAAGCTCGAGCGCGGCGGCACCAGCGTCCGGCGCGCCCAAGCGATCGTGGAGGCGGGGATCCCGGTCATGGGCCACGTCGGGCTCACGCCGCAGACGGCGACTGCGCTGGGTGGCTATCGCGCGCAGGGACGCACCGCGCAGCGCGCCCTAGAGGTCGCCCGTGATTCGATTGCGCTGCAGGAGGCGGGCTGTTTCTCGCTCGTGTTCGAGGCCATCCCGTCGGCCGTCGCACAGTTGCTGACGGCACGCCTCGAGATCCCGGTGATAGGAATCGGCGCCGGCCCCGCCACCGACGGCCAGGTGCTCGTATTCCACGACCTGCTCGGCATCTACGACGGCCACACCCCGCGCTTTGCCAAGCGCTACGGCGAGCTGCGGGAGCAGATGATTGCCGGCGTCGCGGCCTACGCCGCGGAGGTGCGCCGCGGCGCGTTCCCGGGACCGGAACACGTGTACTCGATCGACGAGGACGAGCGCCGGACGTTCGAGAACGGCCTGATCGCCCTCGGCTGAGTCGTGGGGCGGCGCGGCGGCGGCCACGCCGTCTCGCGGGACGGTGCGGCGGCGGCCGCGCCGCAATACCATCCGATGTGATGGCGCGCCTCGGAGACCTGTTCGCTCCGCGCGACCGGGCTTACTTCGAGTTGTTCGAGCAGGCCGGCCAGAACGTGATGCTGGCCGCCGATCTGCTCGATCGACTTATGGTCAACTTCCCGGACAGCCGCGAGCTGGCCGGGGAGATCCTCGAATGCGAGCATGCGGGCGATCGAATCACGCACGAGATCATCGATCGCCTCAACCACACGTTCGTGACCCCGATCGACCGGGAGGACATTCTGGCCCTGGCCTCCGCGCTGGATGACATCGTCGATTACACCGAGGAGGTCGCCGATTATCTCGGCCTGTACCGGATCGAGGCCCCCATGGACCAGGCGATCAGCCTGGCCCACGTGCTGAACATGGCGTGTAAGGAAATCGGCAAGGCGATCCCGTTACTGCACGGCTTCAAGCGGGAGATCTCGCAGCACACGGTCGAGGTCAACCGGCTCGAGAACGAAGGCGACCGAATCACCCGCGAGGCGGTCGCCTCGCTGTTCGACGCACGGATCGACCCTATGGTCGTGATCCGCTGGAAGGACCTGTTCGAGCGCCTCGAGGCCGCCATCGACTCGACCGAGCACGTGGCCGACATCCTTTACGGCATCGTCATTAAGAACTCGTAGGCCAGCGTGTCTCACCTATTGGCACGCGCGGTTCGCTGCTGTAGCGTGCGCGCGTGGAGTCGAGGGAGCCGCCCACCGGCGTCGGGTTGTCGGTTCGCGACGTGGTCGTCTCGTTCGGCGGCATCATCGCGCTCGATGGGGTGTCGGTCGACGTGTCCCCCGGTGAGGTCCTCGGGGTGATCGGACCGAACGGCGCGGGCAAGACCACTCTGTTCAACGTCATCTGCGGATTCGTGAGGCCACAGTCCGGGGCGATCAGCTGGCGCGGGCGTCCCCTCGCGCACGTGTCCCCCGACCGCCTCGCCGCTCTGGGGATCTCGCGCACGCTGCAGGGCGTCGGCCTGTTCGGCGGCCTCACCGTGCTCGAGAACGTGATGGCGGGCGCGCAGCGATTCCGGCGCGCGCCGTTGGTCAGCGCGATGCTCGCGTTGCCATGGTCGGACCGCGACGAGCGCCACCTCCGCGAGCGCGCGCTGGCCGCCCTGGCCCGCCTGGGCTGCGAGGACGTCGCCGATCGCCTGCCCGGCGCACTCCCCTACGCGGTGCAGAAGCGGGTGGCGCTGGCCCGGGCGCTGGCTTGCGAGCCCGAGCTGCTGCTCCTCGACGAGCCGGCCGGGGGCCTCGACGCCCGCGAGCTGGGCGATCTCGGAGAGCTGGTCGGCTCGCTTGGCAGCTCGGTGGCGGTGATGGTCGTCGACCACCACATGGACTTCGTGGTCTCGGTGTGCCACCGGGTCGTCGTGCTCGATTTCGGGCGCCTCATCGCCGACGGCGAGCCGGCAGCCGTGCAGCAGGATCCGCAGGTGCTCGAGGCATACCTCGGGCGCGAAGCGGGCGATGCCGGCGCGCTGGCCACCGCAGGAGCCGAAGATGCTCACGATTGAGGAGCTGACCACCGATTACGGGCCGGTCCGGGCCGTCGATCACGTCTCGCTCGAGGTGCCCGACGGCTCGGTGACCGCGGTGCTCGGCGCCAACGGGGCGGGCAAGACGACCCTCCTGCGGACCTTGACCGGTTTGGTGCGACCCAGCTCAGGCCATGTCACGCTGGCCGGCCGGGACATCACGCGGCTGCCGGTCGAGGAGATCGTGAGGCTCGGCATGGCGCACGTCCCCGAGGGCCGCGGCGTGATCGCCGAGCTGACCGTGCAGGAGAACCTGCGCCTGGGCGGGATGTGGCGAGGCCGGGATGCCGCGCCGCCAGCCGAGATCTATGAGTTGTTCCCGCGGCTGGAAGAGCGACGGACTCAGCCCGCCTCGCGGCTGTCGGGCGGCGAGCGCCAGATGCTCTCAATCGGGCGCGCGCTGATGGGACGGCCACGCGTGCTGCTGCTCGACGAGCCATCGCTCGGTCTGGCACCCGTGCTCGTGGCGCAGATCATGAGCCTGGTTCGCAAGCTGGCCGACACGCTCGGCCTGACCGTGCTGCTCGTGGAGCAGAACGCGCGCAGCGCGCTTTCAATCGCCAGCCGCGGCGTGGTCCTGAACCTGGGCCGCGTGGTGGCCGAGCAGGATCCGCACAAGCTGGCGGCCGACGACCGGCTCCTACACGCCTACCTCGGCTTCTGAGCCATGACGAAGTTCATCGACCTCACCCTCAGCGGCATCTCGGACGGAGCGATCTACGCGGCGGTGGCACTCGCGCTCGTGCTGATCTGGCGCTCGACGCGAATCGTCAACTTCGCCCAGGGCGCCATGTTGATGATCACGACGTTTATCGCCTCCGCAGTGATCAACTCGGGCGGTTCCTATGTGCTCGGCTTCGCCGTGGCGCTGGCCTCCGGGTTCGTCTTCGGTGCGGTGGTCGAGCGTGTCGTGGTGCGGCCGATCGAGCATGCCCCGCCGCTGAACGCGGTGATCCTGACCCTGGGGCTGTACACGCTGCTGGTCGCCGTCGCGGGGATGATCTGGGGCAATACGCCCCGCTCGTTCCCGGCCGCCTTCTCGCTGCGCGGATACAAGGTCGGTGGCACGACGCTCCTGTTCACGCCCAACGACACGTTCATCGTGCTGGTGGTGATCGCGGTCGCGGTGGCGCTGGCGCTGCTCTTCCGCGCGACGTCAGTGGGCCTGAGGATGCGCGCGGCCGCGTTCGCGCCCGAGGTGGCCCGGCTTCTCGGCGTGCGCGTGGGCCGGATGCTCACGCTCGGCTGGGCGCTGGCCGCGATGACCGGCGCGCTCGCCGGCGTGCTCGTCGCGCCGTCGGTGTTCCTCGGTCCCAACAGCTTCGACCCGATCCTCATCATCGGGTTCGTCGCCGCCGTGCTCGGCGGCCTCGACAGCCCGCCCGGGGCGGTCGTCGGCGGGCTCGTGCTCGGCCTTGCCCTCTCCTATGTGTCCGGCTACGAGGGGTCGGCGCTGGTGCCGCTGGCCGCCCTGGCCATCCTCGTGATCGTGCTGATGATCCGGCCCACGGGGCTGTTCTCGGCCACCAAGGAGCGCCGGGTATGACCGCGGTACGCGGCGCGCTGCGCGCCAGCATGCTGCTGCGCTCGGTGGCGTTGGTGGTGGTCGTGGGGGTGGTCCTGCTGTTGGTCACCGAGTCGCTCAGCTCCTACCGGAACCTGCAGCTGGCCGACGGGGCGTACTACTTCTGCGTGCTAGCCGGGCTGACCGTGCTGGCGGGCTCGAGCGGGCAGATCTCCCTCGGCCACGGTGCCTTCATGGCCGTCGGCGCGTACACGGTGGCCAAGCTCGGGAACGCCGGGTGGGCGCTGCTGCCCGAGCTGGTGGCGGCGGTGGTCGTGACGCTGGTGGTCGGCATCCCGGTCGGGATGGCGGCCAGCCGCCTGCGCGGGCCATATCTCGCCGGCGCCACCCTCGCCTTCGCGGTCGGATTACCCGCGCTGGCCGACAAGTTCCCCAGCTTCCTCGGCGGGGAGAACGGACTCTCGATCAATCCGCCGGTCCCGCCGAGCTCGCTTGGGGCGAGCTTCCCGCTCGAGCGATGGGAGGCCTGGATCGCCTGCGCCGGCGCGCTGGTCACGCTGTTCGTGTTCTACAACGTGATCCACAGCAGCATCGGGCGATCGTTCCGGGCGGTGCGCGACGACGAGATCGCGGCGTCGCTCGTGGGTCTCCGCGTCGGGCGCCGGCAGACGCTCGCCTTCGCGCTCAGCGCAGCGGCGGCGGGGCTCGGGGGCGGTCTGCTGGCGGTGGTGACCCAGCTCGCGCAGCCCGGGGCGTTCCCGCTCCAGCTGTCACTGACCCTGCTTGCCGGCGTGGTGATCGGCGGCCTCGGCTCTCTGTGGGGAGCTGTCTGGGGCGCCGCCCTGCTCGTACTCCTACCTAACTGGACCAACGACATCGCGAACTCGTTCTCGCTCTCGACCAGCGTCTCGCACAACCTGCCGATCGCCGTGTACGGCCTGGTCCTGATCGGCGCCATGCTCCTGTGGCCGAGCGGCATTCAGGGCGGCGTGCGGGCCGCCGTAGCGGCCGTACGCCCGCGGGTCGCGGGACGGGCGGGGCGCGGACGACCAGCGGCCGTGTCGGAGGCCGGCGCGGGCGAGTCGCCGGTGCCTGTCAGCTCCGACCAGGCAGCCTCCGATGAGGCCGCGAAGGCGCCCTCGGAGCGCTAGCTCCCGTCGCGGTTGGCCGCTCGCGGACGTCGGACCTCGCCCGCCGGCGCGCGAGCGCGACGCGTGCCGGGAATCCCCAGCAGCGCCGCCTGCACCTCACGCAGGCGCTCATAGTCGCCGCGCACGCCATTAGTCGCGTCGTTCCACAAGAACGCGTGACGGAGGTGCACCAGCGCGTAGGCCAGCGTGGCGGGGTCGGCCGGCGGTTCGTAGCCAGAGAGCGCCATCTCCTCCTCGATCAACGCCTCGACGCATCCCACGGCGCGGGGCTCGACCACTCCCGCGCTCGAGGTGAGCATTCGCATCGCCCCGTGCCGCTCGAGTTCGAGCAGCCGCCGTACCGCCCGCGAGTGCGTCAGCGTCCGGTTGACGCGATCGAGCACCTCGAGCAGGCCGTCGGCGCCGCGACGGCGCACCTGCGCGCGCTTGTGCGCCACGAGCAGCTCGAGCTGACGCGCGATGACCTCGCCCAGCAGCGCCTCGCGTGATCCGAACCAGCGATAGATGGTGGCCCGGCC
>JAFASQ010000252.1 GCA_019244395.1 Solirubrobacterales bacterium | reverse complement strand
ACGACAACTTCTTCGACCTCGGCGGTCGTTCACTCCTGCTGGTCCGCGTCCACGCCCGCCTTCAACAACAACTCTCCGATCCCCCAACCATGCTCGACCTCTTCCGCTACCCCACCATCCACCGCCTCGCCGACCACCTAACCGCACGGAACGGCGGATCCAACGGGGAGGCACCATGAGCGCGAACCCCTCCACCCGGGAGGATGTTGCCATCATCGGGATGAGCGGCCGCTTTCCGGGGGCGGTCGGCGTTGAAGGTTTCTGGAGCAACTTGTGCGCGGGCGTCGAGTCGATCGGGCGCTTCTCACGCGAGCAGATCCTCGAGTGCGGCATCAGCCCGACCCTGCTCGACGATCCGCGCTTCGTCAATGCCGGCGGCTACCTCGACGAGATCGAGTTGTTCGACCCGGGATTCTTCGGTCTCACCCCCCGCGAGGGAGAGACCATCGATCCTCAGCACCGATTGTTCCTCGAGTGCGCGTGGGAGGGCCTCGAGAATGCCGGCTATGATCCGTTCCGCGGCGACGAACGCATCGGCGTCTATGCCGGATCGGGATCCAGCACCTACGCCAGGCGCCTCCGGGCTCACCCCGAGCTGACCGAGCTCCTCGGACATTTTCAACTTTCGATCGGCAACGACAAGGACCACCTGACCACGCTGGTCGCCTACAAGCTCGACCTGCGCGGTCCAGCGGTGTCGGTTCAGACGACCTGTTCGAGTTCACTGGTCGCGGTGGTGCTTGCGTGTCAGGGCCTTCTCACCCGTCAGTGTGACCTCGCGTTGGCCGGCGGTGCTTCCGTCGTCGTTCCCCAGAGCACGGGTTACGTGTATCAGGAGGGCGGCATCCTTTCACCGGACGGACACTGCCGCGCTTATGACGCGCAGGCGCAGGGCGCGGTGGGTGGAAACGGCGTGGCCGTCGTCGTGCTGAGGCGGCTCAGCGATGCGCTCGCGGAGGGCGACCTCGTGCACGCCGTGATCCGCGGTGCCGCGATCAACAACGACGGCTCGCTCAAGATCGGCTACACCGCACCGAGCATCGACGGGCAGGCCGAGGTCATTTCCATGGCGCACGCGATGGCCGACGTCGATCCGGCAACCATCGGCCTCGTCGAGGGGCACGGCACCGGCACGCCGCTGGGCGATCCGATCGAGGTTGCCGCGCTGACGAAGGCGTTTCGGCTGCGCACCGCCGAGCGCGGCTTCTGCGCCCTGGGCTCGGTCAAGCCGAACATCGGCCACCTCGACGCGGCGGCCGGCGCCGCCGGCCTGATCAAGGCGGCGCTCGCTGTCGAGCACGGCAAAGTGCCACCGAGTCTTCACTTCACCGCGCCGAATCCGAGCCTGGAGCTGGATTCGAGCCCCTTCTATGTGAACACCACCCTCCGGACGTGGCAGCCGGAGGCGATCCCGCGGCGCGCCGGCGTCAGCTCGTTCGGAATCGGGGGGACGAACGCCCACGTCGTGCTCGAGCAGGCCCCGCCGCCGCTTCCCGTCGAGGACGGCTGCTCGTATCAGGTACTTCCCCTGTCGGCGCGCAGCGCCGACGCACTGGACCACATGACCGACAACCTGGCATCGCACCTGGAACGTCATCCCGAGCTGCGGGTCGCGGATGTCGCGCACACTCTGCAGGTGGGCCGCGCCCAATTCGTACATCGCCGTGCGTTCGTCGCCACGAGTACTGGAAACGCGGTGACACAGCTGAACCGCCGCGCGCGCGTTCGGAGCGCGATCGCGCCGGAGGTCGGTCCGTCCGTAGCGTTTTTGTTCCCGGGCCAAGGCGCTCAGCACCCCGGGATGGCAGCGGGCGTGTACGGATCCGAGCCCGCGTTTCGCGAACAAATCGACCGCTTCGCCGAGCTGGCCCTTGGGCCGCTTGGACTGGACCTGAGGACGCTGCTCCTTGCGGACCCAGCCGATCACGACCACGCGGCGGAGCGCTTACGTGACACCGCGATCGCGCAGCCGGCGCTGTTCGCGGTCGAGTTCGCGCTCGCGAAGCTCTGGATGGACTGGGGCGTCATTCCCGACGCGTTGCTCGGCCACAGCCTGGGCGAATACGTCGCCGCGGCGCTCGCCGGCGTCTTCTCGGCCGAGGAAGGATTTACGCTCGTGATCGAGCGTGGCCGCCTGATGTCGGCTCGACCGGCGGGCGCGATGGTGGCGGTCCCGCTGGGAGAGTCGAGCGTGCGTGAGCAGATGCACGACGGCTTATCGCTCGCGGCGGTCAATAGCCCCGCGAGCTGCGTCGTGTCCGGCCCCGAGGAGAGCGTGAAGGAGCTCGAACGGACGCTCGGCATGCGCGGAGTGCCAGCGACACGGCTTTTGACCTCGCATGCGTTCCACTCGCATTCGATGGACGCGGTCATCGAGCCGTTCATGCGACGCGTCGGATCAATCGCGCTGCGCCCACCCTCCATCCCATTTCTCTCGAACCTCCACGGCCGGTGGATCGCGCCAGAGGAGGCGACCGATGCGGCGTACTGGAGCGCGCAGCTCCGTCACACCGTTCGGTTCAGTGCCGGGATCGAGGAGCTGCTCGCCGATACCGACCGGGTCCTGCTGGAAGTGGGGCCGGGCGGTGCGCTGACGACGCTCGCCCGTCAGAACCCGGCCGCTGCCGGGCGCTGGACGATTCCGACTCTTCCCCACCCGCAGGAGCGCAAGGTCGACGGCCTGCGGATGGCCGAAGCGCTGGGGGAACTCTTCCTGGCGGGTGTGTCGGTCGACTGGCGCGCCGTTGGCCATCATGCCCGACGGCGACGCGTGCCGCTCCCGACTTACCCGTTCGAACGCCGGCGGCTGTGGGTTGACGACGTGGCGCGGCGGCCGGGACGTTCGCCAGCGAGCACGGGGAAGGTCGGCACTCCCGCTGACTGGCTCTGGGTTCCGACGTGGCGGAGGGCACGCCAAGCCGCGCGGCGTCCGGAGGCTCACGCCGGCGGGCCGTGGCTAATCCTTGGCCACGGCCAGGGTCACGGTCAAGGCCGGCTGGAGCGAGCAGTCATCGATGTGCTCGACGAGCGTGAAGAGACCTTGGTGTTTGTGACCCCGGGCTCCGCGTTTGCACGCACCGGTGAGCGCTCGTACGAAATCGCGGCCGCCGATGCCTCCGGCTATCACCAGCTCGTCGACGATCTTGCCGCGCTCGGTCTTCACCCGACCCGCGTCGTGCATATGTGGAGCCTCGACGAGAATGCGTTGCCCGCCGCGGCGCCGCGGACGGCGACGTTCTATAGCCTGCTTTTCCTCATTCAAGCGCTCGCGGCGACCGGCGACCGCGCACACGTCGATGTGACAGCGGTGAGCGCCGGGGTCTACGACGTCACCGGTGCCGAGCCGTTGCGGCCCGAGCGGGCGCTGTTGCTCGGGCCGCTCAAGGTCGCGCCGCAGGAGCATCCCGGCATCAGCTGCGCGATCGTCGATCTGGCCGAGCCTCCGGCTAGCGCGGACGGCTCGGGGGCGACAGCGCGGTGGCTCGTCGACGAACTCGATGGCGACCAACGCGACCGCGTGGTCGCCTACCGCGGCGGCCACCGCTGGATTCAGGGCTTCGAGCGCCTGCCGGCACCGGCGACCGACCCTCTGTTGAAGCCGGGCGGCACCTACATCATCACCGGCGGCGCCGGCTCTGTTGGTGGGACCCTCGCGCAGGCTCTCGCGCGGCATCCCGGCATGAACCTCGTGCTGATCGCGCGCTCGCAGCTGCCCAACCGGAGCGACTGGCAGTCGTGGCTGGCACGACACGACGAGGGCAACCGGGTGACGAAGGCAATCCGGACGGTGCAAGCGCTCGAGCGCCAGGGGACCCGAGTCCTGCCGTTGCAGGCCGACGTCAGCGATCCTGACCAGCTTCGCGCAGCGGTGGATCAGGCGCATTCCGCGTTCGGCCCGATCCACGGCGTCATACACGCCGCCGGAGCGACCGATCGTGCGGGCTTCTGCCCGACCGAGCAGATGACGGAGACGGTAAGCGAGCGGCATTTCACCGTAAAGGTGGACGGCACGAACGCGATCGACGGAGCGCTCGCGGACGACCCGCTCGATTTCTGCATCCTCACATCGTCGCTGTCGTCGCTGCTGGGTGGGCTGGGCTTCGCCGCCTACGCCGCCGCAAACGCGTACCTCGATGCGGTCGCGACTGCGCGCTCCCGCGACGGCGCGCCCTGGATGAGCGTCAACTGGGATGGCTGGGACTTCAGCGATCGCGACCCCAGCGATGCGCGGGAAGGAATTGGCCGGTTCGCGCTGACTCCGAGCGAAGGCGCAGCCGTATTCTCGCACCTGATCTCAGGACCGCCGCTGGCGCAGGTCGCGGTATCGACCGGCGACCTGCCGACGCGTGTGTCGCAGTGGATCGCACTGGACTCTGGGCGGTCCACTGCCGCCACTGCCCCAGAGCAGGACAGAGCGAGCACGGGGTCGGACAGCGACTTGCAGGATCAAGTCGCAGCGATCTGGCGGGCGCTTCTCGGAATCGAGCAGATCCAGCCCGACGACAACTTCTTCGAGCTGGGCGGGCATTCGCTATTGGCGATCCAGCTCGCGTCGCGGCTTCGGGACACGTTCCACGTCGATGTGTCAGTGCATGCGTTGTTCGAGTCACCCACCGTGGCCGCGCTGTCGGAGCGAATCACCGAGGAGCTCTCATCGGCGCCAGGCACGGACCGCGCGCTCGAGGACATCCTCGACCAGGTCGAGCAGCTCTCGGACGACGAGGTTGCCGCTCTACTCGAGGCCGAGCCGTGAGCGACGTCGAACACAGACTAGACCGGTTGTCGCCCGAGCGTCGCCGTCTGGCCGAGCGCTTGGCGGCTCGTGCGCCCTCGCCGTCGAGTTCGCCCCCGGGCGCGGGCCAGGCCCGGCCCTCAGTCGATCTGCTCACGCACGACCTCGTAGAGCGCTTTCGCACGGCGGAGCGAGAGAGCGAACCCAGCGTCGCCAAGAAGGCCGCCGTGCGACGATTCTATGACGCCGTGAACGGCCAGCTCGACGCGAGCGTCGCGCACGAGCACTCTCTGTTCCTCAACTACGGGTACGTCGCTGACGGGCACAACGAGCGGGCCGTCGTCGAGCTGCCCCGTTACGCGCTGAATCGCAACTGCATGAAGCTCGTTCTCGAGGTCGTGGGCGATTGCGAGGTTGGCGGACGCACGGTGTTGGACGTCGGCTGCGGCCGCGGCGGAACGATCTCGGTCCTGAATCGGTTCTTCGACCCACGTGCACTCGTCGGCGTCGACCTGTCCCCGGCCGCGATCGACTTCTGTCGACGGACGCACACATCACCACGAATGCGATTTGCGGTCGCAGACGCGGAGGCGCTGCCGTTCGACGACCGTCAGTTCGACACAGTGATCAATGTCGAGTCATCCCATAGCTATCCGGATGTCGGCGCGTTCTACGCGGAGGTGGCGCGGGTGCTGGTTTCCGGTGGGAGGTTCCTGTACTCGGACACGATCCCGACGCGGGCGCTCCACGACCGGATCGAGCAGCTGGTCTCAATGGGGCTTTCGCTCGAGCTATCGCGCGACATCACGCCCAACGTGCTGCGTTCCTGCGACGAAGCCGCCGCCATCAATATGCAGGCGTTCAGCGCCGAGAACGTACCCGAGGTGCTAAGTGACTTCCTCGGCGCACCCGAATCGCGGACGTATCAACTGATGCAGTCGCGACGCATGGTGTACGGAATCTGGCGCTTCAGGAGGGTGTGACCGATCTCGATGCAGACCTCGGGCGATGCGTTGGCGCGGCGGTTGGCGGCGTTGTCGCCGGAGCGTCGGGCTGCGGTGGAGCGTTTGTTGGGTTCGCGGGGGTCGGGGCTTGTGAGGGTGGGGCGGGAGCGGCCTTTGCCGTTGTCGTTTGGGCAGCAGCGGTTGTGGTTTCTGGCGC
>JAFASQ010000320.1 GCA_019244395.1 Solirubrobacterales bacterium | reverse complement strand
ATTGAACACCTCGATCGCGTCTACGTCGTCAAGGACGTCGAGCAGGTGCTCGTAATCGGGCACCGAGTGCAGCCGGTCGAACGGGTGGGGCACGTAGACCAGGCCGCCCTGGCGCTTGATCTCCGCGATGGTCTCCTGGAGGGTCAGTCCGCGCGGGATCTTCTCCTCGATGAACAGCCCGATCACCTCGCCCTGATCGGCCGTCTTGACCTCCTCACCCACGATTACCCTGATCCCGTCCGCCCGTTGGCGCGCCGCGTGGGCGCCCGAGACCTCATTGTGGTCGGTCACCGCGATCGCCCCCAGCCCCCGCGCCCGGGCCTCGGCCAGCAGCACCTCGACCGGCGTAGCGCAGTCGTAGGAGTGGTCGGTGTGCATGTGCAGGTCGACGTCGATCATGCGGCGGGTGCCCAGACGTGCGCGCACGGCGCCGTTGCCGCCGGTGTCATGTCGGCGTGCGATCAGCCGCTCGTACACCCGTTCGAGGTCGTCGGCCACCCGCGGCCAGCCGAACTTGACCTTCAGCTCGGTGGAGCGGACGCGCTCGCGCAGCTCCGGCTCCGCGATAACCCGCTTCAGGTGACTGGCCAGGGTCTGCGCATCCCCGGGCTCGAATTCGAAGCCGTACTCCCCCTGCCCGAGCAGCTCCTCGTAGACATCCAGGCGCGAGGCCACCGGGAGCACTCCGGTGGCCAGCGCCCGCACCAGCGTGCCCGGCACCGGCCGCAGCCCCTCCGAAGCGAGCACGAGCACGTCGGCTCCCGCCAGCGCGTCGGCCTCCGAGATCCGCTCCCGGTCGACGAACTCGACCCGGTCGCGCAGCGCCCGGCTGAGGGTCGCCGGCGGCGCCAGCGGCCTCGGCGACCACACTGTGGCACGCCAGTCCGGCTTGTCGGTGAGGGCCCGGAGCGCGCGCAGGAAGATGCGCAACGCGGCGCGTTCCTCGCCGGCCGTGAACATGAGCCGGACCGCGGCGTGCGGGTGGGCCGTTACGTCGACCCCGACGTCGGCGTGCGGGTCGGCGGTTGCGTCCACCACGACGTCGGCGTGCGGGTCGGCCGTTGCGTCCACCCCGATGTCCGCGTGCGGGTCCGCCGCTCCGTCGGCGCGGGCGCCGGGGAGGATCACCTCGTAGTCGCCCGGAAAGTAGCGCTGGAGCAGGTCGCGGGTGGCGCCGAAGCTGGCGGTGCGGGCATCGAGCCGACCGAACAGCAATCGGGTGAGCTGGCGGGTGAGCTGGGTCGAGAGGATCCGTTCGGTCGGGGCATGGAAGCTGCCGACGTTCAGCCCGCGCGAGTGGCGCAGCGCGGCGCTCGACGCGCTGGGGGCGAAGGGCTCGTGCACGTGCACGAGGTCGAGCGTCAGGTTGGCCAGCGCCTCTTCGATCGTCCTGGCCACGTCGAGCGGCAGCGAGGCGGCCCGGCGTCGCGTGGGCGAAAAGGGAAGGACCTCCCCCACGCCGAGCACGAGCGGCTCTTCGTCGGCGCGCTCGAGCAGCGTATCGGCTCCCGTCCGGATTGCCCGGCGGCTCTCCCGCACCAGCGCCCCGGACTGGGACGGGGCGATGATCAGTACGCGGTGCCCGCGCCGCGCCAGCTCGCCCGAGACCTGCGCGACGTAGTCGTTGACTTCGTGCGCCACCTCCCAGGCGAACGGCGTGACCTGCGCGATCGCGAGCCGCTCGCTGGGCACGAGCGGCAGTTTATTTGCTCCTGGTGGGCTCGTCCGTAAGGCGCTGGGGCCGCTCGAATGTCGGCGGGACTTACGGACGGGTCCACTAGCTTGTGCCGGCCTTCGACTTCCTGGCCTTGCCGGCCGACGCCTTCCGCGCGAACTTGGCGATGAACTCCTCGGTCGCCTCACGCGCCTCGGAGTCGGGGAGCTGGTTCATCGGCGACTTCATCAGATAGGAGCTGGGCCCGTCGAGTTGCCCCGAGAGGCCGTGGTCGAGGGCCAGCTTGCAGCAGCGCACGGCGTCGATGACGATCCCGGCCGAGTTGGGCGAGTCCCACACCTCGAGCTTCAGCTCCATGTTCAGAGGCACGTCGCCGAAGGCTTGGCCCTCGATCCGGATGTGCGCCCATTTGCGGTCGGTGAGCCACGGCACGTAGTCGGATGGACCGATGTAGACGTCATCGGCGGGGAGGGTGTGACCCATGATCGAGGTCACCGCGTTCGTCTTGGAGATCTTCTTGGACTCCAGGCGCTCGCGCTCGAGCATGTTGTAGAAGTCCATGTTGCCTCCCACGTTCAGCTGGGAGGTGCGCTGGATCTTCACGCCGCGATCGTGGAAAAGGCGGGCCAGCTGGCGGTGGACGATGGTGGCGCCGACCTGCGACTTGATGTCGTCGCCGATGATCGGCAGCCCGGCCTTCTTGAAGCGACGATTCCAGTAGTCCTCGCGGGCGATGAACACTGGGATGCAGTTGACGAATGCGCAGCCGGCCTCGAGCACCTGCTCGACGTACCACTTGGTGGCCTGCTCGGAGCCGACCGGGAGGTAGGAGACGACCACGTCGGTGTGGGTCTCCTTGAGGATCTCGACGATGTCCGCGGTGGGCCCCGGGGCCTTGGTGATCTTCTCCTTGAGGTACTTGCCGAGACCGTCGTGGGTCATCCCGCGCTCGACCGAGACCCCGAGCTTCGGAAGCTCGTCGGCGAACTTGAGCGTGTTGTTCTGCCCGGCGAAGATGGCCTCGGACAGATCCTTGCCGACCTTCTCGGTATCGATGTCGAACGCGGCGCTGAACTCGATGTCGCGCATGTGGTAGCCGCCGAGGTCGACGTGCATCAGCCCGGGAACCGACTCGTGCGGGTCGGCGTCGCGGTAATAGCGGACGCCCTGCACGAACGAGCTCGCGCAGTTGCCGACGCCGATGATCGCCACGCGGACCTTTCCGTCCTGGTAGCGCGCAGCGCCGTTAGTGGAACCGTTGGTGGTGCTCACTTCAGAGTTGCCTTTCTCGAGGGTCCCGCGGCCATTACCCTGTATCCCGCGCAGGCGGGTTCGTTACACCGGCTGCTGGGCCAGAGCCTTCAGCCGCCGGCGCACGTGGACGATGCGCTGCAGGGTCGTAAGCACGGTCAGCCCGGCGAGCACGTATACCGCCGGCGCCAGCAACTCGAAATGGCCGAGGCCGGCGCCCTTGGCGAACACCAGCCCGATCGAGAGGATCACGACGCGCACCGGGCGCGTGGCCAGGCCGACCTTGCACTCGACGCCGAGCGCCTCGGCTCGGGCCCGGGTGTAGGACACCATCAGCGATCCCAGCACCGCCGCCACCGTCGCCGCGGCCGCAACCTGGTTGTGGCGCGCGGCGAAATAGGCGCCTACGGCGATCAACACGATCCCCTCCTCGAGGCGGTCGAGAGTCGAGTCCAGGAAGGCGCCGAATGGCGTTCCCTTCCCGGACATACGCGAGTAGCGCCCGTCGAGGGTGTCCATGATCGACCCGACGATGAAGGCGATCCCAGCCAGGAAGAACAGGCGGCCCACGATGAGCGCCGCGGCAGCCAGGTTGAGCGCGAAGCCGGTGAGCGAGATCGCGTTCGGGGTCAGCCGCGACTCGATCAGACGGTTGCGCATCATCTCTTGCGGGGTCGGCCCCGTGCGCGGCGGGCGCGGGCGGCGCGGGACGCCGTTGCGGGGGCGTCGACGCCCGGTTTGTTCGGGAGTGCTCACGCGGTGGCCGGGGCGAACGCCCATGCCTCCGGCCGGGCCCGCGCCAGCAGCCTCTGCGCCAGCAGCGCGGACATGCCAGCCGTGAGGGCGCCGAGGAAGACGTCGATCAGGTAGTGGTTGGCGGTGGCCACCACGACAAACGTGACCAGCAGCGGGTAGAGCGCCCACAGGATTTTGCCGGGGCGCCACGACACGAGCCGGACCATCGATCCGCCGATCATCACCGCGAAGCACACGTGCATCGAGGGGACCGCGGCGTAGAAGTTCATGAACGCCTTCGTCGGTCCGAAGTCGATCGAGTTGGTGCCCCCAGTCACGAAATTAGAGATCGCATCGGTGAAGCCCCACTCTGGCATCAACCGCGGCGGCGCCGTCGGATACAGCCAATATCCGATCAGGGCGAGCCCCATCGCGATCATGAACGTGTTGCGCACGAAGTAGAACGACTGGTTGCGCCGGGCGTAGATGAAAGCCAGCACGCCGAGCGTCACCACGAAGTGCCCGTTCAGGTAGATCCAGTCGGTAGCGTCGATCAACCAGTGCTTGTTGAGCGCCCACGCCTGGACGCTCGGCTCGATGAACACGTGCAGCGTGCGCTCGACGTCGATGATCCGCATCGCGTCGCCAAACGGCTTGTACGGGTTGTCGCCCGCGACGATCCCCCGCACCAGGTTGTACAGGAGCAGGGCACCCACGAACAGCACGACCTGACGCAACAGGTCGAGCCAACCGCGCGGCGCGAGCCGCGCCTCGATGAACGCAAGGACGCGTCCCATACCGAGGATCCTAACGAGCCGGCATGTCCGGTTTCGGTCAGCTGCACCGCGGCGAGCGCGCCGCGATCCGGGTGGGCGAGAAGCTGATAGCTATGCGCAGGGGTCCCGGACGGGTTATCTCGAGCCGCGTGAAGGCGCCGGCGGGGGCCACGCAGCCCGAGCCGGCCGTGACCGCCCAGTACGGGCTGTAGCGCACACGGATGAGCGCCGCGCCGGTGTGCGCAGCCTGGAGGTCCACGGAGTTCGGCCCGAGCGCGGTGAGCCTGGCGGCGCCCTGCACGATCGGCGTTGCGTCCTTCACCGCGTATACGCGCCAGTGGCGGGTGCGGAAGACCAGGCGCAGGTACGGGAGACCGCGATTGATCAGTGCGACCTCGCGCTTGGCCGAATAGTCGAGCTCGGCATCCGACACCGCCACGAACCGCACCGCGTTCATATGCAGCCAGGCGTCGAAGCGGGCGGGCGTCA
>JAFASQ010000578.1 GCA_019244395.1 Solirubrobacterales bacterium | reverse complement strand
ATGTAGTCGGCCGCCCAGATGTTGTAAGTCCCGGCGGCGTCAGCCGGGAGCACGAAGGTAGCCGTGAACGTCCCATTGGCTGCGACCGGAACGTCGTAAGTGGCAGTCGGGAGTCCGGTGACGTCTTTCGTCACCGATACGTCGGCGGTGCTGTCAGCGGCAAAACATTGCCCCTGGACGGTCAGCTCGTTGCTGAACTGATTCGCCCCAATCGGGTCGGCTATCGCGTTGATCGAGAAGCACGAACTGATCGGGTAGGGCTTCGGAGCAGGCTTCTGGATCGGCTGACAGGTCGTCGGCGTGCATGTACACCCCGCTGGCGTGCAGACACCGGGGCCGTTCTTAGTGACCGCGCCTGCTGGGCTCGCAGCGAACGCGGTCGTGGCGAGCAGCGCAGCGGTGACGCCGGCGATAGCTGTGATGGGAGACTTCCACATCGTTCCGTCCTTTACTCGTTTTGGGCTTGCACTCGCGAGCACAATTGCTCCGATGCGTTCCGTTACAGCCCATTACGGCGCGTAGGCAGCTACGGTTCTCAGGGGTTGGCGCTTATGCGCGGTCGTCGACGAGGGTTTCGAGGACCCAGCGAACGTCGGCCCAGCGCCTGGCGCCTACGCGCTCGGCGAACTCGGCTTCAAGGTCGAGCATGCGCTTGCGGACGATGTCAAGGCCGGCGCGCCCCCGGTCGGTGTAGCGCACGATTACTCCGCGTCCGTCGTCAGGATCCGGGTCGCGGCGGACGAGGTCGACCCGCTCGAGTTCGTCGACGACCTTGTGGTTCAGCCCCTTGATCGTCGGTAGCGCGTCGACGTTGACGTAGACGACCGGCAGGTACTCGTGGCCGTCCGGGGTCAGCTCCTGCGGCCAGTGGTCCCGGCAGCGCCGCTCGTACTGACGCCCGAAGTGGCTGACGATCGTCGTCTTCCCGTTGCCGGGATTGCCATCAAGCGCCGCGCCGTGACGCGCTCCAGGGCCGCGCAGCTCATTTGAGACCACCAGCCGCTCCAACGTGCGATGAACGTCGGCGTAGAGCGAGCGGATCGGCCCGAACCCGTGCGCGTGACGCAACCGCTCAAGGTCATAGGCCGCTCGTTTGCGCTGGTCCAGCCGGCGGTAATCCCCAATCCGCTTAGCCTCGGGACGCTCGGTCGGCTCATCGCCGACGAACTGTCGCCAGCCCTCCTTGACCGTCAGGCGCCGCCACCGCTCCGCGCCCGTGTCGATCACCGCTCCAGCTCCAGGGTCGGTATCTCGATCCCGGCCCACGAATCCGGCGGCTCGAACCGGGCTGGACCGGTCGGCTCCTCCTCCTGCCGGGATCGCGCGCGCCGCTGCTATGCGATCACCGCCTGACGGACCGCCTCGCGGCGCGCCCGCCGATCGCGGAACAGATCCTCGTCAGACAGATCATGCAACAACCTGGCGAGCCCGGTGGCGATCTCCTCCTCGCTCGGGCGCTGCATCCCGGACTCGACCAGCAACCGCTTCACATAGCCCAGCGCGAAGGCGCCGAATGGCCGCTCAACCTCGCGCGCACCCCGCCAGCGCAGCTCATGGAAGCGTTCGTCTCGTGGATCCTGGAACCACACGCGAGCAAGCTCGCGCGGTTCGACCCGCGCTGAAGGCGGAATCATCGTCCGTCGATTCACCCGTGCCGAAGCCCGGGTACGCGGCCGCAGATACCTCGAGAATCAATCCCAGGGGAGGCGCCGCGTAGCGACTGCCTCCGCAGTCTTCTATCTTGAGGACAGTGAAAACGTTGAATGCCGAGGACCTGACCGCGATCGAGGGCGCCGGACGCCGCTGCGCCGTCTGCCGCACCGGGCGGCACTGGCGTGAGTTCAGCGTTATCCGGCCGGAGGGCGGCCAGCCGGTGGTGATGTGCAGCGCCTGTCGAGCGCGGTACGGAGACGCTCCACCCGCCCGGCCTGGCCGAGAGCAGCCCGCCGGCCGGCCTGGCCGAGAGCAGCCCGCCGCCGGCCCGGGACGCGCCGCGGAGCCGCCTTCGACCCCACCCCAGCGACGCCCCCCGCAGGGCGAGGATCGGGTGAGGAGGGTCCTGCGCAACCTGCCCAAGGGCGAGCACACCACTGGAAGCATCGCCAAAGCCGCCGGGCTAAACCACGCGAAGACGCTGCGAAGGCTCCGTCAGCTGGCGGAATCGGGTGAGATCCGAGCGGTCGGCAAGCGCTGGTCGACCGAGCCGCCGCCCAGCGATCTCGACGAGGCGCTCGACCGGCTGCAAGCCCGCACGAGCAACATTAGGATCGTTCGGGACCGCCCGCTGGTGGGCTGATCCGGCGCCCCGCGCGAGCGGACTGCCGACGACCGCGGCTGAGCGGGATCGCGCGTCTGACTTGACTCGGTCGCGGCCGGTACGTGTGCCGCCACGCGGGGTCAAACACGTTGGGAACCCACCGCCGGCCTTTCCAGAAGGCCGGAGTTCGGCTAGCGTACGGCCCAGAGAGAGCAGACCGGTCTGTCCAACCGTCGCCAAAGAGAAGAGGCTCGTGTCTCTGTGCGCTGCCTTTTGCTGCCGACTCCGGAGGAGCGCCGACCCGGATCATCATCCCCACTCCGAGTTTCGGTCCGGCGCGCCCGCGGGGCGATTTCGCGGGAGTGATCTTTCGCACGCGGTCCGCTGGTTGACAGGACGCCAACGTGGCCCGCCGCCGACCGCTGAGAGCTCAGAACGCCTTTTCAATCCAACAGCATCGCGCTGCGGGGTGAAACAGCGAGCGCGGCCGCCCGATGAATCCGCGCGCTGCGTCGCGGCGCCAGACCGACGAAAGGCAGTGATGAAATGAGATGGTTCCAGGCACGGTTGCGCGTGCTTTGCTGTGTTTGCGCCATAACGGCGCTCACCGTCGCCATCAGTGCGATCGCGTTGGCTTCGCCAGGATCTCGGGTTGCCAAAGCCGCGGCGGCCACGGTGGCCTGTTCGCCCGCCACCGATGTCACGATCAGCAGCGGTCCAATCTGCGGCGTAACCGTGGGGGCCGTGAACGAATGGCTCGGCATTCCCTACGCCGCTCCACCCGTCGGGGCGCTTAGGTGGCAGCCGCCGCAGGCTGCGACACCTTGGACCAGCACGCTGCAGGCCACACAGTTCGGAAGCCAGTGCGCTCAGTACTTCCCGCCGTTCCCGAGCGGCGGAAGCGAGGACTGTCTGTTCGTCAACGTGTGGCGGCCGGTTGCCAGCTCGACGAATCTGCCTGTCCTCGTCCATATCCACGGAGGCGGCTTCGTGATCGGTAGCGGCAACGGGGATAACAGTCTCCTAGCGTCGACCGGGAACGAGGTGATCGTGTCGATGAATTATCGCCTCGGAATCTTTGGCTTCCTGGCCGACCGGGCTCTCGGTCCGAACTCGGGCGACTACGGGTTGCAGGACCAACAGTTTGCCTTGCGGTGGGTCCAGCAGAACATCTCGCAGTTCGGCGGCGACCCGAGCAACGTCACCATCTACGGCGAGTCCGCCGGCGGATCGAGCGTGTGCGATCAGATCGCCTCTCCCACCGCGGCCGGCCTGTTCGAGCGGGGAATCAGCGTCAGCGGCGAGTACAACACCCTCCTGGGTGCGCCGACGCCGCTCGAGACGCAGGACTGCAAGTCAGCGCTTCCAACCAGGGCGCAGGCGTTTGCGGCCGGTAGGAACTTCGCCGCAGCGGTTGGTTGCGGCCAGGGGACCACGGACATCGCTTCCTGCCTGCGCGGAATCTCCACCAACACGGCGGAGACCACGGCCGGCCAGGGATATCAGAATGGCGGTCAGGGAACCGTCGCGCCGACGATCAACGGCAGCACCCTCACCATGACCCTGCGCCAGGCTCTCGCGAGGGATCAGGCCAATCACGTCGATGTGATCGCCGGCACCGACCGGGACGAGGATCTCGTCGGGGTTGCGACGACCGCCGCGCAGTACACGTCACTCGTTGACACGCAGTACGGCGCGTTCGCCTCGCAGGTGCTGGCTCGTTACCCCCTGAGCCACTTCGATTCACCCGGGATCGCCTGGCGGACGGTGGCCGCCGACTCGGACACCGTGTGCCCGGCGTTGACGACCGCGCAGGATCTCGCGCAGCGCATGCCGGTCCACGAGTACGAGATCGACGACAACGACCTCCCGCCCTACACCCCGGCCGGCAACGGCGTCGTCGCCCCTGGGGCAGCGCACGTCGGTGCCTGGTACCTGACTCCGGTCACGCCGGCTCTTGACGCCAACCAGCAGGTTCTGCAGGACCAGGAAGTCGCGTTCGTCACCGCCTTCGCCCGAACCGGGAATCCGAACACCAACGGTATGCCCCGGTGGCCGAGGTACAACAACAGTGGAGAGGTGATGTCGCTGCAGCCGGCGGGCGACAGTGAGCTCTTCACCACCGCCCAGATGGCCGCACAGCACAATTGCGCGTTCTGGGATCGCGTCGCCAGGCAGGCGCCGCAGTAAGACCGCACGGGCTGGCGCGGGCAGTGCCCGCGCCAGCCTCGCTTCTCAGGCGGATGTGCGGCGGCCTCGAGCGTGACGCCCGAGGCGGTGCGGACGCCATGGACCTCGGTGCGGCAGAGATGAGCCGCCCGGGAAGTTATATGGACGCGGCGGCGCGGCGCACAGCCTGCTAGCGTCGCGTCGTGAAGTCCGCCGTGGGGGCGGGGCATCTGATGGGAACACGTTGGAGACACCTGCTGATCGGCGGTCTGTTGACCGCGCTGTTGGCGCTGGTCGTCTGTGGATGCGGCTCTAGCTCGGGCACTGGCACCGCGAGCACCGCAACCGGGACGGGTAGCGGACCGGCTCGAGGACCGGGTGTCGGCAGGCCGCCGGTGACGCTGGGCACCAAGGACTTCCCAGAGCAGTTCATTCTCGGCCAGCTCTACGCTCAGGCGTTGCGCGTCAAGGGCTTTTCGGTGACGCTGAGGAACGACATCGGCGCCTCCGAGGTCGTTCAGCGCGACCTCGCGGCCGGCAAGATCGATGGCTACCCCGAATACACCGGCACGATCCTCTCGGTCCTAGCCCGCGACTCCCGCCGACCGACCAGTGCAAACGAGGCCTACGCGCGCGCGGCCGCGTATGTGCGCAAGCACGGCAGCGTGCTGCTCGCAATGGCTCCCGCCACCGACACCAATGTGCTGATCACGAAGCCGGCGTACGCCGCACAGCACGGCCTGGGCTCGCTCGCGGACCTGCCGCGCCTCGGCTCGTCGGCCATGCTTGCGGGTCCGCCAGAGTTCAGGACGAGGTTTGCGGGGCTGATCGGACTGCGTCACGTGTACGGCGTGACGGACATCGGCTTCATGCCCGCCCCGATCGGCGGTCAGTACCGCGCCCTCCAGGAGGGACGTGCGCAGCTGGGCGTAGCGTTCACGACCGACGGTCAGCTGAGTCAGGGCGGGTACACCCTCCTGGACGACCCGGAGAACATCTTCGGCTTCCAGAACGTCACGTTCGTCGTCCGACAAGACGTGCTGGCCCGTGAGGGCCCAGCATTCGCGCAGACCATCAATGCTGTGAGCGCGAAGCTGAGCACACAGGCGCTGCGCGTGATGAATGCCGCCGTGGTCCTCGACCAGCAGAGCCCCGCCGCCGTCGCGCGCCAGTTCCTGGGCGCCAGCGGCCTCGCCTAGAAGCGCTCCTATGCGGCGAGGAGGTCGGCTTCGAACGGGCCGGAGAGCGCTCTCTCCAGCCGGCGCAGCGCCGCTCCGAGAGCGCCCGCGTTGAGCAGGGCTCCCACGGCGCCTCGTAGGACCTGAGCGGTGAGGCCTCGCTGGCGGAGGATCGCGACCCGGGCGTCGACGATCACGTCATCCCCGTGCTCATTGAAGCTGTAGGACACCTCCAGGGAGACCGGGCCGTGGGCGACGAGCTCGAGCCGCTGCTCGTCGGCCCTCGTTACCTCGACCTCGAATGTCGCTCTGACGCCGGCGATCGAGCCGCTGACGCGTTCACGACTGCCGGCGCGCAGACGCCCCCCGGCGAGGCCATCCACTTCAAAGCTGACGGGAGCCCAGCGCGCGATCGACGCAGGCCTGGTCAGCGCGCTGAGGACCTCGTCGGGATCGTTTCGTAGGCTGGCGCGGGCCGTCCACACGTCCGGATCGGGTGAGCCGGTATTCGGGCTGAGTCGCAGCATGAGGGCAAGTCTCTCGCCGCCGGCCTGCGCGAGCCAGCGAGCGAGCATGTGTTGCGCAGTGCGGTTATCCGTACTCCGAACCCGCGGACCGAACCTGCCCGGTCGCGGCCGTCAGGTTGCACGGGATGCGCGCCCGCACCAACGTCCCGGCGCCGGGCCGACTGACGACGTCGAGTGTCCCGTCCAGCGCTCCCACGCGGTCGCGCAGTCCCTGGAGGCCAGTGCCCCGGCTCGGGTCCGCGCCGCCGACGCCGTCGTCCTGCATCTCGACCACGAGTTCGTCGCCCTCGTAGCGTGCGCTGATCGTCGCTTCATCCGTGCCCGCGTACTTGAGCACGTTGGTCAGTGCCTCTGCGACCACGAAATAGGCGACCGCCTCGACCGATGCCGGAGCACGGCTCGGCAGTTCGATCTCGCAGTCGATCGTCAGCGGCGCGCGTGTGGCCAGCGACTCGAGCGCCGGCGCCAGGCCCCGCTGGGCGAGGATCCCTGGGTGGATGCCACGCGCGAGCTCGCGAAGCTCCTCGAGTGCTGCGCCGAGCTTCGCCTCGATCTTGCCGATCAGCTCGCTCGCCTCCGGGTTGGAATCGACGCGGCCACGCAGCAGCCGCAGGTCGATGGCGATCGCGACAAGCTGTTGCTGGGCGCCGTCGTGGAGGTCGCGCTCGAGCTTGCGCCGGGCGGAGTTCGATGCCTCGACGATGCGGACGCGGGATGCGCGCAGCTCCTCCACCCGGGCACGCAGATCTGCCTTGAGCCGCTCGTTGTCCAGCGCCAGCGACGCAGCCGCCGCGGCCGCCTGGACGAGCTCGGGGGTCGCCTCGAGACTGACGTCATGGATGAGTGCCGCGACGCGCCGGCCGTCGTAGTCGACCGCCGTCCACGCA
Source organism: Solirubrobacterales bacterium (assembly GCA_019244395.1). Lineage (GTDB taxonomy): Bacteria > Actinomycetota > Thermoleophilia > Solirubrobacterales > Solirubrobacteraceae > Palsa-465. Next base: position 15,557 of record JAFASQ010000578.1, on the reverse strand, counting down.
CGGTCGGATCCGGGCTCCGGCAGCGGCACCGGATAGCCACGCTCGTCGACGAACTCCTGTCTGTCCTGTAGCCAGTAGGCAATCGACAAGGTTCTGTCGCCGAGGCTTTGGGCCAGCGTCTCTCGTACCGGCGCGCCGGCCGGGAGGCTGGTGACCAGCAGCGCGCGGGATAGTGCCCGCAGGACGGCTGCCATCCAGTCACTTAGCGCGACAGTGAGCACTCCGACCGGCACGGCTAGCAGACATAGGACGACTCCGATCCCCGGGCTGAGCGAGAACGGTCCGATGTAGCCACCGCTCGTGCCGGTGATGCCACGCGCCCCGAGCAGCAACAAGCCGGCGATCGCGAGCACCCCGAGCGCGATCAACCCAGCCACGACGGCCGTGACCGGCAGCTTCAGCGCCAGCAGCATGATCGCGCGCCAGAACGATCGTTCACGGACGCGCAGCCGGAGGCGCTCCCACAGGCCCGCTCCGCGACTACCGCCGATCGGTGGCAACGGCGAGATCCGCGCGTCCAGCAATCGGTTAGCGAGCCCCCGCTCGAGCCTGGCGCACCGCCACACCAGTCCAGAAACGACAAGCAGGAGTGGCACGCCGATCCACAGTGCCCCGAGCAGCCCGCCAGCGACGAACCCTCCGGCGATCAGGATGACGTAGGCGACCCCGAGGGGAAGCCCGATCGCCACATAGGTCAGCTGCTTGGCGAACCGGCGCATGCGCGGCTCGCGCTCCGCAGGTCCCAGCGGGACTTCTTGAGCCGGCCGCAAGCCGTTCAGCTTCGGCAGGGAGATCAAAGACCTCCGCCGATCGTGACGCTGCCGCTGCCACTTCGCATATCGATGGTGAACGGAGCGCGCGGGTCGCTGGTCACCCCGCTCACGTGCGGAGGGCCGGCGCCTGAGAATGCCTTGATCCGATAACGGCCACCGGGCGGCACGAACGCGACAGCATTGCCGCTGCGCGTGCGCACTTGTAGGTCCGCCGGCGAGCAGGCTGCCGCGATCCGAATGTCACCGGATCCCGTGGCAGCGGCCAGCTGAAAGCCGCAGTAAGCGTCCACGTTCACGTTGCCGGTCTCGGTCTGGATCGTCGCGGTTCCGCGGAAACCTTCCAGGCGGACGTTGCCGCGGGTGGTGCGCACGCTGATGCTCACCGTCTCCGGGACAGCCAGCTCGTATGAGGCCGAGCAGCCACCGACCACGATCTTCGGGCAGCGCGAGGAGATCCGCAGGACCCCGCCGCTCAGTGACCGTTGCTCCTGAGCGCGACGTCCGAAGGCGTACCGGTCGGCCCGGCGCACTTCGAGACTCGGGGATTGTGTCCCAACGATCAGCGCGTCACCGGAGGACAGCCCGATCTCGACGCGGGTCAGCCCGGCGGGGACCGCATACCTCGTGGCCTTCGAGTGCAGCGTGGCCAGCCAGCTTGCACCCATCCCCAGGACCACTAGCGTCACGATCGCCGCCGAGACCGCGACCGCCGCGTGCCACCCCCGCGCGGCCACTTTCGATCAGGCCCCCAGGAACCTAAGCACGGCCAGGACCCGCCGATGGTCATCCCCGGTGGGAGGAAGCCCCAGCTTGGAGAAGATGCTCGTGACGTGCTTTTCCACAGCGCGCTCGGTGATCACCAGCCGGCTTCCGATCGCGTGGTTGGATCGGCCCTCCGCCATCAACTCGAGTACGTCGCGCTCGCGCTCGGTGAGCTCCTCGAGCGGATCCTCCTTGCGATGACGCCTGAGCAGCTGGCTGACGACCAACGGATCAATCACCGAGCCACGATCGGCGATGCGGTGCACGGCGTCCAACAGCGTCCCGACATCGCTGATCCGCTCCTTGAGCAGGTAGCCGACGCCGTCAGGCGCGTCCCCGATCAACTCGATCGCATACTGCTCCTCTATGTACTGCGAAAGCACGAGCACGCCGGTCTGTGGCTGCTCGCCGCGGATGGTGAGTGCCGCGCGCAGCCCGTCGTCCGTGTTGTCCGGCGGCATCCGGACATCGATGAGCGCGATGTCGGGCTTGTAGGCACGAGCCTTGCGCAGCAGATCCGGAGCGTCCCCTGCCTGTGCCACCACCTCGCAACCCCCCTCTTCGAGCAGGCGGACCAGCCCTTCGCGCAGCAGCACGGAGTCCTCGGCGACGAGCACTCGAAGACCGCTCTTCTCGAGCTCGGACGAGGCTCCTTGCCTCGTGCGTGTGTCGTGGGTCGGCTCAGCCATCGAGCAGAGCGCGGAGGCTTTCGCCTGACAGGTCCGCCTTGGCGAGGAAGCCGCGGGCCCCGCTGGACTTGACCAGCGGCCCGAAGTCGCCGCCGTCGCGGCTGGAGATGAGGATCACCGCCGGAGCGCCGGCTCGCTCGGTCACGCGGCTCGCCACCTGGAACCCGTCGATATCCGGCAGATGAACGTCGAGCACGATCAGGTCCGGGGCAAGCGACGTGGACTGCTCGATTGCCGATCCGCCGTCTGCTGCCTCTCCCACCACCTCAAACCCCTCGGATTCAAGGAGCGACCGGGCACTCGCCCGAAACGTGGCGTGATCGTCGACGATCAGAACCGTGGTGGCCATCGTCTGACCATTGTGCCGGACTGAGGACCGCTGGATGCCGGCGCGGCGAGGCCGCAACGCGATTGCGTCGCGGCCTCGTGAGCCCATTGAGAGTTGTGCGGATCCGTCATCGCGCCGGCGGGATCGGATGATTTGACTGGATCATGTCCCCGGGGTCGTACTCAGCCTTGATCGCCCGGAGCCGATGGTACGTGTACGCGTGGGGATAGAGCAACCGGCTGTCGATCGCCCGCTCGGAGAAGTTCATGTAGAAGTGAGGAGTGCTCCAGGGGGAGAGCGTCTCCTGCATCCCCGCCACCTGTGTCTGCACCAAGTCACGGAGTTCCGGCGTTGGCGTCATGCCCACCGCGAACATGATGTACGGCGCGTCGATCGAGCCGAGCGCGCCGTGCTCGGGCGCCGGCCGGGCGATCGCGCCCCCGAGTTGACGGATCTCCGCCGAGAGCAGGGCGGATCCTGAATCCCCCGTCGCCGCGGCGACGAACGCATCGATCGCCTTGGCTGGCATCTCGCTAAAGAGCATGCCGTCGCCCTTGCCAGGAACCGGGTGATCCGGATCCATGTGCAGGTGGCTGAGCGCGGCTGCCGGAACGGTAGAGAACGTGTCGATCTCCGGCGCCAGAGCGCGGAGCGGCGAGATCAGCTCAGCGCCTTCCGCCTCATCGCCGAGGTATACCGCCTCGAGCGCGACGAATGACCGCCCGCGGAGTGGTTCCGGAATCTCCGGAAACGGTGGAATGTTGAGCACGCGGCCCACCGAGATGACCTCATCGGGCAGCTCCTGCTGCGTCCACTCGCGCCAGGCCTGAAGCACCTCGCGCGCACGGCCCTGGGGCCAGAACATTGCGCCGGCGTAGACCCGCGTGATCGGCCTCAGCTCGATCTCGATCGCGGTGACGATCCCGAAGCTCCCGCCGCCGCCGCGCAGGGCCCAGAACAGGTCGGGATGCTGGTCGCGGTCGGTGCGCAGGTGCGTGCCGTCCGGCGTCACCACCTCGACCGCGGTCACGCTGTTGGCCGCCAGCCCATATCGCCGCGAGAGCCAGCTGATGCCGCCCCCGAGCGTGTAGCCGACGACGCCGACGTCCGGCGACGAGCCCGCCATCGCCGCCAGGCCATGTTCGGCGGCCGGAACGATCACGTCCATCCACACCGCCCCGGACTCCGCGCGCGCGCGCCGATTCGTCGGGTCGATGTCGACGGCCCGCATACGCTCGGTCTTCACCAGGATTGCGTTCGCCAGCCGGTGCTCGAGCGGGTGGGCGTTGTGCCCGGTCGCTTGCGGGGCGACCCTCAGGCCGCGCTCGCGGGCAAAGTTGACAATCGCGACGATGTCCGCGGCCGACTCGGGCAGCGCCACCGCGGCCGGCTGCTGGTCCACGGCCAGCGCCCACGCTTGCCGCGCGGCGTCCCACCCGGCGTCCGCCGGACCGACGACGGTGCCGGCCATCGCGGCCCTGAGCGAACGGAGATCGCTCGCCGCTGACACTGCTTGGATGCGCCGCTGCGCGACGGTGTCATGGGGTGACATTCTCTTCTCCTTTGGGTGTGCGAGGTAAGCCGTGCAGGAACTCTCGCGTCTGCGCGGCGCTGGACCTATACGGGCAACTGTCTTGCGAGGGTGCGGTTATCCGTATCGAGCCGCCAGTCGGCGACCGACGCCCGGAGGCGGGCTAGCGAGGCCACTCCCGGGATCGCGGGGAGCCACACCGCGAGGGCACGATAGGCCAGGACCGCGGCGATCGCCGAGCCCGCGGGGCAGCCCAGCGCGATCAGGGAGCCTACGAGGCCGCCGCTGAGACTGCCGGGGAGCGGCACCACGTTGAACATCGTTCCGAGGAAATACGCGAGCACGATCGCGGCGAGGGGAAGCCTCCCTCCGAAGGCGTGGAGCATCGTGACAAGCACGCCGACGTCAAAGGCCCAATAGGCCACGGCTCCGAGGAGCGCCGGGTGCGGCCGGCTCAGCTCTTGCCAGCTGCGCCGAAGCGAGGCGTGAAGCACCGGCAGCCGCGCAACCGCACCGCGAGAGGCGGAGGCCAGGCTGCCCTCACGTCGCCCGATCCGGTCCACGGCCCGGACCACGCGGGACGGCGCGGCAAACAGGACGAGGATCGTCGCGGCGACCGCGATGGCGGTGGCAGCGCCCAACACCCCGAGCGCGCGCCCGTTGCTGACCCGTACGACACCAAACGCCACGGTCGCGCCGCTTGCCAGCAGCCCTGCCATGTAGACGCTGTAGAGCAGGAGCAGGAAGGCGAGCAGGCGCGCGCTGAGCTCGCCCGCACGCACGCCACGGGCGCGCAGCGCCCAGACGGTCACAGCCGCACCACCGAGGCCGGCGGTCGGCAGGAGCCTCGTCGCAGCGGCGCCACCGAGGGTCATGTCGTACGAATCCTTCAAACCGAGTCGCCGATCGGCGCCGGCGACCACGCGATGGAGCAGCAACACGTACCCGGCGATCGACGCGGCCTCGAGCCCGGCGGCAAGGGCGACCAGCTGCCAGCCCGCGTGTAATGCGCGGTCGCCCGCCTTTACGAATTGGCCGCCGTGTGCGACGACGAGAAGGGCACACACTCCGGCCGCGACGATGGCAACCGCTCGAGTCATCCACACGCGATGACGCGAGGAAAGCCTGACGCCGGGAGCGGGCTCGCCGCAGCGCACTCCGTTCTGCACTCTGAGCGTCGCCGAAAGCAGCACACGCGAACCGTGCCAGCGCCGGCGTCGGGCAACCAGGTGGTTGGCAGGTGGCGGGTGGTGCGGTTACCCGTACCATCGCAACCCGGGACTCGAGTGCGTTCCCGGGACTCGAGTGCGTTCCCGGGACTCGAGTGCGTTCCCGGGACTCGAGTGCGTTCCCGGGACTCCGAGTGCGTTCCCGGGACTCGAGTGCGTTCCCGGGACTCGAGTGCGTTCCCGGGACTCGAGTGCGTTCCCGGGACTCGAGTGCGTTCCCGTCTCTCTACGCTCCAGGACCGGTCACTGGGCTGGTCCCGAGCCGGTTGCGGCGCGGCAAGGCGGAGCGGCAGAACGTCTGGGGGGTTCGGTCAGCCGCTCATGCCGCCATCGATCGACAGCCGGTGTGAGGTGACCATGGCGCTCTCATCGGCGGCCAGATAGAGCATGCCGTGCGCGATCTCCTCGGCACTCGTGTGACGGCCGAGCGGGATCATCGCGTCGAAGGCCTGGGCGGCTTCGTCCCGTGGCAGGTGCGTCGAGCGCATCTCGATGTCGTCCTGGAACGGGGTCGAGGTCGGGCCAGGGTGAATCGTGTTCACCCTGATCCGGCGAGACGCGAGCTCCTTGGCGGCAGTCCGCATCAGCCCGACCTGGGCGTGCTTGGCGGCGACATAGGCTGATACCCCAGGCGGTCCGATCAGGCCCACCACACTCGAGGTGATGATCACGCTCCCACCGTCGGGCATGTGCGGGATGGTGTGCTTGAGGACGTGAAAGGCACCGAGTACATGCACCGCGAGGGTGCGCGAGAACACGTCGGATGGGTAGTCGACGATCGGGGCGACCTCGCCGCTGATGCCGGCATTGCTGACCACGATGTCGAATCGTCCGAAGCGATCCACGCCGGCGGCCACGGCGCGCGCCACCGCGTCCTCGTCGGTGACGTCGGCCACCGACGAGAGCGCGTTGCCCTGCCCAAGCTCGTGGACGGCCGTGCGCAGCTTGTCCTCATCGATCCCGACCAGGTGCACGCTCGCGCCCTCGGACACGAACAGCCGCGCCGTCGAGAGTCCGATTCCACTCTCGCCCCCGGTGATGAGGGCGACCTTGTCCTGCAATCGGGCCATGGCCACCTTTCCTCCCTCTCGAGGTCTCCGTTCGCGCGCCGCCACCGATGAACCGGCTGACGCGCCGCCTTGACAGGTCCCCCAAGATAGTCGAGCCCCAGCAGGATGACCTAGGAGGCGTCAGCGAGACGGCGGTTCCAGGGCCCGCCCTAATCAAGCTGCACCCATGCCCTGGACAGGCATAGGCATGGGTCGCTGAACGCGCTTCTCGCGAGGCGCTGCGACCCCGCGTGAAAAACCGTGCACCCGTAGTAGTCATACATCGTGCGAGCGGACCGTGGCCGGTTGGAACTCGATAGATGCGGGCGGCGCTATCCGCCGCCGAGGTCTGAGCGCTGATCGGCCCGCACGACGCCATCTCGCCGTGCTGGCTGACCCCGCCGGAAGGAACACGAGTGGGGTGCCTCGCGCCAGTTGGCCTTGATCACCGTCCCACATCTCCACGTGACCGGGGGTCGGACGAGGAGGCGTGCGTCGGCGCCACGAGAATCGGACGCTCCATCCGATGCACCGAGGTATCTACCTCGTCGGCCCATCCGGTACCGCTTCTGAGTGCCGTCGAGCTGGGCGCAGTTCTCGCCGGTGGCGAGCGGACACTCAGTCACCATGCGGGGTGTCCGGCGCTGCGTCACGGGCTCACAGGTGTCGATGGGCACAACAGACGGTGCAAAACGCAGAAAACCGGCCGCCCCGCCACCGCATCTGCGACATAAGCGCCGGGGAGGCGCTTATGTCGCCGATGTCGTCTCGCTGGAGGAGCTTTTGCGCTTTGTGCACTCCAACGGGCCGGGCGGGACGGCGTACGCGGCGGCGCAAGAGCTGCACTGGCCAGCGACGATCGGCCTCGGTCGAAGCGGTCGCCGGGTTGGTGGGTATCTCCGCGCCAGCGCGGCGTCCATCACGACTGCCTCTGGTACGTGACAGTCTCACCGGATCTCGGCGCGAGCCTCCTGCCTGGCTGTCCGCCTCCCGCTCCCCGGCGCCGGATACCCAGCGTGTTGTCGAGCGAGCGGATGCGAGACTAGATCGAGGTGCGCAAGCAGTATCACTTCTGGCCGGCCGAGCGGGGATTCGATGCGTGGGATGTAGACCGCCTTATCGTGCTCAGCCGAAATCTTCCGGTTGAGCGGGTGCCCCTGGACTCGATCCGCGAGATCGACACCAAGTATTGGTTTGACGGAAGCACCGAGATCGCCACGGTCCGCAAGATCGTCGAGCACGTCCGGGTGATCAACGAGGTGGACCTCTCCTATCCGATCACCTCGGCCACGACGGCCGGGTGATGGATGGCATGCATCGAATCGCTCGGGCGCTCCTGGAAAGCCGGACCGAAATCGACGCGGTTCGCTTCCCGGCGCCGCGCGAACCTAACCACCTAAGCTGCTGGCCGGACGAGTTGCCCTACTGAGGCATCGCGGACCGTGTCGGCCGCGGATGGCAGATACGTAGCGGCGGCCGCGCAGCTGGCGCTTTAGCCGGTCAGCGGCTTCCAACGCGGCGGCTGCCAAGGCTCCCAGCCGGGGTTGCGGCGCTGCAGCCGTCGCGCGAGTAGCCAGTCCACGCCTAGATCGATCGCCCACACGGCGCACAGCGAGGCGCCGATCCACCAGCTCGCGCGAGGGCCGATGAGAAGGCTGACCACAAGCGCGATCGGGCCCAGTGTTCCCGTGAGCACCCAGACAGCGAAAAAAGACCAGTGCGCCCACGGCGGATGTCGGTCCCATGGTCGTCGCATTGATGCGGATTGTCGCATCGCCGGGGGCACGGGGCTCCAGATCGAACCCGCTCCTCGCGACGTGCCACACCGATCCGGAACGCGCAGCAAGTCGGGAGCGTGCTGCCTCATTGGCCGCGCCGGCGCGCCCGCCACACGAGCAGCGCCGTGACGGCGCCGACGAGGACGGCCGCGGCGGGAACGACCCGCTTGAGAAGCGCGGTGCGGGAGACCTCGCCCAGGTCGAGCACGTCGTCACTCCGGCGCACGCGTGGCCCTGGCGCCGGCGCTCCGGCGGCCGCCGCAGCCAGCGCGGCGTCGGCGGCCGGTCCGGTGGGCAGCCGTCCGACCGGCGTCTCGTCATAGCCGCCGAGCCGAGTCGGGGCGGGCGCGATCGCTGCCGCGGCCCAGTCCACGACCGTCGCCGCGGCGCTCGCGGTGGCGTGCGGTCCGCGCACGGCATCCGCCGGAGTCGCCTCGTCAATCCCCATCGCCGTCGGCTGCGCCTCGTCGACGCCCATCTCCTCGGCGAGGCAGTCCGAGAAGCGCCCGATCAACTTCGAGGACACGTCCTGCATGACCCCGCGCCCGAACTGAGCCGCTGGCCCTGAGATCTGGATGTCGGTCTCGACGGCGACGCGGGTCCCGCCAGCGACCGGCACCATCTCGGTGGAGATCGTTGCTGCCGCGGTGCCGGCGCCGCGTACGTCGCGCGCCTGTGCCCGGATGACGGCACGACGGTTTTCCGCGTCAGCCTCTTCGATCCGCACCGTTCCCCGGTAGCGGCTGGTCACCGGGCCGATCTTGATCGTCATCTGGCCCTCGAACTCGCGCCCATGGCCACCGCTCAGCTGCGCGCCGGGCAGGCACGGCGCGACACGTTCCAGATCGAGCAGGACCTGCCAGGCGCGCTCGACCGGCACCGGCACGCTGAATTCGTTGCGCAGCTTCACGCCGGCTCCCGGCCGTTGAAGCCCTCGGGGACAGCACGGGAGAGAGCGACTAGCCGGCTCAACCCGAGAGGCCCCCCGCATGGTCGCCGATCGTCTCGTAGAACTCCCGCTCCCGATCGGCCAGCAGCTCGGGAATCGCCTCCTGCTTGACCAGCCGGGTGAAATGCTCCGAGTCCATGTGAGTCTGGTAGCCCGCCTCGTCCGCGTACTGCTCGTAGAGGAAGAACAGGTCCGGATCCTCCTCGGAGCGCTGCGCCTGGTAGAAGAGACAGCCAGGCTCCGCGCGGGACGGCGGGGTCATCTCCTGGATCACCTCGAGCAGGCGGTCCGCCTTGCCCGGGTGCGCGCGCCACTTGGCGGCCACGACGTAGGCCATGATCACATCTCCTTTGCTCCGATGGTGCTCCGCAGCACGCCGACACCCTCGACCTCGAGCTCGACGAGATCTCCCGGTTGCAGCCAGCGGTCGAGCTCCAGACCCGAGCCTCCGGCGGCCGTCCCCGACCCGATCACCTCACCCGGATGCAGGGTCTGGGCCTGCGAGGCGTAGGCGATCATGTCGGCGAAGCTGTGGTGCATGGCGGCGGTGGAGCTCTCCCCCCACACCGCGCCGTTGACCCGTACGGTCATCCGCGCCGCCGAGGCGTCGAACTCGTCCGCGGTGACCAGGCAAGGTCCCAGCACGTTCGATCCATCCCAGTCCTTGGCCTTTCCCGGGCCGAGGCCGATCGGCGCCTCGCGCCGCTGGACGTCACGTGCGGACAGGTCATTCCAGATCGTGTAGCCGAAGATGCACCCGGCAGCGTCCTCGGCGCGGACATCCCGCACGCGCCGGCCGATCACCGCCGCCAGCTCGAGCTCGTGGTCGAGCTGGTCCGTGTAGGAGGGCCAAGGCACCTCGTCGTCGGGTCCGATGACCGTGTCCGGCATGCCCTTGTAGTACGCCGGCACCTCGTACCACTCCGACGGGATCTCGCGGCCGAGTCCGCGGTAGGCACCTTGCAGGTGCCCCTCGAAGGCCAGGAAGTCGCGCAGCGAGCGCGGTCTGAGCGGCGCGAGTAGCCGCGGCCGGGGCATCACCTCCTCGCCCTCCTGGACGGGAGCCGCCGCTTCGATCAGCGCGACCATGTCCCCGTCGAAGCCCGCATCGCGGATCGTCTCTCCGCGCAGCAGGCCGACGCGCGGGCCGGCGCCGGCGTCGTAGGTGACGAGCTTCACCGGGCGCCCGCCGGCTCGCCCGCCGCCCGCCTCACCGCATCGACGATCTTCACGTAGGAGCCGCAGCGGCACAGGTTCCCACCGAACGCCTCGGCGATCTCGGCCTCCGAGGGCTGCGGGTTCTCGGCCAGCAGCGCCTTGGCCGTGAGCACGAAGCCCGGTGTGCACCAACCGCACTGGAACCCATGGGCCTCGATGAAGGCTCGTTGCACGGGATCGGCGCCGGCCAGACCCTCGACCGTCGTCACCTCGCGGCCTTCCACCTTCGGCGCCAGGGTCAGGCAGCCCGACAGCGGCTCGCCGTCAACCAGCACGGTGCAGGCGCCGCACACACCGATGCCGCAGGTCGCCCGCACCGACCCCAACCCCTCGCGGCGCAGGACCTCGAGCAGCATCTCGTCGGGCTCACACTCGAGCTCGGTCGGACGGCCGTTGAGCTCCAGAGCGAGCTTCACCCGCTGAGCCCCTGGCCATCGACCGCGACCGGTACGCGGGCCTCGGGAGCGCTGTCCGCCGCTGCCGCGCGGGCGTCCCGCGCGTCCACCGCGGCGAGCACGCGCTCGGCCGACATCGGCAGCTCGTGGAGCTCCAGTCCCAGTGAGAAAAGCGCATTTCCGATCGCTGCCGGCACCGGGGGCAATACGGTCTCGCCCAGCCCGTGGACCTCGGCGCCCTCACGCTCGATCAGCTCGTGCGTGAAGCGTTTGGGCAGGTCGCCGATCGCCGGCAGGTTGTAGTCGGACAGATTGGCGTTGGTGACCTGACCGTCGGCGAACTCGATCGCCTCGAACAGCGCCGTGCCGAGGCCCATGATCATCGAGCCTTCGTTCTGAAGCTCGGCGCCCTCCCGATTGACCACCCGCCCGGCGTAGGCCACGCCGTGGAGGTGCTCGATGGTCAGCTTCCCGGTCTCCTCGTCGACGGTCACGTGCGCGGCGGCGGCGCCCTGGTGCCAATGCGTCGAGGCGACTCCCTGCCCGGTGTCGGGATCGAGGCCGCCCTCGTTGTGCACCTCGCCGTAGCCGCGCTCGCCGCCCGATGCGCGCAGATCGCGCACCGCCACCTCGAGCGCCCGGCCCATCATGTGCGTGCTCCGGCTCGACGTGGTGCGGGTGTCGAACGGGGAGGTGTCCGTGTCGGGCTCGGGCACATCGATCTGTCCGGGCTCGCAGCCGAGCATCTGTGCTCCCATCAGCTGAAGCGACCGGCGAACGCCTTGGCCCATCTCGCAGGCAGCCGAGCGGATCACATAGCCGACGCCGGCGCGCTCGACCGAGATGGCGGCCCGGCTGGGGGTCTGCATGCCCTTGAGCAGGACGCACAGCCCTTTGCCCCTCGGGTCGCGCTCGTAGTCGACGGCGTCCGCGGCGGCCTGCAAGCAACGCTCGAACTGGACGTCGTGCATGACCTCGCCGGTGGCGAACACGTCGCCGTCGCGCAGCAGGTTCTTGCGCCGCAGCTCCAGCGGGCTCATCTCCAGGCGCTCGGCCAGCACGTCCATCGTCCGCTCGGAGGCCCAGATCGACTGCATCGCGCCGTACCCCCGGAAGGCCCCATTGGGCGGGAGGTTGGTGTAAATGGCCAGCGCATCGACACGCACGTGCGGGATCCGGTACGGGCCGACCCCGGCATAGCCCAGCTTGGTGGCCACGCCCGGGCCGCAGTCGGCGTACGCGCCGGTGTCCACCCAGCAGTCAAGTTCCTTGGCCACCAGCGTGCCATCGCGCTTGGCGCCCAGGCGCACGCGGATCACCGAGGGATGGCGGTTGAGCGTGACGAACTCCTCCGTCCGGTCGAGCACGACCTTGACCGGCCGGCCGGCCTTTCGGGCCAGCGCCGCCAGCGGTGCCTCGTGGCGAACGAAGGTCTTGGCCCCGAACGAGCCGCCCATCGGGATGGCGATGATCCGCACCCGCTCCTCCTCGAGGCCGAATGCGACGGCCAGATCGCCGCGGAGGTTAAACGGCGTCTGCGTTCCCGTCCAGATGGTCAGCCGGCCGTCCTCCCATTCGGCCACCGCCGCGTGCGGCTCCATCGGCGCGTGCGCGGCGCCGGGGGTTCGGAACGCCTGCTGGACCACAACGTCGGCCTCGCCGAAGCCGGCGGTCAGGTCGCCGTGCACGAGCCGGAAGCGATGGCAGACGTTCGTTCCCGCCAGCGGGCGCACGCCGATCGACACCGCCTCGCCGGCCGATAGGGCTCCGTCGGGATGGATCAGCGGAGTCCCCGGCGACACCGCCTGGACCGGATCGAACACCGCCGGCAGCTCCTCGTAGCGCACGTCGAGCAGCCGGGCTGCCGCCTTCGCCGCCTCGGCCGTGGGGGCGGCGACGGCGGCCACGATGTCGCCGGCGTGGCGAGCCAGCGGGGTGAGCACCGGCTCGTCGCGTACCTGGCAGCCGTACAGGTGCAGGTCCTGCACGTCGTCGGGCAGCAGCGTCACACAATCCGAAGGCACTCCGGAGGCATCGACCGCGAGCACGCGGGCGTGCGGATGCGGGCTGCGCACGAACGCAGCGTGGAGCATGCCGGGACGCTCGAGGTCGACCGAGTAGCGCTGAGCCCCGGCCACCCGGGGGTCGATCCCCACCCCGCTCACTCCTCGCCCCCGGCGCCTTCGCGCCCTGCTCCGTTCCCGGCACCGTCCGCGCCGACCATCTCCACGGCCCGCCGCACCTCGACCGCAACGACCCGGCGGCGATATTCCGCGCTTCCCCGCGAATCGCTGAGCGGCGCCATACGTTTGGCGTAAACAGCCCCGATCTCCCGCGCCACCGCGTCATCGATCGGGCCGTCCGCGCCCTCGGCGCAGACGTCCGGGTAGTGCTGGGGCACCTCCGCGCAGGCTCCGACAACCACGCGCAGCCGCCCGGCCGAGCGCGCCGCGGCGACCGCGACGCACGGCCGATCCTCGCTCGAACGCGAGCGGAACTTGCGATAGACCGCCGGACCGAGCGCAGCTGGGACGCGCACCTCGGTCAGCAGCTCGTCCTCGGCGATGCATGTCTCGTAGAAGCCCAGGATCAGCTCGTCGATCGCCACCTGGCGCACTCCCCGCGGCGAGCGAAGCACCGCCCGCGCGTTCACGGCGCACAGCACCGCAGGCGGGTCGGACGCGTAGTCGGCGTCGGCCAGCACCCCGCCGACCGTAGCCTGGTTGCGCACGCGGGGACTGGCCACCAGCCCGAAGGCCCGGGAGAGCACCGGCCAATCGCGGCGGATCACCGGGTCGCGCTCCACCGCGCGATGGCTCACCATCGCCCCCAGCCGAAGCTCGCCATCAACCACGTCGATGCCGCGCAGCTCCTGCACCTTCCCGAGCGACAAAAGCGAGGTCGGTGCTACGAATCCTTGGTTCATCAGGATGGCGAGGAAGCTGCCGCCGGCCACCACCGTTGTGTCGCCGCCGCGCTCTGCCCGCAGGGCGAGCGCCTCCTCGAGCGAGGAGGGCGCAAGCCACTCGACCGCCGTGCCGCCGCCCATCGTCGTCGATCATAGATCATCGATGATTTTCGACGGCGCGCGGTCGGGCTCGCGGTGACCGGCCGGTCGGGAGCTCCCGGTCACCGGCCGGTCGGGGGCTCGCGGTTACCGGGCGGTCGGGGGCTCGCGGTTACCGGCCCAGTCGAACGAGCGGATTCTCGGCTGGATCGATCAGCGAGTCCGGCGCCGGCGGCTGATCGCTGGTTCGCTCATAGCGTTCGGCCACGGCGTCGGGATCGCCGGTGGCGAACATCAGGTCCGCGGCGGGATAGCCGCGGGCGTGGAACGCCTCATCGGCCGCGGCGGTGTCGTACGGCGTGTGCATCAGGCGGACGTCCGGGCCCAGCCGCAGCCAGTACGCGCCCGGCCGGCGCTCGTAGGGCCGCCCGACGCTGCCGGCGTTGATCATCCGCCGCCCGTCGACGCTGCGGTCGAACTGGCGATGAGTGTGTCCGCCCACCATCACATCCGCAGCCGCCTCGCCGAGGATCCGCGCCAGGCGCTCGGGGGGCGTGAGCACCGTCACCCGTTCCTCGTCGCTGCGCGCGGTGCCGTGGCAGAACAGCACCGGCCCGAGGTCCTCGATCGAGAGCGCGACCAGCGCGGGCAGCGAATCCAGGAAGTCGCGCTCGGGGCGGCTGAGGAACGTCCCGACCCACGCGTCGCCCTGGTATAGGGGATGCTCGGCCACCTCTGCCGGGATCGTGCCGTCGAACCCCATGACCACCGTTCGGTCGGCGTTTCCGCGCAGCCAGTGGACCTCCCAGGGAAGCTCGCACAGGCACCTCAGCACCTCCACGGGCATCGGGCCGGCGCACACGTCTCCGCCGACCACCACCGCGTCGGGCGGGTCCGCCTGCAGTTCGGCCAGCACCACCTCGAGCGCGGGCAGGTTGCCGTGGATGTCGTACAGCGCGGCGACGTGGCGCATCGCGGTCACGAATCGCCTCGCCGCACCGCCGCGTCATGTCGCTCCGCCGGTGGGCGCGCCAGCCCCTCCTCCAACGTCGCGTCAGCCCGCTCCGCCGCCGTGCGAGCCAGCCCCTCCTCCACCGCCCGTCCGAACCCCTCGATGTGCGCCCGCAAGAGCCGTCCGGCCCGCCGCCCGTCTCCCGCCTGGACCGCCTCCAGCAGCGGCACGTGCGCCTCAGCCACCTCGGCCAGCGGGCCGAGGCGCTGGGTCAAGGTCAACCGAGTGCGCAGATCGACTTGCAGCCCCTCCCAGATGTCGGCCAGGGTGCGGTTGCCGCTCGCCAGCACGAGCGCGCGGTGAAAGGCGACGTCGTGGCTCACGAACCGGTGCACATCGTCCGCGGCGGCGGCGGCCCGCATCGACTCGATCTCCTCCGCCAGCGGCCCCGCGCTCCCGGCCAGCCGCGGCGCCGCCTCCTGCGCCGCCACCTCCTCGAGCGCCGCTCGCACGGGATAGATCTCGACGATCTCCTCCGGGCCCGCGCCGCGCACTCGTGCGCCGCGGAACGGCTCGGACTCGACCAGGCGCAGGAGTTCCAGCTCGCGGAGCGCCTCGCGCACCGGGGCCTGGCTGACCCCCAGCTCCTGGGCGACCCGAATCTCGACGATCCGTTCGCCGGGGGCGTAGGTTCCGTCGACGATTCGCTCCAAGAGCACCTGCTTGATCTGGTCGCGCAGCGTAGGACGGGTGACGCGGCGACGACGCGGGGGGCCGTTGGGGGTCAGGCCAGAGCGCGCCATCATGAGCTCACCAACCAGATCATGTATCGATTATCTATGATCGGTGGAGTCCGCAGCCAAGCCGGAGAGGAGCAGGATGCCGTCCACACCGATC
>JAFASQ010000517.1 GCA_019244395.1 Solirubrobacterales bacterium | reverse complement strand
ACGGCGATCGACGGATGGGTCCGGGCGCAGGACCCGGGGGCGGAGACCGTGCCGGTCATTCTCCCCGGCTTCTCGGACTCGCGCTGGTTCCGCGACGCCTTCCCCGATTGCGTCGCCTACGGTTTCTTCCCCCAGCGCCACCAGGGGCTCCTCGAGGCCTCGCCCCTCGTCCACAGCGCGGACGAGCGGATCGACGTGCGCGACCTCGGCTTCGCCACCGCCTGCTACCGCGATCTGGCGCGCGAACTGCTGGGCTGAACGCACCCGTCGGCGCGCCGCCCCCCGCCGCGCGCTTGGGAAGAAACTTCAGGATGGACCCAGTTTTATCCCAAGCGCCACCGTCACCCGCGCCGGGCGTAGCCTTGGTCCGCGCGGACGTCGCCACCGACCGGCTCGTAGAACAGATAGTTGCCGATCCAGTCGGTGTAGTGCGCCCCGGGAGACGCCACCGGATGGAAGCTCGAAGCAGCGTTCGGATCGCCGCTCCCGTTGTAGCGCGGGATCAACGGGTAGGGATACACGGGCCGGGTCGTGGTGGCGCCGTACTGAACCGTGAGCTGGCTGGGCGCGCTCCCGCCCTCGACCCACTGCACCATCGGAAAGATCATGTCCGGGACGGTCGCGCCGGCGTAGCTCCCGCCGCAGTGATACACCGAGGGCACCATGAACAGCCGGGCGAACTGCCGCGTCGAGCTCAGCCCGCCCATTCGCTGCGACAGCACGTCGTAATAGTCGACGGTGCCGGATGGCGGGATGCCGTTATCAGACCATCCCTGCCACATGATCAGCTTTCCGCCGTGCGCCCGGAACGCGCGCAGATCCGTCGACATCGCGTCCCAGATGTTGGCCACGGGGAACATCGAGCGGAATCCAGCGTCGTCGAACCGCCACTGGAACGGATCCGGCCCCAGCTGCCCAACCGGCAGGAGCTGGTAGCGGAGGTAGGGCAACGACAGCCCGAAGTAGTCAAGTGACAACGTGGTCGGCACCTTTCCGCCATTCGAACTCGGAGGCAGCTCGAACACCGACCATCCCAGCTCGGACCCGTACGGTAGCCCACCCGGGTAGAGCAGTCGTCCGCGCGGATCGGAGGGGCCCGCATAGAACTCGCGCACGACCTGCACCTGCGCCGGCGTCAGGCACAAGGTGTTGTCAACCCCGGACGGACACTGAATGCTGGCCGGATCAAACCTGCAGTTCTGCGGATCCGTGATGATCCCGTCTCCCGGGACCCCGTCATCGCCGGCGCAGGCCTTGATCACCGCGGCGTGGAGCGCGGGCAGCTTGTCGTCGGTGAGGATCGCGTTCCCCTGGGCGTCGGTGTTGACCCGCACGTCCCACGTCTGGTGCTCGGCGTTGAGCGGGCCCGCGATGATCTCCGGCGCACCCGCGATGATCCCGTCGAACTCGTCCGGATAGCGCTCGGCCATCTCCATCGCCTCGCGGCCACCGTCGGAGCAGCCGTTGTAGTACGAGCGGTTGGGCGGCTGTCCGTAGAAGTAGTTGACGATGTAGCGCGACACCACGTAGAGCGCCTGCTCCGACTGGTATCCGTACTCCAGTCGCAGCTTCTGGTCGTTGAAGGCGAACAGCCCGCTGCCGCCGAGGCCGCCGGAGCTGACGTGGCCTTCGTCGTCGGTGGCCATGGCAAAGTCGCCGCCGAGCTGGGCGTCGCACGACGGGAACGTCTGGGCCGAGACGGTCCCGCAATAGCCGCCGCAGCCGTTCTGCAGGTAACGCCCCTGCCATGTCTTGGTCGGCAGTTGGAGGTCGAAGTGGGTCTGCGGCGCGATCATGCCTTTCACGTCGCAGTACTCGGGATTTGCCGGCGTGGTCGCGGTCCCCGGCGAAGCCGGGACCACGGTCGCCGACGCGACCGCTGTGGGATACCGCGGCAGCCCAGCCAGCGAAGCCAGGCTGGCGACCGAGGCGCACGTCTGCTTGGCCGGGATCGTCGGGCTGGTCGGGGCGAGCTTGGCGGACACCTCGACCAATCGAGACTGCGTCGCGCCCGCGGCGCCGCCGCTCGCAGACGCCAGGACCACGACCAATACGGCCGCCGAGACGCCCAGGACCGACACGCCCCACGTGCGGCGAGCATGGATTCGCTTCAACATCTTGTCCCTCCCTCGTCTAGGCCAGCTCAGGCTGACTGGGTGCCTGGAATGGTTGCGCCGCGGGCACATGCTGGCAACCCAAACGTGCGCCGACGGTCAAGAACAGGAGCGCGAATAGACTTCGCCCATGGCGACGCAGACCCAAGCGCGCCTCGATCCGGCCATCTTTCGGCTACCGATCGACCGGATCAGGCAGGGCTACTACTCAGACGCGTACTTCGTCTACACGAAGGCCACGCTCGAGGCTGAGCAACACCACCCCCGGGTCACGATGCAGGTGTTCCAGAAGAGGGAGTCGGTGCTCGGGGGCATCGACGAGGCGATCGCGGTGCTGAAGCTCTGCTCGGGCCACGAAGAAGGCAGCACCTGGGTCAACGGCTGGAACGACCTCGAGGTGCACGCGTTACGCGAAGGCGACCAGATCGCTCCCCGCGAGACCGTCATGACCATCGAGGGCGACTACAGCCTGTTCGCCCACCTCGAGACCGTGTACCTCGGCACCCTCGCGCGCCGCTCGCTAATCATGCGAAACGTCCTCCAGGTGGTCGAGGCGGCCGGAGGCAAGCAGATCTTCTACTTCCCCGCCCGGCACGATCACTGGCTGGTCCAGACCGGCGACGGCTGGAGCGCCCACGTGGCCGGCGCGATCGGCGTCTCGACCGATGCCCAGGCCTCCTGGTGGGGCGGGCGGGGGATGGGCACCGTCCCGCACGGGCTGATCGCCGCCTACGGTGGCGACACGGTCAGGGCGGCAAAGATCTTCGCCGACCGCTACCACCCGGACATGAACATCACCGTGCTGGTCGACTTCGAGAACGACTCGGTGAGGACCGCGCTGGAGGTGGCCGACGCGCTCGGGCCCAAGTTGTGGGGCGTGCGCCTGGACACCAGCGAGGACCTCGTCGACCGCTCGCTGTGGCACGAGATGGGCGGCTTCAAGCCGACGGGGGTCAATCCGCGCCTGGTCGAGAAGGTCCGCCGCGCGCTCGACGAGGCCGGCCACAGAGACGTCCACATCGTGGCCAGCGGCGGCTTCACGGTCGAGCGGATCCGCGAGTTCGAGGCCAAGGGCATACCGGTCGACGCCTACGGCGTCGGCTCGTCGCTGATCCGTGGCGACAACGACTTCACCGCCGACGTGGTGTGCGTGGATGGACGCCCCTGCGGAAAAACCGGACGGCGATATTCACCGAACCACCGGCTGGAGAAGGTCGAGTGAACCTGCCCCGGCCGGAAATGCTCTCGACGATCGACCACATCGGAGTGGCCGTCGAGGACATCGACGCGGCCTTGTCGCTCTACCGCGACACGCTCCAGATGCCCCTGATCCACCGCGAGACGGTCGAGGCGCAGGGCGTCGACGCGGCGCTGCTCGATATCGGCGGCTCCCACATCGAACTCCTCCAGCCCCTCGGCCCGGACACCACCGTCGGCAAGTTCCTGGCCCGCCGGGGCTCCGGCCTGCACCACGTGGCCTACCGCGTGCCCGACATCGTCCGGGCCCTCAGCACGCTGAACGCCGCCGGCCTGCGACTGATCGACGAGCGCCCGCGCACCGGCATCCGCGGCTCCCAGGTAGCCTTCATTCACCCCTCCTCGACCGGCGGCGTCCTCACCGAAATCGTTCAACCCTGATATGCCAGACGAGAAGCCCCAGAAGATCTCGATCGGGTTCGACGGCGGCCAGGTGCTCAGCGCGCGAGTCCACCCGGGCCAGCTCAGCGAACTGCGCGCGGCGCTCGGTACCGATGGCTGGTGGGACCTGACCGCCGAAGATGGCACGATCGCGCTCAACCTCAAGCGCGTTCTCTACGTTTTGGTGGACCACGAAGACCACCGGGTGGGGTTCGGCAGCGCCCGGTAATTAGGGGCCGCCTCCGGCGGCGTCCTCCGGACGATGTCGCGGCCGGCGCGACAGGCGAGGCACGGACGCCGAGCGCGCCGCAGCCGCGACGCCATTCCGCCGGGCGTCCATGCCCGGCGGGGCCCTATCGCGGCACGATCGCCGACGCCGAGCGCGGGGTCCGACGGCGTCCGCCTGGGCCGGCCGGTGACGAACACCGTCCAGGTGACCAGGCGGAACGCCGTGCCCCCGTTGACCGAGGGTCGCCAGGCGCGACCCTCGATCAAGTCCCGATTACGGACCCGTTGTGCTAGCCACGAACGACCTCGCGGCGGTCACCTGGACTCCCCCGATGCTGAGCGTCCCGTCGGCGGCCACCCGCAGACGCTTGCTCTGCGCCAGCAGCCGCCGTCCCTGCTTGGTCAGCGCGATCTTGATCGTCACCACGCGCCCGCCGGCAATCGTGACATTCACCTTCGCGATCAGCATGCCCTTTTTGCCCTTGGCCGCCGGCAGTCGCCAGTTCACCGTCACGTGCGTTGCCATCGGCATCCTGACCGAACGCGCGTAGCCGCCATGCTTGAGCAGAGCCGGGATCTTCCCGTTCTTGCCCGACGGGACCAGGAGGCCTAGCAGCAGGCCCTTGAGCTGAGCCCGTGTCGGCAGGCCGGAGATCGACGGCGAACCCGGGTTCGACGGTGCCACCGGGGCAGCTGGCGGTGCCGGGTTTGACGGCGGCGCCGGGTTTGCCGGCGGCGCCGGGGTGGTTGGTACCGGGGTCTGGGTCAGAGTCGCCGTACCCGACGGCGCCGGCGAGATCGACCCGTCGGCCGCGGTGATCGTGACCACGTGAGCGGTCCTCGAGCTGGTGATGGTCGCGGTGTACGTGCCGTCGCCGTGGTCGGACACCGGAGCGATCTTCTCGCCGCTGTCGGATGAGGAGATCACGACGTGCTCGCCGGGCACCGGATGACCCTGGGCATCGACCAGTCGAGCGGTCGCCGTGGCGGTCGAGCTTCCGTCGGCGAGGACCGACGCCGGCGAGACCGAGACCGCGACACTCGAGACCTGACCGGCGGTCTGGTTCAGCGTCGCCTGGCCGGTGGCCACGGGCGCCACCGCGGCGTCCGTCGCGGTGATCGTGACAGGATGCACCGTCGTGGAACCCGTGATCGTCACGGTGTAGGTGCCGTTGCCGGTATCCGTCGCCGTGCCGAACTTCACCGCGGCGTCGTTCGAGGTGAACGCGACCGGGTCACCCGCCACGGGCTTGCCGTCAGCGGTCAATGTCGCGGTTGCGGTGCTCGTCGACGTGCCATTGGCGGCGATTGAACCCGGTGACAGCGAAACCGTCAGAACGTCCGCGGGCCAGGTGATCGTGGCGGTATACGTGCTCGTGCCGGCCGGCAGGCTCGTCCAGCCGGATTGCGTGCCACCGTAGAGCGACCCAACGGTCGTGATCCCGCTCAGCGGAGCCTCGACGGCCGAGCCCGAGTTGGTGATCGTCACCTGGTTGCCCTGGATGTAACCGCTCACCGTGGTATTGGCGCCCCACGTTGCCTGTTCGCTGAGCAGCGTCCCGATGTCGGCCATCGTCGGCTGCTCGATCGGCGCGCTGGCGGCGAAGTACTGGTTGTACTCGGCCAGCAGGGGATTCATCGTCTCGTAGAACAACCCGTCACCCTGACCGGTGACCGCGCCCGTGTGCTGAGCCATCAGGTTGGTCTGATGGAAGTAGTGCGGACGGGGGTCGTTGCCCATCATGTGCTGGAACATGCCCTGGTCGACGCTCTTGACGATCTGGTCGATCGTGAACGGCGTGCCGGCGGGGTTGCACGTGGTAACGCCGGTGATCGCCTTGCACGTCGGCAGGTCGTACAACGTCTGGTACTCGTCGACCTCCTGGGCGTTGGTCGACACGTTGTAGTAGATGTTGGTCGGGTAGCGCGGGATTGCCGTCGCCCCGGCATCGCTGAACGTCGAACCGGCCGTGTACTGGCTGGCCGGCGCCGAGCCCGTGGTGAACGAGCTATTGGCCGGGTTCGGGTACGGCTTTGACGCATCCGCGCCGAAGTACTTGATTCCACCGTCAAGCGTGCTCGTGAACGCGGCGTCAAGAACCGGATTCTGTTCGTAGGCGCTCTCGTTGGCGCTGCTGGTGCTCGGCGGGGTGGCCGGCGAGCCGGTCTTGCCGGTGTCGGTATACGACTTCTCGATCGGTCCGCCGTTTGCGGTGTCGGTGGTGGAGGCCGGATTGGTGAAATCGGTGGCCGGGGTTGCCGGCACCGTGTCGATCAGCGTCCATGCTCCTACCGTCGTCCCGGTCACCGGAGCGCGGTAGATCTTGTAATCCGCCGCATGGCACACCGCTGTCCAGCTCAGGCTCACCGAGCCGGTCGCGCCGACCGTGAGCGGCGCGGATACAGATGCCGCGGACTCGCCGGTGGCGGCAACGCCCGTGGCGCCAGGTGCCGCCGTGTTGAACTGGTCGCTGATCGCATACTCGTACGTGCCTGCCGTCAGCGTGCCTCCGGCGCCCGGCGTCGCCGATGACAGCGACGGTGGATCGACCTGTCCGGGGTTGCCCGGGATCAGGTTGGCCAAGCCGGAGTGCTCGCCGGTGACGAGCACGTTCGGGTTCTCGGTTCCGAGCGCGGCCGCAGGATCTGTACTGGAGGTTAGGCCTAGCCCGCCTGCGATCGGGTTCCCCGCCGAGGCAGCCTTCGAGCCCCAGAGGGTGTTCTGGTTCAGCTCGGCCTCGATGTAGTTCTGCGTGGCGCAGCCCTCGTCGATGTTCGGGTGGTCCCAGGTGTGGTTGATCCAGCCGAAGTCACCGGTGTAGGGCTTCCCGGTCGCGGGATCGGAGGACTGGAATTCCTGCAGGAGCGGATCCGGGCACGGGTTCGCGGTGCTGCAGCTGCCCGAGCCACTCGAGCCGCCGCTGCTGCCCGTGGTCCCGCTGCCGCTGTCGCCCGCGCCGACCAGGCTGCTGCCGTTGGCCACGGCCACGCTGCCGGCACCGTTGAACAGCATGTCGATCCGGAAGTGGTTCGCCGCCGACCACTGGGCGGCCTGGTTCACGTCGGCCGGCACCTCGCGCAGCGCGTTCGCCGGGTTGAAGTCGGTGCTGTGTGCCGTCGTACTCCATGAGTCATCGGAGAGGAAGTTGTCGTCGACGTGCGCGTCGAGGTAGTTGCGCTGAGCTCCGAAGTACACCCCGCGGGTCGCCCAGGCGAGGGCCCCGTGGCGCAGCAGCTCCGACTGCAGCTGGTACTGGTTCTGGGCGAAGGTCTCCACCATCTCCTGAACGCCGTCGGTGTGCGTGTACACGCCGACCAGGGCCGAACCATTCGGCCCGCTGACCAGCGTGTCGAAGTTCGTCGTGCTGACCGGCGTGGCCTCGTATCCATAGGTGCCGGTGTCCATGGTGATCGGGGCTGTCGGCTTCAGGTACGGGAACACCTGCTGGCCATCCGAGGTGAGGGTTCCGGACGTGCCATCGAGCGCACCCGAGAACGAGGGCACGTTCATCCCGTACGTCGTACCGGGATAGACATCGCCGGTGATCTGGCGGATGTTGAACCGGTGTTCGTACTGCTCGAGCGCCGTAACCTCCGAGGCGGAAAGATCTGAGACGCACGTCGTCGAGCAATCGGTCAGGCCGCCCACGGACTCGATGACCGCGTCGTATTTCGCCTCGGGCGTCCCGTCCGGCAACGTCGTCGACAGCGTCGATGCGGTGATCGGCGTGTGAGTCGGCCCGACCAGCGTGTCGAACCGCACTCCCTCGCGCTGCAGCGCCGCCTGCCAACCCTGAAAGTCGGCCTGTGTGGTCGACGTCCCCAGCAGCAGGACTTTCAGGTCGATGCGCGGCGATGAAGCCGCCGAGGCCACGGGCGTCGAGACGAACGCGCCCACGACGAGGACGATCAGCGAGCCGAGGAGTGACCCTCGCCTGGAGGCGCCACAGAACCGTGCGGCGATCCTGCTCAGGACCGGAAATGAAGTTGACACAGGAACCTCCATGCGTTGATGCCCTCGACCTAGTCAGTGGGTGAAACGAACACGCCTCGTGTCGGCGTGCGAACCTGCACCGGACTCTGATGGCCCCGGCTCGCGCCGGGGATGGGTTTGTTCGCCCGTTCTCCGTTCACCCATGAACGCCGACCGTCCCCGTCACGCCGAAGCGCGAAGCAGCAATGTCCAGCGAGCTGGGCTGGCCACCCGCAGCCTTGAGTAGTCGCCCGCGGCGAGCCTGAGCCGGCCCGCGCGAGCATGGCTGTCCAAGATCAGGAAGCCCTGTGCGGTGAACAGCTGGAAGCGCGGCGCGGATGTGCTCCATTGAAGGACGATGGCGTTCTTCTGAGACAGCGTGCCGATCGCTGCGTTCCCGGTCCCCGAAAACCTCCTGATCGTCCGCCCAGCCCGGATCACCGGTGGGCGTGGCGTGGCTGCAGCGCGGCCACCGGACGAAGAGCTCGGCGCCGCGAGCGCCTTGGTCGTTCCTGCCCCGGCAGGATGATCACTGGTCCCGCACGCGCTCATCAGAGCGAGCGTCAATGGGAGGATCGCGCCCAGGGCGCATCGAGTGCAGCTGAACCGGCTGACCATGAGATGCCCGGAGTGTGCGGCCGTCGGCCGGGCTCGCCAACCGGCGGACGGGGCCTTGGTCCGTTCAAGGCGTGAACGTCAATCGCGCACTTCGGGCATCTGAGCCCGGCATCGCCGTGCTACTCTCTCAGTCGACATGGATGTCGTACCCATGGATGGGCACGATCCGGGGCGCTTCGAAGTTCTGGACGGACCTGACGCCGCAGTATCGGTGGTCATCGCGGATGACGACGTCGGCATGCGGATCGGCGTGCGCCGCGTGCTGGACTCGTCTGGGCTGAAGGTTCTCGCCGACGTGAGCAGCGCGCCGGAGGCGATAGCCGCCGCGCTGGCCACCTCCCCCGACATCTGCGTGCTCGCGACGGACATTCCCGGCAACGGGATCCTGGCCGCGGAGCGGATCAGGCAGGCTCTGCCCGCGACGAAGATCGTGATGCTGAGCGAGTCCGAGCGCGAAGAGCAGATGTTCGCGGCTCTGGGCGCAGGGGCAGACGGGTATGTGGCCAAGTCGATCTCAGCCGAGCAACTCGTGCACGCTCTGCGTGCCGTCGCCCGCGGCGAAGCCGCGCTCTCGCGACGGATGACGGCTCGGCTGATTCGCGAGTTCCAGACCCGGGGAAGCCAGAGGCGCCTGCAGATTACGGTCGGCGGGCAGCCTGTCGAGCTCACGGCGCGCGAGTTCGAGATCCTCGAGCGGATGCGTCGCGAGGAACCGACAGCCAAGATCGCCGAGCAATTCCGGATCTCCGAAGTAACCGTCCGGCGCCATATCTCAGCCATCACGCGCAAGCTCGGGGCTACCGACCGCCGCGCCGCGATCCAGTTGCTCAAGGCCAGCTGATCGCGGAGGGTTCCCGTGCGCTCGGCGGGGCCTACGCGGCGGCGGAGCCAGTCTCGAGCGCCACGAGCGTTTCCCCCGGTTCGGCCAGGATCCAGCCCGACCGCGTCACGCCGTACCGTCCCCCCGCGACCGTGCCGGTGAGCGGAACGCGCAGCGCAGCGCCCGAATCGTTCGCGATCCTCACTCCCGCAGCCTCGCGGTACGCGACGACGGCCCCAGCCGCGCGCGCGGCGCGCCAGGCGGTCCGATCGCGCAGCAGCTCGCCGACCTCGCCGAACCTCGGCTGCACGATCGGCATGTCGTGGACCGCACTCTCGTAGCGCTGAAGGACAGCGTCGAGCAGTTCGTACAGGAGCGCTCCCTCCGGCGTCTCTCCGTCGAGGCTCGAGACGAGGTTGCTCTGGTGAAAGTAGTGGGGACACGGGTCGTTGGCCAGCATCGCGACGAAGATCCGTGCCGCCTCGGAGGCCAGCACCTCCTCCCAAGTCGGCGCCGGTTCGGTGCGGCGATGGCTCCGCCATCTGTCCACCGCCTGGGACCGGGTCGCGCTGTCGAAGGGAAGGGCAGTCGGATGACGCGGGATGGCGAGCGCCGGACCGACTACGAACGGCATGCCAGGCGGGAGCAGATCTGCTCCCCGACCGACTTCACAGACGGGGTACGGTCGCGATGCGTCGCAGGCGATATAGCGCACTCGCTGAGCGCGAAGCGCTGAAGGGAGTTCCGGATTCTCGGGTCGTCGGGGCGTCGCCTCGAGGTTGGCCAAGCCGCTGTGCTCGCCGGTCACGAGCGCGCCCGGCTCGAGTTCGATCCCGGCCCGCTCAGCCCACCTAACGTTGCGCTCGATCTCGGCTTCGATCGTCGTTCGGGAAGCCTTGTCGAGGTTCCCGTGCGAGTACGTGTGGTTGATCCAACCAAACGTGCTGCGCTCGTCCAGAAGGGCGTCGAGAACCGGATCAGCCGTCAGACCAGCCGCCGCCCGGTAGCGCTCGCTCCCGCCTCCGTTGCAGACCATGTCGAGGCGAAGGCGACGGGCGCGTGACCACCCCGCGGCCCGCGCAACGTCGGCCGCGGTCATCCGAATCGTCGCGCGGGGATCATCATCCGTCCTGTGGGTCGCGACGTTCCACGAGTGATTAGCCAGCAGCACATCGTCGATGTGAACCGGCAGGTAGTTGCGCTCAAACCCGAGATAGCTCCCGCCCGAGACCCACGCCAGTTGGCCAAAGCGCAACAGCAAGGCATGCGACTGACTCGCGTTCGCGGCGAAGGTCTGAACCATCGTCTCGCGACCGTCGCGGTGACGGTAGAGCCCTAGCAGGGGCGAGCCGTCGGGAGCCGCCAGCAGGGTCTCGAAGCTTCCGGCGCTGATCGGCGCGGCCAGATACCCCCAGCTGCCGGCGTCGAACTCCAGCGTGCCGTGCAAGTAGGGAAAGACGCGGCGGCCGCGAGGCGTGAGCGAAACCCTGAGCCCGTCCAGTGGGCCGGCCCAGAAAGCAGGACGGAGCCCGTGCGTCGGCCCCGGGTAGGCATAGGCCAACAGCCGGCGGGTCCCGCGCGCCCGTTCGAGCGCCTCCAACTCGGCTCGCTCGCTGGTGCTCAGAGCCGTCTCGATGATCTCGGCACCGGCGATGATCAAGGCTTGGAACCCTCCGCGCCTCATGGCGGAGGTCAACCGCGCGCGCCCGTCCCGGTCTTGGAGGGCAAGCACCTCGTGCGGCGTTCCCGCGCGGTCGAGCGCGACTTGCCACGCCAGCAACGACGGCTCGGCGCCGGTCATGCCTACCAGACCCATCTTCATTTCCACTCGGCGCCCGGCGCCGCGCCTACGCATGCCAAACACGTGTCTCGCGGCGCAAGGCTTCCAGGGCCGGACGCGCTGAACTAGCGCCCTGACGGGCTGCTGTTGTTCAGCTGGTTGAACAGCTATCCCGCCTGCCACCCGTATGACGGTCGATATCGCGTCAAGACAATTCTGGTCGCGTCCCAGCTGACACTCCTGCGCCGACAGAAAGCAATCTCTACCAGTGGACCGCCAAGGTCGAACCGTAATCCGGACGCCGCGCGACCGCCGTGGCCCGCGGCCGACTCGTCACGGTCGCCTCGGCAGGGGGGCGAGCCACCGGCCTTCCCCGAGCCACAGTTCGGCCGGCGCTCGAACGCGCGTCTTGATGATCACCGAGGGAACCTATCCCTACGCGATCGGCGGGGTCAGCTCGTGGTGCGATGCGGTGATCGGCGGACTGGAGGACATCGGCTGGGAGATCCTGCCGATCGTCGCCGGGGCAAAGCGCAGGCAGCAGCACTTCGAGCTACCGCCGAACGCACGCCTCCTGCGACCGATCGAGCTCTGGTCCCACGGCCCGGCCCCCCGCGGGGTCCCGGGTCGCCGCGCGCACCCCAACGCGTCGATTCCGGCCCAGCTGCTCCGCGGGCTGCTTCCCTGGCACGGCGATCTCGATGCTCTGACCGCGGCGCTCGTACAGTGCCGGCGGTTCCCGGACGATGTCCGGCGCGCCTTCCGTACTCGCGACTGCTGGCAGGCATACCTGTCGGCCCTCCAGGACATCCTCGAGTTGGATGACGAGGACTCGGCGCCGGCGCCCGCGTACGACGCCATCGAGGCGGCCCGGCTCTATCAGCTGCTCTACTGGATCGCGCGGACCGCCGCGGTCCCGACCCCTCGTTGTTCGCTCCTGCACGTCACCGCCGCCGGGTGGGCGACCATCCCAGCCCTCGTGCACAAGGCGCTGGAGGGAACGCCGATGCTGCTCACCGAGCACGGGGTGTACGTGCGCGAGGCCTACCTGGCCTCCGTGCGGGACACGTCGGCCTCGCGAGGGGAACGCCATATGTCGACTCGGATCGCGCTGGGATTGACGCGCGCCGCATATGCGACGGCGGATGCGATCGCCCCGGTGACCGAAGCCAACGCGCAGTGGGAGCGCGGCCTCGGGGCCGACCCCGAGAAGATCCGAGTGATCCCGAACGGCATCCACCCGGTCGGCGAGCCCCTGGCCCCGCCCAACGCCGCCCGAGTCATTGCCCTGGGCCGGATCGATCCTCTCAAGGATGTGCAGACGATGCTGTTGGTTGCCGATGAGGTCGCGCGCCGGATGCCGCAGGCACGATTCGAATACTGGGGGCCGCCCACGCCGGGCGAGGAGCTCTATGCCCATGCCTGCGAGCGCATGCGCCTGCGTCTCGGACTAGGAGAGCGATTCCGCTTCATGGGCAGAACCTCCGATCCTCACGGAGTGATTCGCAGCGGGGACCTGGTCTTGATGACGAGCATCTCCGAGGCCATGCCGATGGCGCTGCTCGAGGCCATGGCGCAGGGACGTCCGGCGGTCGCCACCAGCGTGGGCGGAGTACCAGGCGTGCTCCACGGCTGTGGCATCGTCACGGCGCCGGGTGACGTGCACAGGCTCGCCAGCGCGGTCACAACCTTGCTGCGCAATCCCGGGCTCGCGGCGCAGTTGGGCCGACGCGGCTACGAACGGCTCCACCAGAGCTACACCCTCGAACGGTGCGCCGAAGCTTATGGCACGTTGATCGACCAGTTGACGTGCGGAGCGCCGGCATGAGGAGCCCGAAAGACGAGCACGCTGCCGGTGTCGTGCAAGCCCGGCTGGGACGCGCCGCCCGCGACGTGATCGAGGCAACCATCGTGTTGGAGGCGTGGCTGGGAAGACCCGCCCAGAGCGCCATGTTGGCGGCGCGAGAACTGGTCGCGGGGGACGGAGATCCGAAACCCGACAGGGGCCGCATCGATGCGCCAGAAGACGACGAGCAGCAAGGGGTCCTCGTCGAGGGCATAGCGCTCGTTCTCTCGATCCTGTCCGTCGCCGCGTGGGCAACTCCGCTCAGTCGAGCGCTCGGGGATGGCGTGCTGGCCGAAGCGATCGCGGTCGCCCTGCCGACATCGGTCGCGCTGCAGTGGGCGTTACGAAGCCGGTACCTGAGCCGTCGCAGCGGCCTTGCCTTGCTCGCGCGCGACGGCCTCGCCTTCAGCGCTGTGGCGGCCCTCGCCTGTGCGCTGCCGCTGGCCCTGATGCCAGCCTGGGGTCCGGTTGCCGCGATGCTCGTCGCGATCTGGGTCGCCGGGACGGTGGTCACCCGCCGCGGCTGGGGCCTGCTCTATGCGCTCATGCTGGTGGCGACGAGCATCGCCCTCGCGCAAGATGGGAGGCCATACCTCGTGCTCGGACTGCTCACTCTAGTGACCTTGAGCGTCGCCATCGCCGCCGTCCTCACGCGCCGCTCGGCGACCGACACGCGCGCCGGCACCCTATCCAGAGCCTTGGTGGCCGGCCTGCTCGGAGGCTGCATCGGCGTCCTGCTGATTGGCGATCCGAGCCTCGGCTGGGGGGTACACGGCGTGCACCCCGCCATCGCGCTCGTGCCGTCGGTGATCGGCAGTTTTTGGGGCGGCTATTACCTGTGGAACCTCTACGAAGCGGTACCGCGGGGGATGAGCGGGGTGCCGCTCCATCGCGCCGGACGCGCAGCCATGACCGACCCGGCGATGATGCTTTTCCTCGGTGCGATCCTGCGCCTTGTGGGAGCTACCGTCCTCCTGTCGGGTTTGCTCCTCCTCATCGGGCGTTGGACGCATGGGACCGACGATGTGAGCGTGTTGGTCGCCTTCGGATGCATGGCCCTGGTCAGCCTGTTGGTCGGTCTGCTGGAGTCACTCGGACGGGGCCGAGCCGCCGTGATCGCGTGCTCAGCAGCGCTGGCCGTCGAGCTTGCGTGGCCGCGGATAGTGGGCGCGCACGTAGCCGGCGGGGCTCTGGCGGCCGGCGCGATCGTTGGGATCGTGCTGACCGTACCGCCCCTGCTCGTGCTGCTCTCGCGGTCCGGCCGCGTGCTGGCGACGACTCTCTGGATCCAGTAGCCGGTTTCGCCGCATCATCGTTCACGGGGATGAACGTGGATCGGCGAAATAGCCGATTCACCTGACGGCTGGCAAGCGGGAACCTTAACCAGCGGTATCGGCGCCGCGTCGACTGCAGCACGCGTGCACAACCGCCGGAAATGTTGAGCCAGCTGAACGGGAAGATTGAATGAGCATCGTGGAGAAGACCTCGGCAGTGGAGCGGCTGCGCCGCGCCGTCGACTGGCGCTTCCGGGACGCCGAAGCAGCTTGGGTGGAAGGTTCGGCTGATGACTGCGCCGAGCTGAAACTGGAACTGCTGCTCTTACGGGAGGAGAACGCGCGTCTCAAAGCTGACCGCCACCGCCCTGTCGACCTGGGCACGGTGATCGAATACTTGCGGCTCATCGCCAAGCAACCAGTCAACCCTGAGACCGTCGAGGACGCTTGGGCCATGCTCGGCGACAGCCATGTGGTCCGGGAAGCACTCGCACAGGCAACTACCGAGATCGAGGCCGCCATCTCCGCGCTTGAAGCGAGGGTCCGCGAAGATCCGCGTCCGCGCGGCGAGGTACTGCCGCTGAGCGTCGCCCTCGTCAACGCGCAGCCCGGTACGGGTGCTCCTGCCAACACCGACGGCTTGGTACGCACAGCGTGAACGCGAATCGCCGTCTTGCCTGTTCCACGACGCCAGCGCTGGATCAGCAAACCTATGACGCGCTGTGCAGTCTGCACGCGTGTGTTCTCGTGCTGGATGACGAGCGGCGCCGGCTGTCCTGTCTTCTGGACGCTCTCGCCCGCCCGGGCGCGGTTCCGCTGCAGCGAGCCGATCTCGAGCGACGCCATGCGGAACTCACCGAGGAGCTCGCGTCGCTCCGCGCGACCATCAAAGGATTGCGCGTGAGCGTCGATCCTGAATCGGAGTTCTTATGACGGTCAGACAAGCTGGCCGCGGACGGCACGAACGGCGGCCTGAATGCGGTTCTCGACCTGAAGCTTGAGCAGTATGTTCGACACATGGTTCTTCACCGTGTGCTCGCTCAGGAACAGCGCGTTGGCTATCTCCCGGTTGTCGATCCCGCGCGCGACGAAGTGCAGGACCTCGAGTTCGCGCGACGTCAGCTTGGGGTCACTTCCCGGCAACTCAGCGTGATTCGGTGCGCGGATCCGGTGGACCAGCCGGCTGGCCATCCGCGGTGAGATCAGCGACTCACCTCTGGCCGCCGCCCGGATGCCCTCAACGATTTGATCGATCGGCTGATCCTTGAGCACGTATCCACATGCCCCGGCGAGCAGTGCGTCCATCAGGCTCGCCTCGTCGGCCATCACCGTGATCACGACCACGGGTTTCAGGGGCGCGATCGCGGTCAGGCGATGGATCGCCTCGATTCCCGACATGCCCGGCATGTTCAGGTCCAGGAGGATCACGTCCGGATCCCGTTCGGTGACCAACGTGATCGCCTCTCGCGCCAGCGACGCCTCGCCGATCACCTGGATCCCTCGTTCCTTCAGTACCGCGACGAGTCCACGCCGAAACAGCTCGTGGTCGTCAACCACGATGACCTCGGGTCTCTCCACCGTCATTGCCTGGCTTGTATCGGCCCAAACCGTCTCGACCTTTAGCGTCACGGCCCGGCCGAGGTGCACGGCAACGAAGCGGGCGGGTGAGCGGAGATCATCCCGTGAACGCGGAATGGCCCGGGCCGAGCCTTGCCGAGGTCAAGGACGCGGCATGTAATTGGAAGCACTTTGGCGAGCTAACAGGAAGGAGCCCGCCGTGTGCGGAATCATCGGGTACGTGGGATACCGGCGCAGCCAGGACGTGTTATTCGATGGGTTGCGGCGCCTGGAATACCGAGGCTATGACTCGGCCGGCCTGGCGTGGCGGGAGAACGGCCGCACAGAATGCGTGCGGGCGATTGGAAACCTGGACTCGCTTGCCTGCGCCCTGGACGCGCACTCCGGCACGGACGACACCTCCGAATCGGCCGCGGTCGCCACGGCGACCGTGTCGGCTGGCATCGCCCACACTCGATGGGCTACCCACGGAGGCGTCACGGAGCGCAACGCTCATCCGCACACCGACTGCAGCGGGCGGATCCGCATCGTTCTGAACGGGATCATCGAGAACTACCTCGAGGTTCGCGAGTCGCTCGCCGCCGGGATGATCCATTGCACCTCGGAGACCGATGCTGAGGTCGTCGCTCAGCTGATCTCGTACTACTACGACGGAGATATCTCCGCGGCGGTCCGCAGCGCGGTCGCCGTCCTCTCGGGACATTTCGCCTTCGTCGCGATGTGCGATGACGATCCGCATACGCTCGTCGGCGTCCGGCAGGAGTGCCCGCTGGTCGTGGGCATGGGCGATCACGAGCTGTTCGTCGCGTCCTCGATCTCGGCCTTCGTCGAGCACACGCGCCGCGTGGTGGTGCTGCACGACGGCGAAATGGTCGTCATGCGCCCGTCCGGCCTGACCGTCTTCGACGCCAACGCCCTCCCGCGTGTTCCACAGGAGACCGTGGTGGATTGGGACGAAGACCGCTGCGAGAAGGACGGCTTCGAGACCTTCATGCTCAAGGAGATCCACGAGCAGCCGTCGGCGATCGCGGAGACCCTGCGTCAAGCCCGCGCTCCCCTCGCCCCCCGCGAGAATCATCGGCTCGGGCTCGCGCAGCTCTGCAACGTCCGCCGGATGATCATCGTCGCTTGCGGGACCTCGTACCACGCGGCGCTGGCCGGACGCATGGCGATCGAGCGCTGGGCGCGCGTTCCGGTCGAGGTCGACGTCGCCTCGGAATTCCGCTACCGCGAACCCATCATCGAGCCGGGCACGCTGGTCCTCGGCGTCACGCAGTCGGGGGAGACCGCCGACACGCTCGCGGCGATGCGGCTCGCGCGGGCTCAGGGCGCGACGGTGGTCGCGCTTACCAACGCCCCCGGAAGCCAAGCGACCCGCGACGCGGACGCCGTGCTGTTCACGCGCGCCGGGCTCGAGATCGGTGTCGCCGCGACGAAGACCTTCGTTGCTCAGGTCGTGCTTCTGTGTGCGCTGGCTCTGGATCTGGCGCGCGCTCGAGACGCACTCCCGGCCGACCGACTGGCCGAGCTGCAGCGCGAACTCGATCTCCTTCCCGACCGCGTAGCGCACGTCACCCAATCCGCGGATTCCCCGATGCGGCAGCTCGCGGAGCAGCTTGTCTGGAGTCCTTTCTTCCTCTACCTGGGTCGACTGTCCGGGCTACCGGTCGCTCTCGAGGGTGCCCTGAAGCTCAAGGAGATCTCCTACGTACCGACGGACGCGTACGCCGCCGGTGAGATGAAGCACGGACCGATCGCGTTGCTCGGCCGCGAAACGCCGGTAGTGTGCGTCGCCACGGAGCAGGCCGTGCTGCCCAAGCTCCTCTCGAACCTGTCCGAGGTCCGGGCCCGCGGCGCGCGCGTGCTTGCGATAGCGAGCGAGGGCTGCAAGCAGATCGGCGAGCACGCCGAACACGTGGTCTACGTTCCCGCGACCGACTCCCTCCTGCAGGTCGTGCTCGCCATCATCCCCTTGCAGCTGTTCGCCTACCACTTGGCCCGCGCCCGAGGGCTGAACGTCGATCAGCCACGTAACCTCGCCAAGACGGTCACGGTCGAGTAGGCCGAGGATGCTGGGACGGGTGACCGTCATCGGGGGCGGTCACGGCCTCGCGGCCGTGCTGGCGGCGCTCCGCCACGAGCCGTGTGAGCTGACGGCGGTGGTCACGGTTGCCGACGACGGTGGCTCGTCGGGAGAGTTGCGACGACACGGGGGTGGTCCCGCGGTGGGTGACCTGCGACGCGCGCTGGTCGCGCTGGCCGCTGATGGAACCCCACTCGCCCGCGCCCTCGAGCGGCCCGTCACGGTCAACCGTTCCGGACGGCATCCGCTCGGCAACCTCGTCATCAGGTCGCTGGCAGATGTGTTCGGCGATCTCGGACATGCCGTCGACCGTCTCGGTCTCGAACTCGGGATCCGCGCGCAGGTGGTCCCTGCGACCGTCGACAACGTGTCGCTGATGGCCGAAGCGGGGGGTGGAGTGATCTTCGGCGAGTCGGCAATCGGGACCTCACAGGCCGCCATTCGCCGGCTTCGCTTCAGCCCCGAGCGACCGAGGGTCAGCGATGCAGCACTCGCGTCGATCGCCACCAGCGACTACGTCCTCCTTGGACCCGGATCGCTGTTCACGAGCGTGCTGGCGGTGTGCGCGCTGCCTGATGTTGTCTCGGCACTGCTCGCGACCGCGGCGCGCAAGGTGTGGATCTGCAACCTGCAGCGGCAGCCCGGCGAGACCGCGGGCATGAGCGCCTCAGGTCACCTCGCAGCGCTCCGGCGCCACGGCATCCGCGTGGACGCGGTGCTCTATGACCCTGAGGCCGAAGTCTCATTCGCGCCCACGCACCTCGCCCGACGAGGAGTCGAAGCGATTCCGCGCCCGTTGCAGGACGATGAGCCGGGCATTCACGACCCCGTTTTGTTGCGCACGGCGCTGCGCGGGATTCTTGCCCGGCCTCGTCAAACCGCATCGGCGGCCTCGTAGAGTCGAGCGCCGGCCGCTACCAGCAGACCCGCCGGCTGGCCTCTAGGTTCAGCGTCTTGCGCATTGCCATGAAGCCGAGAGCGTTGGCCCGACGGCAGAACTGGCCTGGGGAGAGGTTGTACTCGACCTCGAACACTGCCTTGTGCGCACCGACGAACGGTCTCAGCTTCTCGCATTCGGAGTACTCGAAGCACTGTTCGTCGAGCGCGAAGTTGAAGTAGGGCTCGAGGGACTGAACCTGGTCGAGGTCGTTTTTGAGCGCAATCGAAAGCCCGAACGCGTGGGCCATGCGCGCCAGCCAGCGGTTGTAGGTGAGCTGCTCGGCCGCCGTCAGCGGAAAGCCGCTGTCGTTTGCGTACGCGTCGACGTTGTCAGCCTCTACCCCGTCGAACCCCTTGCGCCGGCACTCCGAGAAACGCGCCCGCAT
The DNA here is from genome assembly GCA_019244395.1 of Solirubrobacterales bacterium. Classification (GTDB taxonomy): domain Bacteria; phylum Actinomycetota; class Thermoleophilia; order Solirubrobacterales; family Solirubrobacteraceae; genus Palsa-465. The sequence continues at coordinate 23,285 of JAFASQ010000517.1, read as the reverse complement.
GATTGGCCCCAGCACCGATAGGCGGCGAATGTCAAGCCATCGCTCGCCCGGCCATCCGTTCGGCTTGCCCAGCAACGACGGCGGAAAACGACCGGCATCGGGCCGAAAGTTCTCGTAGGTACCGGCGTCGAGGTAGCAGATCACGTGACGACCACGGCGATGTAGCGCAGCGACGACTGAGGCGGAATTGTCGAACAGGTCGATGTCGAACATCTGAGCCGGCACTGACAGGCTCACCGGCGTCGTGAGTTGCCATTGCCATGTCGTGCGCGGCGCGGGCGTCCAGATGCGGCTCGCCGCGGCCGGAGTGAGCACAGCGAACATGGCAGAGATAACCACCACCATCACCAGCCCGCGTGTGTTTCGGCCCATTCGCCGGCGAGTCCTTAGCTTTGACACCGTTCGTCTTCCTTGATCGTCGACGCGCCCTCCTCTCAACTCTAGCTACTCTGCCCTGCCATGGAAACCGTGGTGACCGGAGGTGCCGGGTTCATCGGGTCCAACCTCGTCGACGCGCTTCTCGAGCGTGGAGACAGGGTGGCCGTGATCGACAACCTCTCGAGCGGGAAACGGTCAAACCTCGATCAAGCACTACAGGCCGGCGCCGTGCTGCACGCCACGGATATCCGGGACGCTGACGAGCTCAAGGAGATCTTTTCCGCGGTCAGGCCAGAGGTCGTCTTCCATCTCGCCGCCCAAATCGACGTCCGTGTCTCGGTCGAGCAGCCGGCCGCTGACGCGACGGTGAACGTGCTGGGGACGATCGCCGTGCTCGAGGCGGCCAGGACGGCCGGCGCCCGGCGCGTTGTCAACAGCTCCACCGGAGGCGGTCTCTACGGTGAAGCCGATCTCCTTCCGACACCCGAAGGCTATGAAATCAAGCCGCTCGCGCCGTACGGCCAGGGCAAGCTCGCCGGCGAGGGCTACTGCTCGCTCTACACCCGACTGCACGGGCTATCGACCGTGTCCCTGCGCTACGGCAATGTCTACGGACCGCGCCAGGACATTCACGGTGAAGCCGGCGTGGTGGCCATCTTCTGCGGACATCTGATCGAGGGCCGACGGCCCACGGTGTTCGGGGACGGTCGACAGACCCGCGACTGGGTCGAGGTGAGCGACGTGGTGCGGGCCAACCTGCTCGCCGCGGACACCACGCTCTCGGGACCGGTCAACATCGGGAACGGCAGCGAGACCTCCGTCCTCGAACTGCTCGATGCACTGCGAGATGTCGGCCGCGGGGACCATCTAGCCGAGCCGCAGTTCGCTCCCGAGCGACCGGGCGAGGTGAGACGGAGCCGTCTCGATGTCACCCGCGCCCGCCGAGAGCTCGGCTGGGAAGCGCAGATCGGGCTGAGGGACGGCTTGAGGCGGATTCTCGCCGGGCTGTAGCGAGCCTCACCGCGCGGGGCTGTAGCGAGCCTCACCGCGCCGGGCTGTAGCGAGCCTCACCGCGCCGGGCTGTAGCGAGCCTCACCGCGGCATGATCGCGATGTGACCCTCGCCGTGAGCGATCGCGGGACCGTCGGCGACATGGCGCACGCCACACCCGCGCGCGCTGCAGTGCACCGCGTCCGTCTTGGCTCCGCCTTCGCTCGCCACGAGGAGGTCACCCGGGCGCGCGCCGGCAGCCGCCAATTCAGCCGAGGTCAGCGCCAGCAGCACGTTGTCGCCCGGATGTGGATTCCGCGGCGTCAGCCGATCAGCGAGCACCGCGTCGTAGCCGCCCCGCGCCGGCAGGAACTCCTCGCTCTCTACACCCGTGTCCCCGCCGTGCGGCAAATCGGAGTGCGCCACGAGCAGATTGCCACCGCGCGGTGTGACCGCGTAGATGCCACCGCCGAGCTCGTCGGGCATGATCAGGTCGCCCGCGAACCGGCCGAAGCTCGCCGGGGCCACGGCGATCCCGCCTTCCACGCGATGGGCTTTCGCCGTGATGCGCCTCACTGCGCCGTGGCAGTCAATCGCGTCGACGGTTGTCTGCGGGCCCGCGGTCGTGGCCACCAGCAACCGGTAGCCGAAGCGCCCCGTTTCGTCGAACGCGATCCCGTCGATCAATCCCGGCGCGCGGACCGTCGCGAACGGCCGCACGCGTCCCTGCGAGCTGATCGCCACGACTCCCCGCGGCGATCCGAAGCTGATCGCAAAGACGGTGTCGCCGCCGAAACTACAGCCGCGGTGGCCGGCCCTCGGCAGCGCGATGTACGCCTCGAGGCCGGGGTTCGAGTGGTACGTGGGGGCGAACGCCCGTAGGCGGCCCGAAGGGGAGAGCAGCCGCAGGCGACCGCCCGCCGCCACCACCATGACCCCATCACTCCGCGGCCCGACCACGTCGATCGGACTGTTCGCGCGGACGTACCCGGTCCAGTGGGCGAATGCCGCCGAGCGCGCCGCCGCAGGCGTGTGCGCTACCACGGGCATGTGCGCGCCCGCGCCCCCGCAGCCGACGGCCACAATGCTCGCGACGAGGGTCGCCAACGCCCGCCTGAACACCATCGACAAGGAGTATGCACCTTGACCTCCTTCGAAACCCTGCTCTACGACGCCCCGGGTCCGATCGCCACGATCACGCTCAACCGGCCGGATCGCCTGAACACGATCGTGCCGCCGATGCCCGACGAGTTCGAGGCCGCGGTGCGCGAAGCGACCTTCGACCCTGACGTCAAGGTGATCGTGCTCCGCGGCGCCGGCCGCTCGTTCTGCGCCGGCTACGACTTCGCCGGCGGCTTTCATCATTGGGACGAGGCGCTGACCACGGAGGGCCGCTGGGATCCAGGCAAGGACTTCGCGCTCGCCGCGTCGCCCTACGGCCCGACCCAGAAGTTCATGAGCATGTGGCGCACTCCGAAGCCGGTGATCGCCCAGGTCCATGGCTGGTGCGTGGGCGGCGGCAGCGACATGGCCCTGTGCGCCGACCTGATCATCGCCTCCGAGGACGCCCAGATCGGGACGCCCTACTCGCGCGTGTGGGGGTGCTACCTGTCGGGCATGTGGATCTACCGACTCGGCCTGACCAGGGCGAAGGAGCACGCCCTGACCGGCACGCCGTTGTCGGGCCGCGAGGCCGCCGAGATCGAGTTGATCAACGCCGCCGTCCCCTTCGAGGCGCTCGAATCGACGGTCACGGCGCAGGCGCTCCAGCTGGCCGAGATGCCGACCTCACAACTGGCCGCGATGAAACTGATCGTCAACCAGGCCTACGAGAACATGGGGTTGCGCGCCACCCAGACCCTCGGCCCCATCCTCGACGGCCTGATGCGCAACACCCCCGACGGCCTCGCCTTCGTGGCTACCGCCGCCAGTGACGGCGTCCGCGCCGCCACCTCGCAGCGCGACGCCCCATTCGGCGACTACAGCGCGGCCGGACCCGGCCGTCGCCCCGACCCGGCCCACGTCATCGAGCCGTGAGCAGCGCGTCGACCTCGTCCGCCCTGGGCAGCGACGGCTGCGCCCCCGGGCGTGAGGCGGCCAGCGCGCCGGCGGCGCACGCCCGCTCGAGCGCCGCATCTCGCTCACGGTCCTCGAGCAGCGACACGACCAGCGCGGCGCAGAACGCGTCGCCGGCCGCCGTGCCGTCCACCGGTTTGACCTTCGGCGGCCGCGCCCGCGCGATCTCGTGTCCGTGCTCAAGCAGCACCGCGCCCTCCGCCCCCAGGGTGAGCGCCACCAGCGCGCCGCCCGGCTCGATCCGCTCGTACTCGTAGCGGTTGACCACGATCAGGTCCGGCTCGCGGTCGAAGTCGGGCACGCCCCGGGCCGGCGCCGCGTTCAGGCAGAACCAGCGCGCCTGGGCGCGTGCCGCCTGCACCGCCTCGGGCGGGATCTCGAGCTGGCACATCACCGCGTCGGCCTCTCCGACGTCGACCGCGTCGGCGCTCAACCGGCGGTTGGCTCCCGGCGCGGTGACGATCAGGTTCTCGCCGCTTTCCTCGACCAGGACCATGGCCACGCCGGTCTCCCCGTCCTCGCGCACCACCGCGCTCGTGTCGATCCCCTCGCGCTCCATCGAGCGGAGGACCAGATCGTCGCGCCCGATTCGCCCCACGAAGCGGACGTGCGCGCCGAGGCGGGCGGCGGCCACCGCCTGGTTGGCGCCCTTTCCGCCGGGCACGCGCTCGAACGTGGCGTCGGTCACCGTCTCGCCGGGCCGGGGAAGCCGCGGGCAGCGCGCGACGTGGTCGACATTGGCCGATCCGACCACCGTGATCCGAGGGGGCACGTCGGGGACACTAATCATCGTGAACGAGATCTCGCAGCTTCCCTACGGCGGCGCCGGCGACGGGCAGGCCGGCAAGCTCGAGCTTGCCGAGCGCTTCCGCCGGCACGCCGGCGCGCTCGCGCGCTCCGGCCGCTCCCCGCTTTACGTGCGGATGATGCGCGATGCGGCCGGAGACATCGACCGCGGCGGCACCGTCGCGCGGCTGTTCGACGGCGTGCCGGCGCCACCGGGCTCGGTGCCGCAGCTGCGCCTGATGGCCGCCCTGCACTACCTGGTCCTGTCCGGCCAGGCACCGGCGCTGGCGGCCTTCTATCCGAGCGCCGGCGGGGAGCGCCCGGTCGACGGCGTCTGGCCGCTCGTCGAGGTCGTGATCGACGAGCACTTCGACCAGATCCGGGCGCGGCTGCACCGCACCGTCCAGACCAACGAGCCGGGCCGCTCCGCCGTCCTGTTCGCGGGGCTCCTGTGGCTGACCGACCGCCACCGGCGCCCCATCCGCCTGCTCGAGGTGGGCGCGAGCGCCGGCCTCAACCTCCTGGCCGACCGCTACTCCTACGTGATCGGCGGCCGCGAGCTGGGCGATCCCGCCTCGCCGCTGCGCTTTGTCGACCCGTGGACGCCGCCGCCGGCGATCGACGTCGAGGACGCCGCGGCGCGCCTCGAGATCGTGGCCCGGGCCGGCTGCGATCCTGCCCCCCTCGATCCCTCGTGGCCTGACGACCAGCTCACCCTGCTCTCCTACATCTGGCCCGACGAGCTGCACCGCATCGAGCGCATGCGCGCCGCGCTGTCGGTCGCGGCTCGCGACCCGATCCCGGTGGCGGCGCAGCGCGGCTCGATCTGGCTGCCCGACGTGCTGCGAGCCGCCCGCGGAAGCGAGCTCACCGTGGTGTGGCATTCCGTCATGCGCCAGTACGTCGACCCCGATGAATGGGCGGCAATCGAGCGGACCCTCTCGGACGCGGCCGGGTCCTCGCCCATCGCCCGCCTCAGCATGGAGCCCGCCAGCGATCGGCACGCGGCCATGCAACTGACCGTCCACGACCCGGCCGGCGCGCCCGCGACCAGGCTGGCCGTCTGCGACGACCACGGCCTCCCGATTCGCTGGGCGACGTAGAGTCCGGCGGCGTGTCGCTCGTCGACCTCGACAGGGAAGCGCTTGTGTTCGCGCGCACGCGCGCCCATGACCCGCGGCTCGAGCGCCTCGCCGCGGCGTTCTCGCGAACCGGCGAGCATGCGTTGTGCTGGCTCGGGCTCGGGCTCGCCGGCGCGGCTTTCTCGCGCGGCGAGCACCGCCGCCGGGCCTGGCTGCGTGGCCTGCGCACCGTCGCCGCGTCCTACGGCGCAAACCAGGCGATCAAGTTTGCCGTCCGCCGGCGCCGGCCCGAGCTCGACGGCCTGCCGCCGCTCACTCCGGTCGTCACGCCCCTGTCGTTCCCGAGCGCCCACGCCACGACCTCGTTCGCCGCCGCGCGAGCCTACGCGGGTCTCGCCCCCGCATGGGCGTTGTACTCAGCCGCCGGCGCCTTCGCGGTCTCGAGGCCCTACCTCGGCGTGCACTACCCGAGCGACGTGCTCGCCGGGGCGCTGCTCGGGACTGCGGTGGCGCGGGTGTCCCCATGAAGGTCGGGATCGTCGGCATGCCCAACGCCGGCAAGTCATCGCTGTTCAGCGCCCTGACCGGCGTGGCGGCCGAGGCGGCCAACTATCCCTTCACCACGATCGAGCCGAACGTCGCCGTCGTGCCCGTCGCGGACGCGCGACTCGACGCGGTGGCCAAAACGGTCAAGGCCTCCCGGGTCGTGCCGGACACGATCGCCTTTCATGACATCGCCGGCCTCGTGGCCGGAGCCCATCGCGGGGAGGGCCTCGGCAACCAGTTCCTGGCCAACATCCGCGAGACCGACGCGATCGTCCACGTCGTCCGTGTGCACGGCGACCCGAGCGTGGTCCACCCCGAGGGCCGCGTCGACCCGATCGCCGACATCGAGACGATCGAGACCGAGCTGATCTACGCCGATCTCGAACAGGCCGAGCGCCGGCGCGAGCGCGTCGCCCGGACCGCCAAGAGCGGCGATCGCCACGCGGTCGCCGAGGCGCGGTGGCTGGGCGACCTGGTCGAAGCCCTGCAGTCTGGCCGCCCGGCGCGCGCGGTCCCTCCACCGCAGGACGCGATCGACGCCCTCCAGCTCCTCCAGCCGCTCACCGCTAAGCCCGTGCTGTTCGTGGCCAACGTAGACGAGGGCAGTGACGAGGTCCCGCCCGCCATCCTCGAGCACGCCGGCTCGCACGAGGCCGAGGCGGTGGCGATCTCCGCTCGGCTCGAGGCCGAGTTGGCCGAGCTCGACTCCGACGAGGCCGCGACGATGCGCTCCGAGCTCGCCCTAGCCGAGTCCGGGCTCGAGCGCGTGGTCCGAGGCGCTTTCGAGCTGCTTCACCTGATCGCCTTCTTCACCGCCGGGGAGGACAAGCCGGCGCAATCTTGGCACCTGCGCCGTGGCCTCTCGGTCTGGCACGCGGCCGGCCTGATCCATTCCGACATCCAGCGGGGGTTCGTGCGCGCCGAGGTCATTGCCTGGGACCAGCTCGTCGACGCCGGCGGCTACGCCGCCGCCCGTGAGCGAGGGACGCTGCGCCTGGAGGGCCGGGAGTACGTGGTGGCCGACGGCGACGTGATCACGGTGCGCTTCACACCGTAAGGTTCCCGACGTATGACGGGCGCATCTGACTCAGAGGCACGCGAGTTCGCGGCGGCGTTTCGCAATTTCCTCGAGTGGGTGCACTCCGAGCAGATGGAGGGCAACGACGTCGTCGCCCTGCTCCGCGACTACCTCGGTGAGGGAGCCTCGGACCAGTCGGTCGTCACCCGTGCCCTGCCGCCGTTTGAACAGGTGAATCTGCAGACCGCGCTGGACGCCTGGTCGCGCGAGCCCGAACGGGAGGTCGCGATTCACGGGGTCTCCCTCCCGCCGCACTTCGGCGGAGTCAGCCTCCAGCAGCTCCTAACCGGCGGCCCGATGCCGCCACTGCGCCTGTCCGCACCGGCGCTGGTCGACCTTCCGAACGGGCCGGGTTCGACCCTGGCCTGTCTGCAGACCGCCCTGCTCCTGGTCAGTGACGCCGACGGACGCTACGTCATCATGCTGAACCCGCCCGGCGAGCACGAACCCCCGCCGTCGCTCAACGTGGAGATCGCCGGCCTGTCCGTTGAGGCCGCGCAAGCCGTCCATGCTCGGCTGGCGGAACTCCGGAACCAGCTCAACGTGTATCGCGGCCACTTGCTCGACGTCAGCGTGACCCCGATGGGCGGGGTCTCCCTCGAGTTCGGGGAGGTTCCGCAGACCGCACGCGACGACGTGGTGCTGCCCGAGGCGGTGCTCGGGCGGGTGGAGCGGCATGCGTTGGGCATCGCCGCCCATCGCCAGGCGCTGCTGAGCGCCGGCCAGCACCTCAAGCGCGGTCTGCTGCTGTACGGGCCGCCGGGTACCGGCAAGACGCACACGACTCGCTACCTGATCGGCCGGATGACCGCCTACACGCGCTTCGTCCTCACCGGGCGGGCGCTCCACGCGATCGGTTCGGTGGCCGAACTCGCCCGGGATCTGCAGCCCGCGGTCATCGTGCTCGAAGATGTCGACCTCGTCGCCGAGGACCGCAGCTTCGGCCCCAGCTCGACGAGCTCGGTGCTTTTCGACCTCCTCGACGCGATGGACGGGGCGGCACCCGACGCCGACCTGCTGTTCCTGCTCACCACCAATCGCGCCGACCTGCTCGAACCCGCGCTGGCCGCTCGTCCGGGCCGCGTCGACGTGGCGATTCAGATCGACCTGCCCGACGAGGAGGGTCGCGAACGGCTGCTCGCCCTCTACGGCCGCTCGATTCCCCTGCGCCTGTCCGCCGAGGACGTGCACGAGATCGTCGAGCGCACCGACGGCGTGACCGCGTCGTTCGTCAAGGAACTGCTGCGCCGCGCGATGCTCGAGGCCCTCCAGGACAACGCCTCCGTTCCCGTGGTCACCGCCGCGCACACCGGACGCGCCCTCGATGACCTGCTCGACGCCGGCCAGCAGCTGACCCGCAGCCTGCTCGGCGTCGGGACCGACCCGCAGACCCTGCCGGCCGGCGGCGGCCTCGGCACCCTGCCGCCCCAGATCCGGCATGGGTTTGTCGGCTACCGGCGCGGCCGCTTCTTCTCTTAGAGCCTTGGCTGGCGGGGCGCCGGGGGGTCCGCGTCGGGCAGGATAGTGCGGTGCTCGGGTCGGTTGGGTTAGCGCTCGGCGGTCTGCTCGTGATCCTCGTCGTCCGGCTGCTGACGGCGAACACGAGCGTGCCCTTCGCCGTGGTGCTGGTAATCGTCGGGCTGGTCTACTCCGAGCTGCCGGGGGAGAACCTCGAGCTCAACCCCGAGGTGGTGCTGGTGCTGGTGATCCCGCCGCTCTTGTACTCGGCGGCACTGAAGGCGGGGGTGCTCGAGATTCGCGCCAACCTGGCTCGGATCGCGTCGCTGTCGGTCGGGCTCGTGCTCGTGACGGCGCTGGGGGTGGGGGCGGCGCTGTCGGCGGTCGTGCCGGGTTTGGGCGTGGCCGCTGCCGTCGCGCTCGGCGCCGCCGTGGCGCCTCCGGACCCGGTCGCCGCGTTGACGATCGCCCGGCGGGCGGGCCTGCCGCGGACGTTGCTGACTCTGATCGAGGGGGAGGGGCTCTTGAACGACGCCACCGCGCTGACCGTCTACGAGGTGGCGGTGGCGGCGACGGTCGGAGGCGGTTTCTCGCTTCTTCATGGGGTGGGACGCTTCTTCCTGTCCGCCGTGGGCGGCGTGGTTGCCGGGCTGCTGGTGGCCGCCGTCGCGATGGCCGCGCGCCGGCGGCTCGACGATCCGCTGGTTGAGAACTCGCTCTCGCTCGCCACGCCGTTCGCCGCTTACGCGCTCGCCGAGGCCGTGCATCTCTCGGGCGTGCTCGCGGTCGTGGTCGCCGGGCTGCTGCTCGCGCATCAGGCGCCGGCGATCGAATCCGGCGCCGCGCGGTTGCAGACCCGAGCCGTGTGGGCGCTGGCCGACTTCCTGCTCGAGGGCTTCGTGTTCCTGCTCATCGGAGAGCAGTTCAAGGTGGTGATCGATGGGCTCGGCCCCTACCCGGCCGGTACGGTGGCCGCGGCCCTCGGCGTGACCGTCGGAGCCGTGCTGGTGATCAGGCCGCTGTGGCTGTTCCTTTCTCGCCGTCTCGTCGAGCCCCGCGGCGCAGGCGCCTCGACGCGCGAGCTCATCGCCCTTTCGTGGTCGGGCACGCGAGGCGTGATCACGCTGGCGGCGGCGTTCGCGCTGCCGCTCGAGGCGCACCGGAGGGCGTTCCCGGACCGCGACCTGCTGTTGCTGTGCGCGTATGCCGTGGTGATCGTGACTCTGGTCGGCCAAGGCCTCACGCTGGCGCCGCTCCTGCGCGCGCTCGGCCTCGGCACGCCGACCGGCGACGAGCGGCAAATGCGCGCCGCGGCACGCGTCGCGGCGATCGACGCGGCACTCCGGCGGCTGGAAGAGGTGGGCGACGAGGAGCCGCACAATGCAGTGGCCACGAGGATGGGAGCGCTCTACCGTGAGCGCCGGCGGCGCGCGCAGGAGCGACTGGACTGGGTGGCCGACTCGCCCCTCGACGCGGGCGACGAAGAGACGATCGAGGCCTTCGGGCGGCTTCGACGAGCGCTGCTCGACGCCGAGCGGGAGGAACTGGTGCGCTGGCGAGACGGCGGTCGCATCACCGACGCCGGTTTTCGCCGGCTCCAGCGCGAGCTCGACCACGAGGAAGGAATCCTCTCGATCACCGCGGATCACTGACCCGCTTGCCGCTGCGCCGGGGGACCCCGGTCCGCCAGCGCGCGGCCGCCTCGCTACAGGTCGGCCACGCCGTCGGCGTTCTCGAGCCGCTCGGCCAGACGGTTCAGTCCAAGCTCGCGCGCCGCCCGCGCGCCCCCGGCCAGATCGGTGGCGCGATCGGACGGGCGCTTCACGGGCGCGGTGCGCAGCGTGGCGATGTCCCGGAACGCGCGCAGGTCGTCCGCGGACCCCTTCAACGTTGAAGCAATCCGAGGCCGCTCGTCGTCGGCGGCGGTGATCGCGCCCTCGAGCGAGCCGTGCTTCTCGAGGAGCGCTGCGGCCGTCTTGGGGCCGATCCCCGGCGCGCCGGGCAGGCCGTCCGAGGGATCTCCGCGCAGCGCGATGAAGTCGGGGACGAGGTCCGGCCCGACGCCGTAGCGCCGCCGCACCGCCGCGCGGTCCATCTCTTCGAAGCCGCTGATCCCCGATTTCAGGAGGAGCACCGAGACGTGGTCCCCGACGCACTGGAACATGTCGCGGTCGCCGGTCACGATCAGCGCCCGGCCGCCGGCGTCGGCTTCGACCGCCGCCAGCGAGCCGAGCAAGTCGTCGGCTTCCACGTCATCAGCCGATGCGATCTCCCAGCCGAAGGCCGAGAACAGCCCGGGCGCGCGTTCGAACTGCCAGGCCAGCGCGTCCGGCACGGGTGGGCGGTCGGCGTGGTAGGACGGAAACAGCTCGACCCGGTATTCGGCTGCCTCCGCGCCGAAGCACAGCACGATCGCCCTCGGGCGGCGATCCGCGGCGATCCGGAGCAGCAGGTTGGTGGCGCCGAGCAGGGCATTGACCGGCCGCCCCACGGATCCATGGATCGAGTCGGGCAACGCGAAGAACGAGCGGTAGAGGACGAACGGCGCATCGACGGCGAGCAGCGGACCGGGCATCGGCGCCCGAGCCTAGTAGGTCCTCACGGCGGTCGCGCCTCGCCATGTGCACCACACGCCACTGCCCACGTCTCGCGCCACGTCTGGCGTCTCAGGATCCTCTGGTGTGCATGACGCGCCAGACCCCCAGGTCAGGGCGGGGGCTGGCGCACCAAGCACACGGGGCGCCGGACGGGCTCCCGCGCCGCCTACGGCACGACGTCCGAGGGCCCGCGCAGCGGTGTGCTCTCGCGGGCGAGCCCGTAGGCCCGCTTGATCTGGGTGATCAGCGCCTCCTCGCTCGACCCGTGCACCCCGCCCGTGGGCGGAGCGTGTCTCGCCGCGGCCAAGACAACGGTGAAGCGGGCCCACGTGCTGAGCAGCCCGAACGCCCGCTGGAGCTGGGCCCCGCTGACCGTGGTGGTGCCGGCGGTGCCGATCACCACGGCCGACATGATCCGCGGAGACGCCCCACGCTGCACTACCCGGATGCCGACCAGCTTGCCCATGAGGAAGCCGCTGAGCCGGCGGGCGGCGGCGCGCAGCGAAAGCTGCCGGGTCCACCGGTGGTACGGATCGCCGCCGGCGCCGTCGTAGGGGTCATCCACGCCGCGCAGCCAGGGCGACGCGGCGGCGCCCGGCCAGGCGTCCTCGACGTTCTCGGTATGGCCCCCAGAGCTCGAGAAGAAATAGGTGATGGCGGGCACGCCCTGGTAGGTGACGATCTGTCCGGCGGTCGCGGCCACCGCGGCATCGGTGGCCGGCGTCTCGGCCGACACGCCCCCGTACATCTGCGAGCGGGTGTCCGGATACAGGGTGTAGAAGGTGCCGGCGACGTCGCTGGTGATCGCGTACGTGCGCGCGGCGACCGCCTGCGCCTTGAGCGCCTCCGGTGCCCAGCTCGAGGGCATCTCGGCCGCGATCACCCCGCGGACGTAGTCGTCCAGGCCGATTGTGTCCACGGTGTAGACGCCGCCGGATCCGGTGGGCCGGAACTCGAGCGAACCGCGGTAGGAACCGAGCCCCGCCAGGCTCAAAGGCCCGGGGCCGGTGGCGGTGAGCGGAGCGTTGAACTTCCCGATCCGCTTTCCGGTCGATTGGTCGACGAGCGCCAGCCGCCCGTTGGCCAGCGGCTTGACGTCATATGTGGTGCTCGGGTCGAGCGTCTTGCCGCCCGCCCCGGTGGCGCCGGCGAACGCCGCCGACCCGCTCCCCAGCAGGACCCGCACGACCTGGCCCGGGTTGGTCTGGCCGATCGTCGTGCCCGTGTAGTAGTGGGCGAGGATCTGGCGATAGCTCCAGCCATGCAGGGCAAAGCCGTAGGCGCCGTATTGGCTCAGGCCGATCCCGTGGCCGTACCCGCCGCCGCGGATGTAGAGGATGCCGGCGCGCGACCGCAGGCTCGCCGCGGACGGGCGGTGCGGCGCCTGATGACCGCGCGCGGCCGACGCCGGCCCAGCCAGAACCAGCGCCGCGATCATGGTTACGCCCACTCCCAGCGCGCGCATCTTCTGGGAAAGACACATCTCGGCCCGGCGCGTTGCGGCGGGCCCACGTGTTGACTGGAGTTAGATACGGTGGCGAGATGGGCGATCGCAAGGCTTCAGACGTTTTCGTCGAGTGCCTCGAGGCGGAGGGGGTCCGGTACGTCTTTGGCATCCCTGGGGAGGAAACGCTCGACCTGAGTGAGTCCTTGTCCGACTCCTCGATCGCGTTCGTTCCCGTCCGGCACGAGCAGGGCGGCGCATACATGGCCGACGCTTACGGCCGGCTTACCGGCCGAGCCGGCGTGTGCCTGGGCACCCTCGGTCCAGGGGCGACCAACCTGGTCACCGCCGTGGCCGACGCCTTTCTGGATCGCGCTCCTCTGGTCGCCCTGACCGGGCAGTCCGACCTCGAGCGCATGCACAAGGAATCGCATCAGTACATAGACCTGATCGGCATCTTGCGCCCGATCGTCAAGTGGAACGCCCGCGTGTCGAGCCCCGAGATCGTCCCCGAGGTGGTGCGCAAGGCGTTCGCGGTGGCGGAGGCCGAGAAGCCGGGCCCGACTCATCTCGAGCTGCCCGAGGACGTGATGGCTCGGACGCTCGATGCCGCACCGCTGCGCCGGCACGCCCCGGTTCAGCCCGAGCCCGGCAGCCGCGAGCTCCAGCGCGCCGCCGACCTGATCGACGCAGCCGAGAACCCACTGGTCCTCGCCGGCAACGGCGCGATCCGTGGGCACGCCTCGCGAGCGCTCAGATCATTCGTCCACAACACCGGCATCCCCGTGGCCGAGTCGTTTATGGCGAAGGGGTTGATCGACTACCAGGATCCGAAGGCGCTTGGCACGGTCGGCCTCCAGGCCCACGACTACGAGATGGCCGGCTTCGACGACGCCGACCTGGTCATCGCGGTCGGGTACGACCTGGTCGAGCACTCTCCCAAGAACTGGAACCCGAACCGCGACAAGCAGATCATCGTGATCGACAGCGTGGCCGCCGAAGTCGACCAGTACTTCACCCCGAACGTCGAGCTGGTCGGCGACATCGCACACGTGCTGGCCCGGCTGGCCGCCGCGTGTACCCGCAGCCAGACCACCGCCGGGTCGAGCCGCCTGCACGAGGTTGTATTGAGCGCGCTGAACGAAGCCCGCGACGAGGACCATTTCCCGGTACGACCCCCGCGGCTGCTGTGGGATCTCCGCCAGGCTCTGGACCGCGACGACATCCTGGTCTCGGACGTCGGGCTGCACAAGCTGTGGATCGCCCGGATGTTCCCCGCCCACGAGCCGGGTACGGTCCTGATCGCCAACGGCCTGGCCGGGATGGGCTTCGCGCTGCCCACGGCGATCGGCGCCAAGCTGGTCTATCCGGAGCGCAAGGTGGTCGCGGTCAGCGGCGACGGCGGTTTTCTCATGAACGCCCAGGAGCTCGAGACGGCGGCCCGCCTGCACACCGCCGTCGTGAACGTGATCTGGGAAAACGGCCAGTACGGCTCGATCGTCTGGAAGCAGGACAAGAAGTTCGGCCGCCATTTCGGCGTCGACTTCGGCAATCCGGACTTCGTCAAGCTCGCCGAGGCGTTCGGGCTGCCGGCCTGGCGCTGCCAGAGCGCGGACGACTTCCCGCGGCTGCTCGAGCATGCCCTGGCCAAGGATGTCCCCTCGGTGATCGCCGTGCCGGTTGACTACTCGATCGACGTGGCGATCTCCGAGCAGCTGGGCGCCGAGACCGTCGCCACCTGAGGCCGCGGCAGGCCCAGGGCCGCCACCGCTCCGAGCGCCGACAGCCCAGCCGCGACGCCGATTGCCGCGGTGAACCCGTCGCTGAACAGGTGCGCCGAACCGTAGCTGCCGGCGCCCGTGAACACCGCGACGAGCGTGGCGATCCCGAACACGCCGCCGAACTGGCGCATCATGTTGAACGCGCCCGAGGCCTTGCCGATGCTCGCCGGCGCCACCGAGCTCACGACCGCGCTCTGAATCGCGGGCATCGCCATCGACACCCCGCAACCCGCGATCGCGAGCGGCGCCACCAGTCGCCAGTAGGCGACATCGGGTCCGGCGATCAGCGCGATCCACCCCATCCCGGCCGCCTGGAGCAGTAGCCCGGCGAGCGCGAATGGACGCTCGCCGAAGCGCGAGATCCGGGCGCCCGTGATCGGCGCAACGATGAACAGCGTCGCCGTCCACGGCAGCAGCCGGACGCCGGCGTCGAGCGGGCCGTGGTGCTGGACGGTCTGGAGGAACTGCGCCATGAAGAACACCGCGCCGTATAGCGCGGCGCTGAGGAAGAAGATCGTCGCGTTGCCCGACGAGAACGGGCGCGACGCGAACATCCCCATCGGCAGCATCGGCTCCGGCGTCCGCCGCTCCCACAGCGCGAAGGCCACCACGAGCAGCCCGCCTACGACCAGCGCGGCGATCACTTCGACGCTGCCCCAGCCGACCGAGTTGCCGCGCACCAGCCCCCACACGATCCCGAGCGCCGCGCCGGTGACGAGCGCCAGGCCGGCGATGTCCGGGGCGCTGCGCGGGCCGTAGCTCTCCTCGACCCGCCGGAACAGGACCGGGATCGTCAAGAGTCCGATCGGGACGTTGATCCAGAAGATCCACTGCCACGCGATCCCCTGCGTGATCGCCCCGCCGACGACCGGACCGCCGAGCACGGCGAGTCCCGTGACGCCGCTGAAGATGCCGAGCGCCCGCGCCCGGTGCTCGGGCGCGTAGGCAGCGCTGAGCAGCGTGAGCCCGAGCGGCATCACGAGCGCCGCCCCGGCGCCCTGGACGGCCCGGGCCGCGATCAGCAAGCCGACGTTCGGCGCGAGTCCGCACGCGGCCGACGCGCCGGCGAAGATCGCCAGCCCGGCCGCGAACATCCGCCGGCGCCCGAACCGGTCCCCGAGCGCCGCGCCGGTCATCAGCAGGACCGCGAAGCTCAGCGTGTACGCGTTCACAGTCCATTCGAGCTGCTCGATTGAGGCGCCGAGGTGCGTCCGGATCGTCGGGAGCGCGGTCGTCACCACGAGCGCGTCGAGCGCCACCATGAGCGACGCCACCGATGCCACCGCGAGCACCCAGCTAGGTCGTGTCCGCATCGTCTTGCTCCTTTCTCAGAGCGATCGTTGGTCGACGGTTGAGACACGATCGTCGGACGAAATTGGCCGATGAATTTGGGCCCGTGCCGGTGTCGTGACCGTGAGATGCCGCATGACACGATCCGGCCATGAGCGAGAGCACCCTGACCCGCGCCCGCGCCGGCGACGAGCAGGCCTTCCGCACCCTGACCGACCCGCACCGGCGCGAGCTCCAGCTTCACTGCTACCGAATCCTCGGCTCCAGGCAGGACGCCGAGGACGCCCTTCAGGAGACCCTGTTGGCGGCCTGGCGCGGGCTTGAGGGGTTCGAGGAGCGCGCCTCGCTGCGGGCGTGGCTGTACCGGATCGCCACCAACCGCTGCCTGAACGCGCTGCGCGACTCCGCGCGCCGGCCGGCCCCCGAGGCGGCGCGGCCGCTGCCTTTTGAGCCGCCGGCGCCGACGCGCTGGGGGGAGCCGCTGTGGCTCGAGCCCTACCCCGACGCGCTGCTCGAGGGTGTTCCGGACGCGGCTCCCGGACCCGACGCTCGCTACGAGTCGCGAGAGGCGGTGGGGCTGGCCTTCGTGACCGGGCTCCAGCGCCTGCCTCCGCGCCAGCGGGCCGCGCTCGTCCTGCGCGACGTGCTCGGCTACCGCGCGAGCGAGGTCGCGAGCATGCTCGACGCCACCGAGGTGTCGGTCAACAGCGCGCTGCAGCGCGCCCGGACGACGCTCGAGGACCTCGCACCGCCGGGCCGCGAGCGCGCGCCGCTACCTCGCTCCGCCCGCGAGCGGGAGTTGGTGGCACGCTTCGCCGACGCCTTCGAGACGGGCGATGTCGACGACGTCGTGACGCTTTTGACCGACGACGCCTGGGTCACCATGCCGCCCGAGCCGTTCGAGTACCAGGGCCACGAGGCGATCGCCGCCTTCCTCGGCCACGCCTTCGCCGGGCGCTGGCAGCAGCGCCACCGGCTCGTCCCCACCCGCGCCAACGGCCAGCCCGCCTTCGGCCATTACGTACCGGACCCCCAGGCGGGGATCGTGCGGGGCGTGGGCCTGCTGGTGCTGACGCTCGAGGGCGAGCGGATCTCCCATGTCACTCGCTTCGGGGGCGCCGGCCTGCTCGGCGCGTTCGGCCTCCCCCGCACCCTGCCCCAGGGCGAGTAACTACGACCCGATAATGGGCCGCCTTCGGCGGCATCCGTGGGGCCGGGGAAGCCTCATCCGGCTGCGGCGGCGGACCGCCGGGCAGGGATGCCCGGCGGAACCGGCCCCATGGATGCCGCGCGCCAGCGCGGCCTATATCCCTACAGGTTCCCCTGCGCCATCTTGCGCAGGTCCATCGCCCTGTCGTAGGTCTCCTCGTCGACCCCAAGCTCGAGCGCGACCTCGCGCAGCGGCCGTCCGGACTCCGAGGCGCGCTTGACGATCTCGGCGCCCTTGTCGTAGCCGATGTAGGGATTGAGCGCGGTGGCGGCGGACAGGGTCATCTCGGCCGAGCGGCGCAGGCCGTCCTGGTTGGCCTGGATGCCGTCGACGCACTTCTCGGCCAGGATCCGGCAGGTGTTCGTGAGCAGCTTGATCGAGTCGAGCAGGTCGCGCGCGATGAGCGGCACGCGGACGTTTAGCTCGAAGTTGCCCTGCGAGCCGGCGACGGTGATCGTGGTGTCGTTGCCGATCACCTGCGCTGCCACCTGCAGCACGACCTCGGCGATCACCGGGTTGACCTTGCCCGGCATGATCGACGAGCCCTTCTGGAGTTCGGGCAGGAGGATCTCGCCGATCCCCGTCCGCGGACCCGATCCCATCCAGGCCAGGTCGTTAGCGATCTTCGTCAGGGACACGGCCAGCACCTTGAGCGCGCCCGAGAGCTCGACCAGTGCGTCTCGATTGCCCTGCGCCTCGAACGGGTCCTCGGGCGGGCGGATGTCCAGCCCCGTGGCCTCGCCCAGGCGCGCCCGGACCCGCTCGGCGAATTCCTTATGGGTGTTCAGCCCAGTCCCGGTGGCGGTGCCACCGAGCGGAATCTGAGCCACCTGGGGCAGGGCGTTCGAGATGCGCCGGGCGCCCAGCCGCACTTGCGCGGCGTAGCCGGAGAACTCCTGTCCGAGCGTCACCGGCACCGCGTCCATCAAGTGCGTACGCCCAGACTTGACCATGTCCTTGAACTCGTCCGCCTTTCCCTGCAGCGATGCCTCGAGCTCCTCGAGCACGGGCAGCAGCTCGGTCTTAACGGCGTCCAGCGCGGCGAGATGGACGGCGGAGGGGAAGACGTCGTTCGACGACTGGCCCATGTTGACGTCGTCGTTGGGATGGACGCCTTCCCCGGCCAGCGTGGCGATGACCTCGTTGGCGTTCGTATTCGACGAGGTCCCGGACCCGGTCTGGAAGACGTCGATCGGAAACTGGTCGTCGAACTCGCCGTCGGCCACGCGATCGGCAGCGGCCGCGATTCGATGCGCCTTGTCCTCGTCCAGCAAGCCCAGCTCGGCATTGACGTGCGCGGCGGCGCTCTTGATCCGTCCGAGCCAGCGAACCACGGGGACCGGGATCCGCTCGCCGGACACAGGGAAGTTCGCCACCGCCTTCGTGGTCTCCCCGCCCCACAGCTGCTCCTGCTCCTGCACGCCCATGTCAGTCCTTTCGAAGTCTCGGTCTGACCTCAGGCTACCGCCCGCGGCGCGAACGGCGTCAGGCGGCGACTCCCGCCGCCGCTGGCGGCGCCACCTCTAGCGAGGGGCCAGCTCGGGCCGCCGTCTATCGCTCTGGCGCCGGTCGGCCCCGCAGCGCCGATCATCGAGATCGACACCTACCGATGCCCGCGCGCCTGTCCGGCGCGTCTGGCGCCGGCGTGTCTGATTGCGGCGCTCCGGGCCGGTGTATGCAGGACTGCAGTGTCCGCGGGGCACGGTCGGTAGCGCGCCCTGCAGGCGCGCTTGTAGCTGGAACATGCGCGCCCGTTCGCGCCAGTCCACCGCGGTCGCAGCGGCGGTTCGGCGGGTCTCGGGCTGCTGGGATGGGTCGTCGACCACCTCTTCGTGTGCGCGCGCCTGCTCGAGGCTCAGCTCACAGAGCAGGCCGAGCTCGATCGCATTGAGCCTGACCGTGCGCGCCGGCGCGTCCTGGCGCCGCGCGCGCCGCGGCGGCCTGACGCGACCCCTCCGCTCGAACGGGCGCAGCAGCCCAGAAAGCGCCAGCAGGGCGAAGCTCGCCGCGAGGCCAGCGCCGTCCCGGCCCAGCAGGACCGTCTGCGCTAACCCATGACCGTGCATTGCGCCGCGCGCTCGACTGGGTCGAGCGTCGTAGGTAGACCGAGGTAGAAGCCCTGGCCGAACTCGCAGCCCAGCTCGCGAAGCGAGGCGAGTTGTCCCGGGGACTCGATGCCTTCGGCCACGACACCGAGTTCCAGGTTGGCCGCGAGGTCGAGCACCATTCGGATGAACGCGCGATCCCACCCGCCGTGCTCGAGGCTGTCCATGAACGGCATCCCGATCTTCAGCCAATCGATTGGCAGCGAGCGCAGGTGACCGAGCGACGAGTACCCGGTGCCGAAGTCGTCGAGGGCCAGCTGCACGCCGAGCGCGCGCAGCTCCTGCAGGGTCGCGATGCTGCGCTCGGGGTCGTGGAGCATGGCCCCCTCGGTGATCTCGAGCACGAGGCGGCGAGGCTCCAGCTCGCTTTGATCCAGTGCCGCCGCGACTCCCTCCACGAACCGCCGCTGGCGCAGCTCGACCGGTGAGACGTTCACGTGGATCGCCGCCGGAACGGTGCCGTCCCAAGCCCACGTCTGCGCATCGCGGCATGCCCGCCCGAGCACTGAGCGTCCGATCGGCACCACTGCCCCGATCTCTTCCGCGAGCGGGATGAACGACGACGGGGTGCTGCACCCGCGCGGACCATCGGGCCACCGGAGCAGCGCCTCGCACGCGGCGACTCGGCCGGTCTCGAGCTCCACGATCGGCTGGTAATGCACGACGAACGAGTCGTCCCTGACCGCGTCCTTCAGCCGCACCTTGAGACGGTGGCGCTTCTTGACCTGGAGCTCCATGTCCGACTTGAACAGCTCGTAACGGTCCTTGCTCTCGTGCTTGGCCCGGTACATGGCGAGATCAGCGTTCCGGATGAGCTCCTCGGGCGACACCTGACTCCCGTGGCTGGTGGCGATTCCGGCGCTGGCGTGCACCGAGATGTTCTGGCCGCAGATCGAGAACCGCTCCGCCAGATGACGGTTGATCCGCTCGGTCACCTCGATCGCCTCTCGTTGTGAGTCCGGCCGGTCGAGCATGATCGCGAACTCGTCGCCACCCAGTCGCGCCACCGTGTCAGACGGTCGCACGCAGTCGCGGAGCCGGCGCGCGATCACGATCAGCAGGTCGTCCCCCGCAGCGTGTCCGAGGCTGTCGTTGACGGTCTTGAAATCGTCGATGTCGATGAAGATCACCGACACCCCATCGGGAGCGTCGCTCAGGGCATCGCCGACGCGCTGGACGAACAGCGATCGATTGGCCAGATCGGTGAGTGGATCGTGCGACGCCTGATGCTGGAGCTCGCGCTGCAACTCCTTCAGACGCCACACCGTCTGTCCGAGACGATCGTTTTCCAAAGCGACGCTCGTGTTGTTGGCGAGCGTCTCCAGCAGCTTGACGTCCTCGGGGCAGAAATGGTCGACCACGCCGGACGGATTGCCAATCGTCATCGCGCCGATCAGGCTGCGCTCTCCCTTCAGGACGGCGAGCATCCCGTCGCCGAGCTCCCGCGCCCGCAGGTACTCGACCAGTCGCCCGTCTCCGATGTCGCGGGCGGCGCAAGCACCCCCGTCCTGGTCTTCGATCAGCACTCGGAAGCGCGCCGCGATGCCGGGATCAACTGGCTCCAGAACGGCGTCGGAGCCGTTCGCCCGTACCGTGGTCCGCAGAGCGTCACTCCCATCGGGGGAGAGGAAGATGATCTCGGCGACCTCGGCCCGGAACGCGTCGAGTGCCTGCCCCAGCAGCCCCTCGAGCGCCGGTCCGATTTCGGGCGCGTGGGATAGCGCCCTTGCCGCCCGGTAGAGAAACTCCACGCGCGCGTGGCGCTGGCGCTCGGTCACGTACGCCTGGAAGCTGACGAACATTCCCGCCACGGGAACCGCCATCAAGATCGCGGCCTGCCAATCCTTGTAGAGGATCGTCGCCGCGCACAAGCCGACGCTCGTGTTCGCCACGACGACGGCGAGGTCGGTGCGCAACGAGAGCGCTACCTGCCGGATGCTGAGCTGGCCCTCGGACAACGAGACGGCCAGGCTGATGCACAGCATCGCGATCAGCGAGTTGGCCACGGTGGCCAGGATCGCGGCCGCCCAGACGATCGGGCGCAGATCGCTCGACGCGCCGGCAACCGCATGAAACACGATCACCGCGACGCAGTTTCCCAGCAGGAAGACGGCGAAGTTGAAGGCCAGCCGGATGAGCGGCAGCTTGCGGTGAAAGGCGAGAACGAGAATCCGGCCGATCGCCCCGGCCAGGATCGTGGCCGATCCACCCGCGAACACCAGCGCGAACACCAGAGGAATTTCGGCCAGCGACATCGAGTGCGCGCTGCGCCGGAAGTGAACGTGGACGACCAGGCGTTCGGCGGCGGCGAAGCCGATGACCAGCACCCAGAACGGCACGTGGACGGAGGAGATCACCGGCGCCACATCGCCGGCACCGGTCATGTACAGCAGCGCAGCGGCCGAGATCACCACGCCGCTCAGCGCCCAGATGGCGACTTGCCCGGAGGACATCCGGTACGGACGCGACCGCGCAACGTGCGCCACCAGTGAGCGCACCCTCGGGTCTCGGCCTACGTCGGTGCTGCTCCCGATCGCGCTCACGCCTACCCCCAGGTCGTGCTCCAGCCGATGTTGCTCCAGCTCGCCGCACTCGGGCTCACGTCGCTCGCCCCGGTGGACGAGCAGCCGACGCAGCTCCAGCTGGCGGCGCTCCAGCTGGCCGCGAGGGGATCGGCTGCCGTGCTCCAGCTGGCGGCGCTCCAGCTCGCTGCGTTGTAATCGATCGAGCCCGTGTCGGGATCGATCAGGTGATTCGGTGTCAGGCCCCGGTCGGAGGAGCGCTGATCGTCCTCAGCCCAGAACGCCGCCGTGGCCCGCACCTCGCGACCCCCGTCGGACAGCGAGTCGGCAGTGTTGACGATCGCGCCCTTGACCATCGCCGGCGTCCATCCAGGATGCGCGGCGAGCAGGTCCGCGGCGATGCCCGACACGATGGGAGCGGCGAGCGACGTCCCGCTGAGCTGGAAGTAGGCGCCGCCGACGACGCACGTTGGGCACGCGCCGGCGAACGAGCTCCCGGGCGCCAGCGTGGTGACGATGTGGGCCCCCGGCGCCAGCACGTCCGGCTTCGAGAACCCGTCCTGCGTCGTGCCGCGACTGGACCAGCTGGCCTGGACGTCGTCCGAGTTGGACACCGTCCCCTGGTTGTCGGTCGCCCCCACTGTGATCACGTACGGATCGTTGCCTGGCGCGTACGACACCGCGTCCGGCGCGTTCCCCAGGTTTCCGGCCGCGGCCACGACGGTAATCCCGTGGAGCCACGCCTGCTCAGCCGCGGCGTCGAGCGGATCCGTGGTGTAGGACTCCTCGGACGTCGACCGGAACGACAGATTGACGACGCGGATGTTGTAGTCGTCCTGGTGGTCGACGGCGAACTGCAACCCGTAAATCGCGTCGAGCGTCGTCGCCTGGCCGGAGTCGTCGGCCACCTTGACCGAGATCAGGTTCGCGTCGGGCGCGGTGCCGGCATACTGGCCGAACAGAGGATCATCGGAATCGCGGTACCACCCGTTCCCCGCCACCAGGCCGGCTACCGCCGTTCCGTGACCGTACGTATCGCCGGCCGCCGTGGCGTTCGGGTCAACGACCGCGGATGCGAGGACCCGAGAGGTCGAGTCCCCCTGTGACGTCTGGAAATCCGGCAGGTCACCGGCAATGCCGGTGTCGACGACCGCGACCCCGATGCCCGCGCCGGTGCTGCGATACCAGAGCCTCGAGGCACCGGTCGACTGGTCGAACGAGCTCTCCAGCGTCCACGGCGTTGGGTTGCTCAGCGTCGTCTCCCGGATCGGTGCGTTCAGCGACGCCGCGTGAACCAGCGGGCTCGCGGCGAGCCGCCGGGCGGCGGCCGCGGAAAGCCGCGCTGAGAAGCCGTTGATGATGTGGAGGTCCACGCCCGGCTGACCCCCGAGCGACCGCACAAGCGCTCGCCCCTGCGCCTCGTCCACGCCCGGCTTGAGCTGGACGATGACCTCGACTCCCCGCCGCGGCGCGGTGGCTGCCGCTCGCGCTGGCGACGGGGAAACGGCTGCGAGCAGGACCGCAGCCGCGACCGCTACGGCGGTCAGCGCTCGGGTGAGCGGCCCTCGCCTGGACGAGGGGCGTACGTCAAAGGTCGCAGCCACTCCATCAAAACGGCGGGATCAGCCCGGAACTTTCATGCAGTCGAGAAAGATCCCCGAAGCAGCCGGCGGGCGGCCTCGACGTCATGGCCGAAAGCGCGGTCCTCGGTGCCGCCGGGCAGCGCGTTTGCGGCGGCGTCGAACAGCGCCCGGGTGCCCGCGCCGCCTGGGATTCGGGCGGCGACCCCCAGCGCGCGGACCGCGACGACCAGCTCGGTGGCCACCAGGACGTCCATCGCGCGGAGCATCTCGGCGGTTCTGCTCGCCGCGGTCGCGGCCAGGCTCGCATGCGATTCGACGCCGAGGGAGGCCCATACGCTCTGGACTGCCATCGGCGTGGC
>JAFASQ010000454.1 GCA_019244395.1 Solirubrobacterales bacterium | reverse complement strand
CGGGTCGCCGGTCGCGGGCCATGGCACGCCGGTCGCGGGCCATGGCACGCCGGTCGCGGGCCATGGCACGCCGGTCGCGGGCCATCGCACGCCGGTCGCGCCACCGCGGCACGCCGGTCGCGGATCGCGGGTCGCCGGTCGCGCCACCGCGGCGCCGGTCGTGGGTCGCGGCACGCCGGCGGTTTGCCGGCCCCCCGCCCGGGTAGCCGGTGAGCAACATGGAGGAGCGCCGGAGCGACACCGAGGAGACGTTCGGCAGTCAGGAACCGCCGGGCTCGGTGTCCGATCAGAACGCCGAAGAGTCCGAGGGACCCGATCAGAGCGGAGGGCAAGCGGCCGACCGCGCCAGCTCCCGCCGCCCGACCGAGGACCCGGGCTCCGCCACGGGCGGCGGGCAGTCCACGGGCCACCCAGAGAACGCGGGCTGACTCACCTCACAAGGTCTGACGGACCGTCGCGACGGGCTGGATGCACCGTCGCGACGGCTGTAACGCCTCAGGAACCGCCGGTCAGCTTCCGGTAGGCCGCGATCTGCGGGTCGGCGGCCGAGATTGGCACGCATCCCTGCGCGATCACCATCTTCCCGTTCTCGGGCGTGACCGTGTAGTCGACGTTGTTGGCTATGTGGAACGCATACGGCCCATACGTCCACGGCTCACACAGCATCCCCGTGTTGAAGTTCCTCACGCCCTCGAACGCCTTGTTGACGCTCTGCACGGTGTACGGGCCCTTGACCGACTCGAGCGCGTGCGTCGCGATCTCGGCGATCGTGAACCCCATCTGGCTGAAGCTGCCGATGCCGCCCGTCACAGACGACCCGTATTGCTTGAGGATTGCCTTGTAGAGCTGCATGGTCGGCGAGTTGACCGGATCGGGCGGGGTCAGCTCGGCGTTGACGAAGAACTTGTGGTTCCACCTCGACCCGAGGGTCGAGGCGAGGAAGTCGGTGTCGCACGGCGTTGAGCATCCCCAAAGCTTGACCCGGTCCTCGAGCCCGAGCTTCTGCGCCGCCTGGAGGATCACCAGCGCCTCGGGCGGCGTGAAGTTCAAGACGACCGCTCCGTTAGAGCCCGCCGCGTTGACCAGCTTGAGCGCCACCGAATTGGCGTCGTTGATCGGCACGTTCTCCGTCTCATCCGTTATCGGCACGTTCGACGCCTTCGCGATCGCGTTCGGCCCGGCGGCGATGTAGCCGGTACCCGGCACGTTCGACTGGTCGAACACGATCTTCGAGGGGTGCTGCGAGATCGCGTACTGGACGGCGCCGTCGGAGCTGTAGCGCGGCCCCATGTTCACGTCGGCATAGTTAGCTGTCGAGTAGCACTCGGGCGCGATGCCGGCGGCGATCGCCTTGTAGCCGAGCTTCTCCCAATACGTATGGTCGATCGTGCACTCGAGGATGCTCGAGGTGCCGGCGATCCCGAGGACGTGATCGGTCTGCACGAGCAGCTTCGAGGCGGCCGCGATCTGAGGCGGCTGAGTCGCTTCGGTCTGGAGCTGGAGCTGGACCGGATGGCCGTTCACGCCGCCGTTCGCATTCACGCACGCGAAGTACGCCTTCGCCATGTTCGAGATGTCGGTGAAGTCGGTGCCCGGCTGCTTGGTGTTGATCGCGCCGACCACGATCGGAGTGCCAGTGGCGGCGACGCCTGGCTTAGACCCGCACTGCGACGTATTGGCCGTGCCGCTCGAGCTGCTGGAGCCCGAGGTGGCCGCCGTCGAGCTGCCGCCCGCGCCGGGCGCTGCCGAGGTGGTGCTTTTGCTGCTGCCGCACGCGGAGAGCGCGAGCGCCCCGACGATCGCCAGGAGAACGCCCAGAAAACTCCCGCGGCGGGAGATTGTTGGCGGCATGAAGACCCTCCCCGTACTCGCCCGAAGAAGCTGGAGACCGGGAGCCTATGGCGAGCAGAGATTGCTGTCAAGATTGTTAGCAATTTCGCAACCAATCGTAAATGTAGGACGCTCGACGACCGATCCCTGATCGCGTGGGGGCGCCCGAGCGTGCCGCGCGCCCGAGCGTGGCGCGCCCCCGAGCGGGCCGGGCGCAGAGCGTGCCGTGCGCCCGCGCATGCCGGGCGCCCGAGCGTGGCGGACCCCCGCGCGTGCCGGGCGCCGAGTGTGTCGCCCGCCCGAGCGTGCCGAGTGCCCGAACATGCCGCACCGTGCGCCCGGGCGCGCGGAACTGCGCGCTGGCCGAGACGCGCGTGGGACCGACCGCGCCGATCGTTAGCATCGACCGCCGTGGACTACCCGGTCGAGAACTTCACCGACGCCGAGCGCGAACGGCTACGTCCGCACTTCACGAACCTCGATCGTCCGGTGTTTGCGCTGGTCAACCTTCCGGAAACCGTCAAGGCGGCCCTGTTCGCGCGCTACTCGCGCTACCCGGGCACCCTGCGCCGGCTGTTCCTCGAGGAGTTCGCCGACGACGTCCCGGTGCCAGCCGCCGGGGCCGAGGCCGAGGCCGGCGAGGGCAAGCGGGCGGCCCAGCTCTACGAGCGGATCTTCCTCGGCTACGGCGACGACTCGGTGGCGCAGCTAGGCGGCGCTCACGTCGCGTGCGAATGGGTCTCGAACGTCCTGACTAAGGTGCTCCAGCGACCACGGTTGGCTGCCTACCTCGAGCAATCCACGCGCTACATCGCCTACGACGGGCCGATGCCCGACCCGCCCGGCGGTTACCGCTACTACCGCGACGCCTCCCTC
>JAFASQ010000388.1 GCA_019244395.1 Solirubrobacterales bacterium | reverse complement strand
GGGCGTGTTAGGGTCCTCGACCCGCTCGAGGAGGCTGCCCCCGTGTCCCGCATTAACTTCCGCCTTCCCACCGCCGTCATCGGGACGTTTGCGTGCGCGCTGGCGCTCAGCGCGGCCGCCCAGGCCGCCCCGATCGGCGCGTACACGACCAAGGGCGCATGGAGCTTCGTCTCGGCGCCCAAGCTGCATCCGCCGCAGCTGAGGACCACCGGCACGACCCAGCAAGGCCTCGCGTCGGGCTACTTCATGACCGGGGTGTTCAAGAACCTGTTCTACAAGCAGCCGATGACAGGCGAGAGCGGCCCGCTGATCCTCGACCGCCACCTGCAGCCGGTGTGGTTCAACCCGATCGGCGTCGATGCACTGGCGGCGAACCTCCGCGTGCAGAGGTATAACGGCAAGCCCGTTCTCAGCTGGTGGCAGGGCACCGTGAGCGGAACCGGAATGACCACGAGCGGCGAGGACGTGGTCGTCGACCAGCATTACCGGCACGTGGCCACGCTCAAGGGGGCCGACGGCTGGGTCATCTCCGAGCACGAGATGATCATCAACGGGGAGAACGGCTGGGTCACCTCATACAAGACCGTCCCCATGGACCTGCGGCGGTACGGCGGCTCGGCGAAGGGGGCGGTGCTCGACTCAGCGGTCCAGGAGTACGAGCTGAAGACCGGCAAGCTCCTGTACACGTGGGACGCGCTCAACCCGGGTGGCACGCCCAACATCCCGCTGTCGCAGTCGCAGTACAAGGCCCTTCGCGGCATCCCGTGGGACGCCTACCACATCAACTCGATCCAGCTGACCGGTCACGAGACGTTCCTGGTCTCGATGCGCAACACCTGGTCGGCGTACATGGTCGACCGCGTCACGGGGGCGATCGACTGGACCCTGAGCGGCAACCCGAAGGTGAGCACATTCGCGCTGCCCCCAAATGCCCAGTTTCACTGGCAGCACGACGTCGAGCTGCATCCTGGCAATGTCATGAGCGTCTTTGACGATGCGTGCTGCGGACTCAAGGGCGTCTCGGGCGGCAAAGCGCTGTTCGCCAAGCCGAATGGGCCGGCGCGCGGCCTGGTGCTGAAGCTCGACCTGACCAAGCACACGGGCACGATGGTCAGCCAGTACATCCGCGCCAAGAACTTCTTCGTGTATTTCCTGGGCAACGCGCAGCTGCTGCCAGGCGGAAACGTCGCGCTCAGCTGGGGCTCGACGCCGTTCTTCTCGGAGGTCTCCAGCAAGGGCAAGGTGCTGCTCGACGCGGTCTGGCCGACCCCGGATCTGAACTACCGCACCTACGTACAGAAGTGGGTCGGGACTCCGTTCTTCCCGCCGAGCGGCGCGGTTCGCAACAATCAGGGCAAGGCGACCGTATACGCGAGCTGGGACGGCGCGACGCAGGTCGCGAGCTGGCGCGTCCTGGCCGGGTCGAGCGCCAACAGCCTGAAGGCGATCGCGAGCAAGAACAAGAGCGGCTTTGAGACGACCATCCCCCTCACCAGCTCGTTCAAGCTCTACAAGGTGCAGGCACTCGACTCCGGGCACCACGTGCTCGGGACGTCGGGCGCGTTCCCGAGCAAGGGCTCATCGAACTCAGGGTTGCCGCAGGGGTATTAGTCCCGGAGGCGGGCGGCCGGTGTGACGCGTTCCGGGGCCTCGCTGCGCTCGGCGTCCGTGGGGCCTGGCGGGCCCGTCCGGATCCATACCGCCGCGAGGTGGGGGCTCGCGATTCTGGTCTGCCTGATCGGCGCCGCCGGCGCCGGCGCGGCCACGAAGCCGCCGGCCAAGAAGGCCCCGCCAACGCCCACCGGGCCACCCCCGGTGTACGTGTTCCCGATCCCGGGGAGCCACTTCGCCTCGCCGGCGACCCAGATCACCTTCCGCGACTTATCCCTCGGCCAACTCGGTGCGATCACCGTCACCGGTTCCCTCAGCGGCGCGCATCCGGGCACGCTCGACGGCGACGGCGACGGGAACGGAGCGAGCTTCGTGCCCACCACGCCGTTCACACCCGGCGAGGTGGTGACCGTGAGCTCGGGGCTGAACATCGAGGGATCGCACACGGGCACCTACCAATTCCAGGTGGCGATTCCCGCGGGGTCGATCCCGTTCGCGCGTCGCCCCGCGGCGCCGCGCGTGAAGGGCGACGTGTGGTTCTTTCACTCGCGCCCGGACCTAGTCCCGGCGGCGGTCACGATCACCAAGCGAGGCGGCGCCGGTGACATCTTCGTGGCGCCCCAGCTCGGACCGTTCCAGCAGGGTCCCGAGATCATCGGCCCGGACGGCAACGTGATCTGGTTCAACCCCCTGCCGAAGGACTACGCGGCGGCTGACTTCCGGGTCCAGAAATACGGCGGCCAGCCCGTCCTGACGTGGTGGCAGGGCAACGAGAGCGCGGGTGTCGGCAACGGGCAGGACATCATCATGAACAGCTCCTACCAGGTGGTGAAGACCGTCTCGGCCGGAAATGGGCTGTCCGCCGACCTGCACGAGTTCATGTTGACGCCGTGGGGAACCGCCCTGATCACCGCCGAGTACCCGGTCTATGTCGACGCCTCCGCGGTCGGTGGAGTGACCCATGAGGTCGTCCTCGACTCGGTGGCGCAGGAGATCGACGTCGCCACTGGGCTGGTGGAGTTCCAGTGGGACAGCCTGGACCACGTCCCGCTCCCAGCGAGCTACACGCCGCC
This sequence comes from Solirubrobacterales bacterium, assembly GCA_019244395.1. GTDB lineage: Bacteria > Actinomycetota > Thermoleophilia > Solirubrobacterales > Solirubrobacteraceae > Palsa-465. Next base: position 854 of record JAFASQ010000388.1, on the reverse strand, counting down.
CCCGAACCGGCCCACGAAGAAGGGCAAGCCGGCGATTCCCAACGGCACCGGGGACCCCTACGACTACTTGCACATCAACTCGGTGGGACTCGACTGGGACGGGAACCTGGTCATCTCGGCGCGAAACACCTGGTCGGTCTATAAGGTCAACCGCGCCACCGGCGCCACGATGTGGACGCTCGGGGGCAAGAGCTCGAGCTTCAGGCTTGGTCGGGGAGCGTCGTTTGCCTTCCAACACGACGCGCGCGTGCGGGCCGCGTCCGACAGGATCCTCACCATGTTCGACGACGGCGCGGGTCCGCCGTACGTGCACTCGCAGTCCCGGGCGCTCAAGCTCCGACTCGACCTCAAGCACATGACCGCGACCATCGTGAGCCAGCTGGGCCACTCCCCGCCGCTGCTCGCGAGCTTCGAGGGGGGAGATCAAAGGCTGCCCGACGCCGACGATTTCATCGGCTGGGGCCAGCAACCGTACTTCAGTCAGTACGACACGCACGGCAAGCTGGTGTTCGAGGGGCGGTTCGTCGATGAGAACTTCACCTACCGCGCTTACCGCTTTGCGTGGAGCGGCACCCCGAGCACACCCCCGGCGATCACGGCTGCGCGTCATGGCCGCAACATGACGGTCTACGTCAGCTGGAACGGCGCCACCGGAGTGGCGGCGTGGCGCGTTTTCGGCGCAAGCCAGCCATACCGGCTTGGAGCGGTGGCGAGGGCTCCGAGGGGCGGGTTCGAAACCGCGATCAATTCACGCGCCCGCGCCTACGTCGCCGTGGAGGCGGTCGACGCCAAGGGCCATGTCCTGGCGCGCTCGCCCGTCGTAAAGGTGCCCTGACCCGCCGGCAACCGCGTCC
>JAFASQ010000380.1 GCA_019244395.1 Solirubrobacterales bacterium | reverse complement strand
TCCAGCGCCCTGACCCGGATTTGAGCCTCGGACAACTCCGAGCCATGCTCATGGCCAGCATGCCGATCGTCGTGTGCTAACGACATGTAGCGATTATCCAGGCGACCACCGTCCAAGCACAACCGCAGGCACTATGCGCTCCTCCATCGGCCCGGGCAATCGGATCGGCCCAGGGTCCACGGATCTTCGTCTAGGCGACTATCGTGGGTCAGTGATGAGCATTGAGGTCGACCTGGTGACGTCGTATTGGACTGCCGCGGAGGACCGCGCCTGGGACGCCTTCGGCGCGCTCGTCGCCGAGGATGTCGTGTATGAAGTGCCCCAGAGCCGGGAGCGAGTGCGAGGTCGCAGTGCCTATGTGCGCTTCAACCGCGAAGGGTTCCCTGGCGCCTGGCACGCACAGATCGTCAAGATCGTGGGCGGCGATGGCGCGGCAGCGAGCTGGGTTAGCTTTACCGACCCGGATGGGACGGTTCAATCGGGCCTGAGCTTCTTCGAGATAGACGAGCACAACCTGATCGCCCGGATCACCGACTTTTGGCCTGAGCCATACGAACCTCCGCCGAGCCGCGCTCACCTCGTCGAGAGATACTGACGATTCCGGCTCGAACCGGTCCGTGCCCGCGCCGAGCGACCTGGTGAATCGCCCCACGCCGTGCCGCTCTTAACGACTGCGGAAGCCCTGCGCCCCTAGCCGCCGCGTCCGGATCGGCGTACGCTTAACCCCAGCTAGCCCAACTGCGTTTGCCATCACGGGGGTGGTGCGCCTTGCGTCTAATCCTCAATCTGATTTGGCTTGTTCTGGCTGGATTTTGGCTGGCTCTCCTTTATGTGGTCTTCGGGATCCTTTCCTTCATCCTGATCATCACGATTCCCTTCGGGTTCGCCTGCTTCAGGATCGCCGGCTTCGCGCTTTGGCCGTTCGGCCGCAGGATCGTGCGCCGGCCCACTTCGGGCGCGCCCTCGCTCATCGGCAACATCATCTGGATCGTCTTCTTCGGCTGGGAGCTGGCGCTCGCGCATCTGGCCACGGGCATCGCGTTGTGTCTCACGATCATCGGGATCCCGCTCGGGCTGGCGAACTTCAAGCTGATCCCCGTCTCGCTAGTGCCGCTGGGAACCGAGATCGTCGGCGCAGAGGACCCCCGGCAATTCGTGTAGGGCGCACAACACCGGCCACCAAACCGACGGTGTGATTGCGCGGGCAGAGCCCCGTAACTGCGGACGCTCGGCCTGTCCCGCGTCCGGTGCTCGGTAAGTCCGCCGGCTCAGCGTCGGTTTTGTCTCGATCGAAGGAAGCCAGTTGGGTCATCGAGCCGGGATGTCCGGAGCCTTGGGTGCAGGCGGCGTTCGATGCGCTTGACGCCGGTGCTTTGAAGCGGGAGGATCGGCATTGGCGACCGGAAGGAGGAACCCTTATGGCCAGGATGATGGCCGATTGCCGCCGCTGGCCCAGCGAGATGAATTGCTCCCTGGTGATCATCGGCGAACAGGATGAGGTGGTGCAGGCCGCAGCCGAGCACGCGGCTTCGGTGCACGGCCACGAGAATAACGAGGAGCTGCGCGCCCAGCTGCGCGACTTCCTCGAGCCGGCGGATCAGTACAAGCCTGAGCGTCAGGCCGAGGGAGCCCTCCCCGGCTGACGAGCCAGGAATCGGGGCGCGCCCAAGGCGCGCCCCGCACCACTTACCACACGACACCGCTCCCGGATGACCGGCTCTGGCCGAGCTCCCAACGGGGCTCGCGGCCGGCGGCGGGCACATCAACGAAGACGAGATCTTCGATACTGTGTCCGCGGCCGGGACCAGTCAATCCAGAGGAGGAGAGATCGATGGCTCGTGCTGGAATGCCGCGCATCAGAGCCCGTTGGGTCACCGGCGTGGCGAGCGCTCTTGCGGCGCTGTCCGTTGTGGTGGCGGTTTGGTTGGGGACGGGCGGGTCCGCCTTGGGCGCCTCGAGTGCTGCTGGCCAAGCGCCGGCGGTTTCGTGCGACAGCCTTGCGGGCTTGAAGCTGACCAACACGACGGTTACCAGCGCGACCGAGGTGCCGGCGAGCACGACGCTGCCCGCCTACTGCAATGTGCAGCTGGTCGAGACCAACCCGCCGTCGGGCGATCAGATCCACATCGGCGTGTTCCTCCCCGACAGCTGGAACGGCAGGTTCGAGGGGATCGGCGGCGGCGGCTTCGTCGGCGGCAACCCGAGCTCGCCGAGTCCCACGGCGATACAGCAGGGCTACGCGACCGCGGGCACCGACACGGGCCATGTCGCCGACGGAGGGCAGGGCGCCTTTGCCCTCAATCCCGACGGCACGCTGAACTGGCAGCTAATCGACGACTTCTCGTACCTGGGGATCCACGAGATGACCGTGACGTCCAAGGCGGTGATCGCCGCGTACTACGGGAGCGGCCCACGCTACGCCTACTGGAACGGGTGCTCGACCGGCGGCCGGCAGGGCTACATGGAAGCGCAGCGCTACCCGACCGACTACAACGGGATCTACGCCGGCTCCCCGGCGATCAACTGGGCGCAGTTCATGGTGGCGCAGATGTGGGGCGAGCTGCAGATGAACCTGGCCCACGACTTCATACCGCAGTGCAAGTTCGCCGCCGCGCAGCAGGCCGCAGTCGCGCAGTGCGACGGGCTCGACGGCGTCAAGGACGGCATCATCAGCGACTGGGCGAGCTGTCACTTCGACGCCCGGTCGCTGATCGGGACGGTGACCGCGTGCGGGACGATCACGGCGACCGACGCGGACATCATCAACAAGATCCTCGAGGGACCGCGGTTCCCCAACGGGCGGTTCATGTGGTACGGGCTGGTGCCGGGGACCAGCTTCAGCGGCCTCAACAACACGGTGACGGCCGCGGATGGGACGACGGCTCCGGCGCCGTTCTTGATCTCGCTGAACCACTTCGTGTACTGGCTGGCGCAGAACCCGAACTTCAACTGGGAGACGATGACCTATCCCCAGTTCGTGCGGTTCTTCATCCAGTCCTACGTCGAATTCAACCCGGTGATCGGAACAAACAGTCCGAACCTCACGCGCTTCCGTGACGCGGGCGGGAAGCTCCTCTCCTGGGTGGGCACAGCTGACCAGCTGATCTACCCGCAGGGCGTGATCGGCTACTACCAGAGCGTGATCGATCGGATGGGCGGTCTCCGGCGGACGCAGCAGTTCTACCGCCTGTTCATCGCGCCCAGCGTGGCGCACTGTGGCGGTGGTAGCGGGGCGGCCCCCACCGACCCGTTCGACGCGATGGTCAACTGGGTGGAGCACGGCCAGGCCCCGAGCTCGCTGGCCGGGGCGCACACCAACTCAAGCGGCCAGGTCGACCTGACCCGCCCGGTGTGCGTCTACCCGCTGGTGGCCACCTACACCGGACAGGGCAGCACGAACGATGCCGCCAACTTCGTCTGCGCGCCGACGTTCATCCCGCGGCTGCCCAACGCGGAGGGGCGCGACGACGGTCGAGGAGATCGTCACTACGGTCGCGCCGGCAATCGACACAGGGGTCGGGGCGTAGCGCGCGGCGACCGGCGGTTCAACGCCCGGACATAGTTAGTCATGCCTGGCGGCGTCCGCCCCGCGGACGCCGCCTCGCGCCGGTTTCGGCGCGCGGCGCGACGCGGAAAACGCGGCCATGAGCTCGGTCAGGGCTCTAATCGTGGGCAGTCAGCGCTCTGCGGAATTCAGCCAGGTCTGTCATGAATGCGTCTCCGAGGAACCGCAGGGTCTCCATAGAACGCGTGGCGGCGTCGAGATTTCCGGCACCGCAGGCATCGGATATGACGACGGGGATCAGGCCTAGGTCACCCGCATGTCTCACGGTGGGTTCGATGCCGATCTCGGTCGCCACACCCACGATCGCGAGAGCCTGCACACCCGCGCCCCGCAGCGCCAACTCGAGCGGCGTGCCCACGAACGCCGAGAAGGCCAATTTGTCGAGAACTGCTTCGTCGGCGTTCGGTCTGAGCTCCGGGACGATCTGCGTCTGGCGATCGTCGGGCAAGAATGGAGATCGGACGTCGGCCAGGCGATCGACTCCCTGCCAAGCGCGCCACATCCGTAACTGCGCCACACCCATCAGCGCGACCGGGAGTGTCACGTGGCGGGTGAAGTAGGTTCTGACGCCGTGCGCTCTTGCCGCTCGCAAAACCTCCGCAACCTTCTCGACGACTTCCTCTCGGTTCGGAATCTGCTCGAGGATCCCAACCTGCATGTCGTAGATGAGCAGCGCGAGACGGTCCGGGCGGCAAGCTTCGCTGAGTGAATTTGGGACGTGTAGGGTGTCGGGTTCATCCATACACAGACCCTAGCGCCCGTCGCCCGGCGCAACGGTTGCAGTGGCGTCCGAGCGCGAGCGACCGCCGCTCACGGGAAGGCAGTGCCGCTCTGGACGACCGAGTAAAGGAAGAAGGCTGCCGCCATGCTGCACCCGAGGCTTATCAGGTGGTTCAACGTCCGGATCCCAATGCGGGATGGTGTGACGCTGGCAGCGGATTTGGTGCTGCCGGACGACCTGCCGGCTCCTGTGGTGGTGCTGCGTACCCCGTACGGGCGCGGGGGTGAGCCGCAGACGAAGCGCGCTGATGTGTTTGCTAAGGCGGGCTATTGCGCCTGCTGGGTCGACGTGCGTGGACGTGGGGATTCGCAGGGCGAGTTCGATCCGTACCGCAACGACGGGCTCGACGGCGTCGACGTGATCGCCTGGGTCGCCGGCCAGGAATGGTGCGATGGCTCCGCCGCGACCTACGGCGGCAGTTACTCCGGCCGTATCCAGTGGCTTACAGCCCTGCACCATCCGCCGGCGTTGAAGGCGATGATCGTACTTGTGACACCATCGGATCCGTTCGTCGAGAACCCGACCGGTGTGCCCGGGCCGATGCACATTCACTGGTTCCGGATGACAGACGGCCGCACGATGCAATATACGGAGGCGGTTGACTGGCTCGCGGTCTACCGCCACCGGCCCCTTATCGAACTTGACGAGGCGGCGGGTTTTCGTTCGGAGCTCTGGCGCGAGGAGTGCCGCCACCAGACGCTCGATGCGTGGTGGGAGCCTCTGCGCTATCAGCACCGCATCGGAGAGATCGATCTGCCCGTGTTGCACATCTCGGGCTGGTATGACGATGAAGAGATCGGTACGCCGGCGAACTTCGCGGCCCTGAGCGCAGCCGGACGCGACGGGCAGCGGCTGCTCATGGGCCCGTGGGGTCACCAGGTGAACACAGGCACGCAACTTGGCGAGCTCGACTTCGGCCACGACGCAGTGATCGACCTCGACGCGGCGATGACGGGGTTCCTGGACGAGGTGGTCCGCGGACGCCCGCCGGCCGAGCCGTCATCCCCAGTCCGGATCTTCCTCATGGGCGCCAACGAGTGGCTCGACGTGACCGGATGGCCGGCGCCCGGCAGCGCCGAGCGCGCCTGGTATCTCGACAGCGCGGGGCATGCCAACTCCGCCTACGGCGACGGGCGCCTGTGCGATCGCCCCGCGTCGGCGCAGTCGCCGGCGGACGCGTGGGTCCACGATCCCGACCGCCCGGTCCCGTTCATCACCGCGGCCTCGTCGGCCCAGATCGGCGGGCCGGACGACTACTCAGGTGTGGACACGCGCGGTGATGTACTCGTCTACACGAGCGACCCACTCAGTAAGCCGCTCGATGTCGTCGGGCCAGTGCGGCTCGTGGTGTTCGTCTCCACCACAGCCGGGGACACCGACATAACCGCAAGGCTCGTCGATCTGCACCCCAACGGGTTTGCGCAGCGTCTCTGTGACGGTCTGCTGCGGCTTCGCTACCGCGCGGGACACGAGCAGGCGGAGCCCGTGGAGCCAGACACGGTGTATGAGGTCGAGGTCGTGATGTGGGATACGGCGCATCGCATTCTTCCCGGGCACTGCATCCGCGTAGACATTGCCTCCTCGGCACACCCCAAGTTCGCCGTAAACCTGGGGACCGGGGGCGACGAGAGCACGGCCACGAAAGCGGTGGTCGCTCACAACCGGCTGTATCACGACGCATTGCGTCCCTCGCGCCTGATCCTCACCGTATTGCCCGGCACCGTCGCCGAGTCAGCCGCAGAGATCACCGGCGCCTAAAGCGAAGACGGAGCAGCGCGCTCCGCCGGGCATCCGCCGATCGACATACTCGGCGGCTCTCGTTCGTGGAGAATCAGCGCGATGGAGCTGCGGACAGTGGACTACCACACGGCCGGTGAGCCATTCCGGATCGTGGTCAGTGACGTCGGGGAGATCGCGGGAGCGAGTGTGCGAGAGCGGCGCGAAACGGCGGCAGCCACCGAACGGATCGACCGTGTACGCCGCCTGTTGTGTCACGAGCCGCGGGGGCACGCCGACATGTACGGCTGCTTCATCGTCCCGCCCGACGACGAGGGCGGGAACTTCGGCGCGCTGTTCTGGCACAAGGACGGCTACTCGACCGCGTGCGGGCACGGAACGATCGCGCTGGGCGCCTGGGCGGTGGAATCCCGGCGCGTCGCGGCGCCCTGCGACGGACAGGTCGACGTGGTGATCGACGTACCGTCGGGGCGGGTCATCGCACGCGTGCGTTGTGCGTCCGGCGCGGTGGAGGAGGTCGCGTTCGTCAACGTGCCGGCCTGGGTGATCGCTCGTGGTGTCGACGCTGGCGAGGTCAGAGCCGACGTCGCCTGGGGCGGTGCGTTCTATGCCTTCGTGCCGGCGGCGGCGTTCGGCCTGCACGTGACACCCCAGGATCTGCCCGCGCTGATCGTCGCCGGGCGGGCGGTCAAGGCCGCCCTGGACGGCACGCGGGTCTCGAGACATCCTCATGACGAGCGGCTCTCCGGTATCTACGGGACCGTCCTGACCGAACGGATCGGTCCGCGCCACCACCGCAACGTGGCGATCTTCGCCGACGGTGAAGTCGACCGCTCGCCAACGGGGTCGGCGACGTCAGCGCGCACCGCCTTGCTGCTTACCGATGGCGAGATCGGCGTCGGCGACGCCTGGCGCAACGACTCGATCGCCGGTACGAGCTTCACAGCCCGGGCGATCGGTGACACCGCCGAGGGAGTGCTTACCGAGGTCTCCGGAACTGCATTCCGGACCGGCGAGCACCGCTTCGTGCTCGACCCTCGCGACCCGCTCGGGACGGGGTTCGTCCTGCGGTAAAAGATCTCGCGCTGCCCACGCCACGAGGTCGCGCAGCGGCGAGGCGTCACGGATATGGCGCGGCCTGGGCGAGCTGAGGCAATGGGTGAGCCACGCCGGTGCGTAGAAGTACGCACTCGTGTCGGTGCGCAGGACGCGGAACGGCGCGGGGCGCGGACATAACGTTCGGTTGCGTTCACGAGATACCAACTGATCCCAGCCCAACATTCTCCGCAATCAATTCACCCTCCGACCCGCAAGGAGCACCATGCTGCACGTCGAGCGCGCCAACTGATTTTCGAATCGTGGCCATGAGAAGGCCCAGCGCAGGGCTCTTCCGCCGCGGACCGAGGCGTACGTCAACCCGAGCCCGGCGCGCGAACCGCGCCGGGCTTTTGTTTGGCTGCGAAGGGGTCGCAGCCCGATGCACGGGGCGGGGACTTAGGCGCCGGCTCTCGGCCATGCCCGCACCATCCATGACCCGGCGCCTCCGCCTGCTGGGCGACCGGCGTTTCGCCTGCCTCTGTGCAGCCTCGCCGTCTCCTCCTGCGGGGACTGGCTCTACAACGTGGCGCTGCTGGCGCTGGTGTTCGATCGCACCGGCTCGGCCACCTGGTCGCGTGCACCACCGCGGCGCGAGTGCTCCCGATCGTGGTCCTCGGTCCGCTCGGG
>JAFASQ010000294.1 GCA_019244395.1 Solirubrobacterales bacterium | reverse complement strand
CGTGCACCGCCAGTACCTGGCCAACCTGGCTCGCGCCGTCGAGCTCCGCCCCCTCCTCGGTGGCACCGCCGAGCTCGTCTTCGCCGACGGCCAGGTCATCCCCGTCGCCCGCCGGCACGTCTCGGACCTGAGCCGCCGCCTCGGGGTTTAACGCTCCCAAAGCGAAGCGGACTCACGCCGCGCCCGCCGCCCGATGGCAGGGCCGGGATCCCGGGACGAGCCACCAGGCTGTCGGAGAGGGTGTGAGTATGCGCTCGGGGCTCCGTCGCGCCCGATCCCGTTCGAACCTGCGAGAACGGTGGCCGGCGCCCGGGAGCCCTGAGCGCGCCTCACACCCTAATTACGACTCCTCAGCCTTGTGCTCCTCCTGGATCTTCCCCTCGAGCTGCTTCATCACGTCAGGGTCGCGCAGCGTCGTGACATCGCCGAGCGCACGCCCTTCGGCGATGTCGCGCAACAGCCGGCGCATGATCTTGCCCGAGCGCGTCTTCGGGAGGTCGTCGGCCCAGATGATCCGACGGGGCCGGGCCAGCTTTCCGATCCGCTTGGACACGGTCTCCCGGATCTCACCGACCAGCTCGTCCGATCCCTCGGTGTCGCTGCCCTCAAGCGTGACAAAGGCCGTGATCGCCTGGCCAGTGTCCTCGTCGGCCTGGCCGATGACCGCCGCCTCGGCCACCTTCGGGTGGGCCACGATCGCCGACTCCACCTCGGCAGTGGACATACGGTGCCCGGACACGTTCACGACGTCGTCGATCCGGCCGATGATCCAGAAGTAGCCGTCCTTGTCCTTGCGCGCGGCGTCGCCCACGAGGTAGGTCTCCTTGCCGAACTTCGAGAAGTAGGTGTCGACGAAGCGCTCGTCCTCCTTATAGAGGGTGCGCAGCATGGCCGGCCACGGGCGCTTGAGGACGAGCAGGCCCTGTCCATCGTCGACCGGCTCGCCCTCGCGCTCATCGAAGACGTCGGCAGCGATACCTGGAAACGTTCGGGTGGCTGAACCCGGCTTCGTCGGTACGATCCCGGGCAGCGGCGTAATCATGATCGCGCCCGTCTCGGTCTGCCACCAGGTGTCGACGATCGGGCAGCGCTCACCCCCGACGACCACGTAGTACCACAGCCACGCCTTTGGATTGATCGGCTCGCCTACCGTGCCGAGCAGCTTGAGCTTCGAGAGGTCGAACTTCTCGACGTGCTCGACGCCCCACTTCATGCAGGCTCGGATCGCCGTGGGGGCGGTGTAGAACTTCGTCACGCCGTAACGCTCGCACAGCTCCCACCAGATGCCCTTGTGCGGATAGTCCGGCGCGCCCTCGAACATAACGCTGGTGGCGCCGTTGGCCAGCGGTCCGTAGACGATGTAGGAGTGGCCGGTGACCCAGCCGACATCGGCTGAGCACCAGTAGACGTCCTCGTCCGGATGCAGGTCGAACACGTAGCTGTGGGTCGTCGCGATGCCGGTGAGATAGCCGCCCGTGGTGTGCACGACGCCTTTCGGCTTGGCCGTCGACCCGCTCGTGTAGAGCACATACAGCGGGTGCTCGGCGTCGAGTTCCTCGGCCGGGCACTCATCGGCCGCCTTCTCAATGATCTCGTGGTACCAGACGTCGCGGCCGTCCTTCATCTCGCAGTCGGCCCCGGTCCGCTTGACCACAACGATGTGCTGGAGCGAGTCGAGCTCACCCATCTCCTCGTCGACCGCCTGCTTGATCGGCGCGGTCTTGCCCTTGCGCCGGGCGCCGTCGACCGTGATCAGCGTCTTGGCTTCGGAGACCTCGATCCGCTCGCGGACCGAGCCGACCGAGAAGCCGCCGAACACCACGTTGTGAGGTGCGCCGATCCGAGCGCAGGCCAGCATGGCCACCACAACCTCGGGAACCATCGGGAGGAAGATCCCGACGATGTCGCCCTTCTCGATACCGAGGTCCTTGAGGGCGTTCGCCAGCTTCTGGACATCGCGATGAAGGTCGGCGTAGGTGATGTCCTCCTCCTCGCCTTCCTCGCCGCGCCAGTGGAAGGCGACCCGATCTCCGTTCCCCGCCTCGACGTGGCGATCGACGCAGTTATAGGAGGCGTTGATCTTGCCGTCCTTGAACCACTTGTAGAAGGGCGGATCGGACTCGTCGAGGTCCTCGGTGGGCTCCTTGAACCAGTGAAGCTCCTTGGCCTGCTTCATCCACCAGCCCTTCCAATCCTTCTCGGCCTCGTCATAGACCGACGGATCGCTCAGGAGCGCCTGCTCCTGGAAGTCTTGCGGCGGCTCGAACGTCTCCGTATCGAGCATCTCCTCGAGCTTTGACTCGAGCTCCTCGGCAGGGACCGTTCCACTGCGTGCCATGACCCAAACACCTCTCCTTCAACGGAAGTTCTTGTCGATTTCTACCCACAAGAGCGACCGCGAATAACGTCAGAGCCGCAGACAGACCGCGTCCGCCCGCCTGAAGGCGAGCGGACGCGGGCCCAGCGCCGTGACGGGACCTACTCGGATCCCGACCCGAAGGTGGCGATCTCTTCCTTTTCCTTGGTCGACAGGTCCTGCGGGCTCTCGCCCCGGGCGCGCTTCTCTGTCTGCACCTTCTCGCGGATCTCCTCGACGATCTCCGGATTCGCGAGCGTGGACGTGTCGCCAACGTCCGCGAAGTTGGAGATTCCCGCGATCACGCGACGCATGATCTTCCCCGAGCGAGTCTTCGGCATGTCGGGAACGATCCAGACGTTCTTCGGTCGGGCGATCGCCCCGATGTCCTTGACGATCGTCTGCGAGACCTTCTGCGCGATCGCCTCGCTCGCCTCGTAGCCCGGCTTGAGCGCGATGTACATCTCGACGATCTTGCCGCGGATCTCGTCGACAACCGGAACCGCGGCGGCCTCCGCGACCTCCTCTACCTCGATCGCCGCGGATTCCAGCTCCTTGGTCCCGAGCCGGTGCCCGGCAACGTTGATCACGTCGTCGATGCGCCCGAGGATGCGGAAGTACCCGTCCTCCGCCTCGACGGCGCCGTCGCCGCACATGAACGGCCACTCGCGCCAGTCCTTGCTGCTCGAGTCCTTGTTGAACCTGGCGTAGTAGGTGTCGATGAATCGCTGGTCCTGCCCCCAAACGGTCAGCATCCTCCCAGGCCACGGGTTGCGCACGCAGATGTAGCCCGCCTTGCCTGAACCACGGCGGATTTCGTTGCCGTCCTCGTCGTAGATCACGAGCTGGATCCCGAGCGCGGCCGGCCCGCAGCTACCGGGTTTCATCGGCTGCAGCCCCGGCAGGGTACTGCCGAGGAAGCCGCCCGTCTCGGTCATCCACCAGGTGTCCGTGATCGCCGCCTGCTCTTTGCCGACGACCGTGTAGTACCACCGCCAGACGTCCGGCTCGATCGGCTCCCCGACCGTCGTCATCGTCTTGAAGTGATAGTCGTACTTCGCCGGCTCGTCCGGGCCCAGCTTGCGCAGCATTCGAATGGTCGTGGGGGCGGTGTGGAAGATGTTCACGCCGAGCTTCTCGGCGATCCGCCACGGCCGGCCGGGATCCGGATAGGTCGGCACACCTTCGTACATCACGCTCGCGGTGCCGAGCGCCAGTGGGCCGTAGACGATGTAGGAGTGTCCGGTGATCCAGCCGATGTCGGCGAAGCACCAGTATGTGTCGTCCGGGTGGATGTCCTGGTAGTACTTCGACGTCCCGGTCACATACGCGAGGTAGCCGCCGATCGCGTGTTGGGCGCC
>JAFASQ010000241.1 GCA_019244395.1 Solirubrobacterales bacterium | reverse complement strand
ACGAAAACCGCCCGCATTCTCAGCGGGCGGCTTCCGATCCAGGTTTGGCCCAATCGGGACGGGCAGGGGTACGTGCCAGAAAGGGCCGGTTAGAGTGGCTCGGACGGCGGGAGGCGCCGATGTCTGCGGCTTCGCCCGAGCCTATGTAGGGAGCCGGGTCTAGCCCGAGCCCCGACGCTGATCATTCCCGCTCCAGCCTCGCGCGGCAATCGTACATTCGTCCAGCCAGCGGGGGGACCCAAACTGGACGAATGATCGACCCAGGGCTCCCGCGCCGCATGCGCACCGAAACACCTGATTACCGGTCTCTTATACTGAATTTCTGCGCGTGGATCAACTCTTCTCATTCCCCAACCCCGTCAACGAGAACGCCGCTCGCGTCGTCGCCGGGGTCGTGCTCCTGACCGTCCTGGCGATCCTCGCCACCGAGGCCTATTGGCTGCTGATTCCGCTCGCCTACGGGTTTTGGGCGCGGGTCCTGACTGGTCCGACACTGAGCCCGCTGGGTTGGGCGGCACAGAACGTGATCGCGCCCCGGTTCGGCGAGAAGAGGCCGGTTCCCGGTCCGCCGAAGCGCTTCGCCCAGGGCATGGGCGCCGCAATGGCGACGCTGGCCCTGATCACATGGCTTGTGGCGGGCAGCGATACCGCCACCGACACCATGCTCGCCCTGTTCGTCGTGGCTGCCGGCCTCGAGTCGATCTTCGGCTACTGCCTGGGCTGCAAGGTGTTCGGGTTGCTGATGCGGGCTGGCGTGGTCCCGGCCCACGTCTGTGCCGAATGCGCGGACATCGCGCCGCGGCTACGGGCCGCGGAGCCGCGGGGCTCGCTTTGATCGGTCAAAGATCGAGCGCGGCGCCGCGCAGGATGTCGTGCTCCGATACCTCGACCTCGTCCAGGCCGAAGAGCCCGAGCGTCTCGAGCAGGATGATCGCGCCGGCCACAATCGTCGGCGCCCGGTCGGGGTGCAGTCCTCGGATCTCACGGCGTTCGGCGACCGTCAATGCCGCCAGTCGCTCGCAGATCGCGCGGCATTCGGAGATGCTCGCCACGTAGCCCTCGACCCGGTCCGGGTCGTAAGGCTCGAGCTCCTGCGCGATCGAGGCCATCGAGGTCGCGGTGCCCGCCACCGCGATCGCGTGCGACACCGCGCGCCGCCACGATTCCGGCACCCCGGTACGCAGGATCTCCCGGACGTCTTCGGCCAGCGCCTCCCGCTCCGAGTCGGAAGGCGGATCGGAATGCAGGTGACGCTCGGTCTGCCGTACCACGCCGGCCTGGTTCGAGACGTGGTATTCCATCTCGCGCCCCTTCCCGATGACCAGCTCGGTCGACCCGCCGCCGATGTCGATCACGAGCGTCGGGGTGGCGTCGCCCGCGTCACGCTCGCTCGTGGCACCTAGAAAGGTCAGTCTCGCCTCCTCCTCGCCGCTCAGCACGTGCGGCTCGAGCCCCCAGCGGTCCCGCACCGCGGAGGCGAACTCCTCGCCGTTGGCGGCGTCCCGGACCGCGCTGGTCAGCACGGCCACGGCGAAGGAGACACCGTGCCGGTCGATCAGCCCGCGGTACTCGTCGAGCACCGAATAAACGCGTTCCATCGCCTGCTCGCTCAGTCGCCCGTCCGCGTCGACGCCGGCGCCGAGACGGGTGATCTCGGTGCGCCGCTCGATCACTTCGCCGACACGTGCGTCCATCACCTCCGCCACGAACAGTCGCGTCGAATTGGTGCCGATGTCGACGACCGCGCGACGCACGCTAGACCGCCACACCAACCTGATGCGGCAGCGGCCGACCGTCGAGGCCGGCCAGCAGGTTCTCCACTGCCAGGTCCGCCATGTCCTCGCGCGCCACCCGCGTCGCCGAACCGATGTGGGGAACCACGATCAGGTTGGGCGTCGAGAGCAGCGGATCGTCCGGCGGCAGCGGCTCGGGCTCGGTGACGTCGAGCGCCGCGCCGGCGATCTCGCCAGCGAGGAGCGCGTCCCGCAGGGCCTCCTGGTCGATGATCGGCCCGCGCGCCGTGTTGATCAGGATCGCGCTCGACCGCATCCGCCTCAGCGCGTCGGCGTCAAACAGGTGGTAGGTGGCTGCGGTCAGCGGGCAGTGGAGGGTCACGAAATCCGACTCCTCGAGCAGTGTGTCGAACGAGACTCTGCGGACCGCCTCTGAACCCTGACCGCCACCCGTGTACAGCACCGTCATTTCGAATCCGAGCGCTCGCTGCGCCACCGCCGTCCCGATCCGTCCGAGCCCCACGATCCCCAGCGTGGCGCCCGCGACGGCCTGACCGAGATACCGCCCCGGCTCCCAGGTCAGCCAGTCGCCCTCGCGCACAGACTCGATCGCCTCGGGCAGCTTCCGTGCGGTCGCGAGGAGCAACGCGAAGGTCAGGTCGGCGGTCGCCTCGGTGAGTACGTCCGGTGTGTTGCCCACGACGATGCCTCGTCCGGCCGCGGCATGGAGGTCGATGTTGTCGTAACCGACCGCGTAGTTCGAGATCACGCGCAGGTCGGGGCAGTGCTCGAGCAGCGCGGCATCGACCCGGTCCGTCAGCGTGGTCAGCAGGCCCTCCACGCCGGCGGCGCGGGCGGCGAGCTCCTGGTACGGGGGCGGCAGTCGATCGGGCCATACGTCGACCTCGTGTCGGTCCCGGAGCCGGTCGAGCGCCGGCCCAGGCAGCACACGAGTCACGAAGCACCGCGCCATCGGGAGGCGCATTCTCGCGGGTTTGGGCCTTGTGTAACTGCGTCCCCCGGAGCATGCGCGCCCCCGAGCCTGCGCGCCCCCGAGCCTGCGCGCCCCGACCATGTGCCCCCCGAACATGCGTCCACCCGCGCTGCACGAGATCGGATGAGTTACAAGCGGTGTTTGCGGTGCTGCTCCGGGGGCGCAAGCGGATCGAGCAGGTGACGCCCTGGGCGTTTGAGAGGTACCTTCCCGTCCTGAAGGTGCGATGGACCCGGCTGCGCGCAGTCGTCGGCGATACCGGATCGCGGATACGCCCGCGGGGCTGCCGTTCGGCCAGCCGGCCCGGCCACGCGCCGCGACCCCGGCACTGATCGCGCTCGTCATCGTCGCGGCGGTGATCGGGGCTTTCGTCGGTGGCTGGACGGGTGGCGGCGGCTCCTCGCACGCTGGTGCCGGCGGCGCTTCCTCGCGCGCCGGCGGCTCCTCGCATGCCGGCCCCGGCGGCGTTGCCTCGCGCGCCGGCGCCCGTTCCACGGCCGCGACGGCATCGGCCAACGAGCTCGGCCACGAGCTCAGCGGGGCGCTGCGTCCGCTGGCCCGGGCGCGGGC
>JAFASQ010000173.1 GCA_019244395.1 Solirubrobacterales bacterium | reverse complement strand
TGCGCCCAATCACCGCGATCCAACATGCCGACCTGGCCGGCAACCCCAACACAACCGCCGATCCGAACTGGAGCCCACTGCTCCCGACGCCCAACCACCCCGAATACCCCGCGCAGCACGGCTGCATCACCAGCGCCCTCGCCCAGGTCATCGCGACCGCGCTCGGCACCGATGACATCAACGCGACCATCCCGGGCGCACAAGGGGGCGCCAGCACCCTGACCACCTCGCAGACGTTCGCCACCGTCCAGGGCCTCGAGGAGCAGCTCGTCAACGCGCGCGTCTGGGCCGGCCTGCACTTCCGCAACTCCGTCCTCGCCGGCGAAACCCTCGGCGCCGATGTCGCCGACTGGACGCTCCAACGCTACTTCCAACCCACCGACCGAGACGACGACAACGACCGCAGGTAAACCTGCTCGAGCAGACACAGAGGGGGCCCCACGCGGGCCCTCTCCCTTTGCTCTGCATCGTCAACCGTAATAACGACCGTCCGAGCCAACGTCAATGATTCGAATCACCCGCGCGCGATCCCCGCTACACCTGCGACGCTCCCATCGCGCGGCCGGTGTCGTGGGGGACGGCAAGCGACTCGACGTTCCCCGGCTGCCTCTGCGGCTCCGAGCGGGTTCGAGGCGACCGTCGGCCGTTGGACGCGGGGTGCGCAGCGTTCCGGCCGGGAAATTGTCGAAATCTGGTCGCACCGTCTGCTTGCCAGTCTGGCCTCGGGTGCTTGAGCTGACCATGTGCCCTCGTGGATCTTGGCTCACTATCTCGTTTGCGCACCTGACAGACATCGGCACGTCAAGCGGGCATCGGCGCCGCCGGCGGCGTTGTCCTTGCGGCGCTGGGTCTCGGCCGAGCGCTCGTGATCTCCTCCCGGCGACCGCGTCGGACCTGGCACACAACAGGCCTCCCGAGCTGACCCACATCCGGCACCGGCCTTCTACGCAGTCAGCAACACGCATCGATGCACAGACGCCGCCAGGAACACCGAGCCACCTGGCTCTGCGATGCGCTCAGCACGCGACCAACGCCTTACACCACTTCAAGGAGTCCCAACATGCCACGCATCAAGCGCATCATCACCCTCGCCGCGATCTCCGCGGCCACGGCTGCCTCGCCCTCCGCAATCGCCGGAGCTGCCCCAATAGGCGGATTTGGCTCGGGGTCGGGGAGCATCTCGAATGCCGACTGGGTCGCGGCCCAACGCGCCGCGACCCAAACGAGCGCGTCGTTGGACCGGTTCGCGCTCATCGGTGTGCACACCATCACGCCGGCTGCGATGGCTGTGGTGAGCCGGAACTCGGATCCGGAGGGATTCCAGTTCGGCGATGCCGCAATCGGCGCCGGAGTGATGGCGGGATTGGTGTTGGTCGGCGCGGCGGGCGCGATTGGCGTCCGACGGCGCGCCCAGGTGCGGCACCCGTAACTGGCCAGGGCGTTTCCGCGTCCGCCCGACTGGGGAGCGGCCTCGTCAGGGCAGGTGCCGGAAAACGCCCCGGGACCACCCGCCTACACAGAGGAGGCGTCGCAGATGCTGGCCTGCGACGACGAAGACGAACTGGAGTGCCCCCGTCTATGCGCCGCGGCGCATAGACGGGTCTATGAACAGCGCCGGACTATGCGCAGAGGGTGACGGTGGTGCTGGGCGGCGCGCGGGGCGGGGTTGTTGTGGTGCACATAGTCACAGGGCTTCGAGGAACGCGAGCAGACGGTCGGGGGCTTTGTAGGTGAGAGGTTTGAGGGCTGGTTCGTGCAGGCGTTTGAGCGCGGCTTCTTTCATGGCGAGGTCGGCCTCGAGGTAGATGTGGGTGGTGGCGGTGTCCTCATGCCCTAACCAGAGGGCGATGACGGTGATGTCGACGCCGGACTGCAGCAGGTGCATCGCGGTGGTGTGTCGCATGGTGTGTGGCGAGATCGGGCGGGCGGTGAGGGAGGGACAGCGTTTGGATGCGGCGCGGACGGCGAGGCTGAGGCGGTGTTCGACGCCGGAGCGGGTGATTGGTTTGCCGGCACGGTTGGGGAATACGGGAGCGTTGGGGGCTTTGTCGATCCGGGGCAGCCATGCGCGCAGCTGTTTGGCGGTGCTTTTCCACAGCGGCACGATGCGCTGTTTGCGGCCCTTGCCGTGGAGCTGCACAGCGAGCTGACGGTCGAGGAGGAGGTCAGCGATTCGCAGGGCGGCGAGTTCGGAGACGCGCGCGCCGGTGTTGTAGAGCA
The DNA here is from genome assembly GCA_019244395.1 of Solirubrobacterales bacterium. Classification (GTDB taxonomy): domain Bacteria; phylum Actinomycetota; class Thermoleophilia; order Solirubrobacterales; family Solirubrobacteraceae; genus Palsa-465. Next base: position 2,597 of record JAFASQ010000173.1, on the reverse strand, counting down.
TGGCCAGCAGGACGGCGTCACGTTGCCCGGTCCAGTTGCTTGGGTCGGGCGCGTCGAGCAGGGCTGTGACTTCTTCGCGGGTGAGGTAGCCGAGCGCGGGTTTGTCGAAGCGCTTGGGCGAGATCGCGAGCACGCGGTGAGCGACCGGCAGCGCGGTCGGGGCCCGCAGAGACGCGTGGCGCATGAACGAGCGGATTGCGGTCAGGCGGAGGTTGCGCGTGCGCGGGGAGTTGCCGCGCGCCTGCTCGAGATGATCAAGGAACGCGAGCACGAGCGGCGCGTCGAGATCTTCGAGCGTCAGCGCCGAGGGTGTCCGGCCGGTGCGCTGTTGGGCGTAGCCGAGCAGCAGCTGGAAGGTGTCGCGGTAGCTTGCGATCGTGTGCGCGCTCACGCCACGCTCGCTGACCAGCCGCTGGAAGAACTCCTGGAGCAGCGCCGGGAAGCTGGGCGACGCGGGCGTCACAGTTCGCCTCCCTGCTCGGCCTGGGCGAAGCGCTCGAAGCGTTCCGCCGCGATCGCCATCAGCTCCGGCACCCCGGTCAGATACCAGTAGGTGTCGCTGACGTGGGCATGCCCCAGATACAGGGAGAGGGCGAGTAGCTTGCGGTCGAGGTCGGCGCCCGTCTCATACCAACGCAGCAGCCGGCGCACGGCAAAACTGTGTCTGAGATCGTGAATTCTCGGTTGGCGTGCTCGCCCGTGCGCGGTCCAGCCAAGGCGGTATCTGAGCCGACCGAACGTCTTCTCGACGGTGTCCTTCTGAAGCGCCGGCGCGTGCTCGGTCCGGAAGAACCGCCCCGGCCCCTGGCAGCACGCGTCGCGCACCGCGGCGTAGCGTGCGAGCGCCTCGATCGTGCTCGGGTGCAGCGGCACCAGCCGCGCCTTGCGGAACTTTCCCTCGCGGACGGTAATCACGCCGACGTTCAGGTCAACGTCCGCGACCGCGAGCCGACAGGCCTCCGAGAGCCGCAGCCCGGTGCACGCCAGCAGCGAGAAGAACGCCACGTACGTCTGCGGACGCAAGCCTCGTCGCGGCAGCAGTCGGCTCGCCTGATCGAGCAGCGCCGCGAGCTCTGCGTCGCTGTATATGTGGGGCTGGGGGCGGCGCGGGAGCCGCCCGAGCAGCCCGGCCGGTGGAACCTCGGTCGCGGGATCCAGCAGCGCCCGGTAGCGCGCGAACTGGCGCACCGCGCCCAGACGCCGAATGGCCTGGGCCCGATCGGTCGACCGCGACGCCAACGCCCAGCGCACCATCAGCTCGGTCGTGAGTGGCCCGTGGTGGTCGAGCGCGTCGGCGTAGCGGGCGAAATCGCGCAGCATGTATGCCGGTGTCTCGAGCGCGAACCCCAGCCCGCGCCGCACCGACAAGTACTCCTCGATGAGCGGCAGCCAGCTGGTGGTCGTCATCGCGTCACCTCCGCCGGCCACGGCAGAGCAACCTCCTGCAACGCCACCAGGTCGAGCTTGGCGTAGATCGCCGTGGTGTCGAGCGAGCGATGGCCGAGGAAGTCAGCGACCTCCCTTCAGGCTCGCCCCTCGGCTCACCAGCCGGCTGGCCACGGTGTGACGTAACACGTAGCCGCCCGCCAGCGGCGACTGAACCCCAGCGCGATCGAGCGCGCGGACCACCACCGCGGACACCGTGTTGCCCGACAGCGGCCGGCCGCGACCGGCACCGAGGTGCTGTACGAACACGCGACGCTCATCCGTCGCCGGGCGCTCCTCCCGCAAATAGGCGACGATCGCCCGGCCCGCCTCACGCGGCAGCGGAACCAGCGCGCCCTGCCGGGTCTTGCGCTCGCGCAACCGGACGCTCCCGCCGCGCCAGTCGATCTCCTCAAGCCGCAGATTCGCGAGCTCGCCAGGCCGCAACCCCAAGCTCGCCAGGCACAGCACGATCGCGCGGTCCCGGCGTCCGCACCGCGTGGAGTGATCCAGCGACGCGAGTAGCCGCGCCAGCTGCGCGTCGTTCAGGTAGCGCGGGAGCGTCGAGAGCCGCCAATGCGCGACCCGCGGGACCGCCAGCTCGAGCCGCTCATCACACAGACCCTCGAACCGCAGGAAACGAAAGAACGAGCGCAGCGCCGTACGCACCGCCTTCATCGAGCACGGAGAGAACCGCCCCTGCATCGCCACGACGAACCCGACAACATCGCCGCTGCTCAGCCGGGACGGGTCAACCGGATCCTTACCAAGCGCGGCGCGAACAAACAACCGCACCAGCCGCTCATAACCATCCAACGTCCCCTCCCGCAGCCCACGCGTGCGGCGCTGATGCTGCTTGTACTCCTCGACCAACGTGTCGAGGGCCCACCGCTCCACCGACATCCAACGCTCCTTTCCCGGACAACAAGAACCGGGAGGAGCGTCGGGACTATGTGCAGCACGAGCCAGACATCAGCGCCGTCGATGCGTCACGGACCACCCAATTTGCGGGCCCCACGTCGATCGCGTGCGCATAGTCCGGCGCTGTTCATAGCCCCGGTTTCGAGGACACCTGAGGGCTTTCGTCGAAAGACGGTGGCCAGGAGGTGAGAAGTGCCTCGGACCAGACCGCCGTATCCACCGGAGTTTCGTCGGGAGGCGATCAAGCTGGT
>JAFASQ010000504.1 GCA_019244395.1 Solirubrobacterales bacterium | reverse complement strand
ACGCGCCGCGCGTCGGCGCGCCTTGTCGTTCTCGATCTCTCGAATCCGGGCACCTTCGGTCATAGGCGCAAACTACCGTTAGCGTCGGCCCAAGCGCACCCCATTTCGGACGCCAATCCCCACGGTGCTGGTAGCGCGTCCGGTCGTCGCTATCAAGCAGCGCCTCGCTCGTCTTGCGCAGCTCCCAACTCGCTGAGGCCTCGCTCGGTCCACGCAGGCCCAAGCTTCTTCTGGACCTGCCGACCGTCGGGCAGCCGGTACTTCATGTACCAGGCCGGACCGCGCGCCCGCTCGACTCGAAACACATGACCGGTTGGGGGGTTGAGCACGTGCAGTCCTACGCGAATCTCGGGACATATCGGAGACATACTTCAAAATCGCCGCCGTCCCCGAGAACAAGAAAACCCCGCCTTGCGGGGCCTTTTCAGTGGGCCGTGGAGGACTCGAACCTCCAACCTTGGGATTAAGAGTCCCCTGCTCTACCAGTTGAGCTAACGGCCCTGGCGGCGATGTTACCCGCCACTCCCGGGTCGCGCGGTCAGCAAGACTGGGCGACCTGGGGGTTGGTCTTGGCCTGCTGGATCTTGCTCTGGAGCAGGGTGCGCTGGACCTTGGGCACGAGGCTGAGGGCCTTGGCGGACGCAAGGTCGCCCATGCGGGTCTGGCCGGCGGCGTAGGCGTTGGCGGCGAGGCATTCGAACGCGATGGCCTGGTTTGGACTGGACGCGGAGATGTCCTCCCAGGCGCTGGTCGAAGCTCCGTAGTTGCCGAGGTACTGGTAGGCCCGGGCGGCGAGGACGGCGGTAGTGGGATCGAGCTGTTTGACGAGCGCCTTGTAGCGCTGATAGGCCTCGCCTAGCGCGGTCAGCTCCTTTTTACCCGCGTCTGTGAACTGGCCGGTATTGGCGTTGACGTCTGCGCTGCTGGACCTGGCCGTGCTCCAGCGGGCCTGCACGAGGGCCGCCCACGCGGCGGCATCGTTCGGGTTGGTCTGCGTGGCCTTGATCGCGGCCTTCTCCTGTTGAGAGACCGCCTGCGACTGGCCGGCTGTCGAACCCTGGCCAGTGAACGCGTTCAAGAGGCCGCCGAGTCCGTTGCCGGCGCCCACACCGAACAGCACGAGACCGCCACCCAGGATGATGGCGAGTCCGAGGTAGACGGCCTGCACGGTACGCCGCCGGCCGCGGCTGCGAAGGTCGAAGAGCATCGGCTAGGTGGTGGGATCAAGGCTGTCGCTGAACGAGGTCTGAGCCTCGCGGGCGGCGCGTGCCGCGGCGCGGCGGTCGGCGATCTTGAGCATGACGATACTGGCGAGAAAGAGAATTACGAGCGGCAGCGTCTCAAGCCCCGTGGTGACTGGATCGGCCCCCGGCATCGCCGCCGCGATGACGGCGATGATTACCGTAGCGTAGCGCCAGTGTCTGGTTAGGGTGCTGCCATTGATCACGCCGAGGCGATGCAGTGCCAGCAATCCGAGGGGCAGCTGGAAGGCCAGACCGATCGCGAGCATCGTGACGATCTGGAACGAGTAGTACGCCTTGGCCTGCACGAGCACGTCGAACTGCTCGTGGTTGTAACCCTGGAGGAAGTGCACCGCCGGCGGCAGCACGATGAAGAAAGCGAACACCACTCCGGCAGTGAACAAGGCCGGGGCGGCGAGCATCACCGGTACGGCCACGTGGCGCTCGTCGCGGTTGAGCGCCGGGATCACGAATGCGTATGCCTCGTAGATGAGCACTGGCAACACGAACAGCAGCGCAAAGTAGGCGGCAACGGTCAGCGTGGTGGTGAATGGCTCCCCGACCCCGATCGTGATCGGCTTCTCCTTGACCGGCGCCGCGTTTGGTAGCACCTTTGCCACCTGCTCGGAGGCGGAGGCGGCGCGTAGGAAGCCCTGCCGGGCCTGTTCGGACAGACCGGGTGAAGCGGCGGCCAGGCGGTCCGCCGCGGCCTGGCTGAGATACGCCTTGCGCTCGACGACGGACTGCGAGGGGACCGAGCCCAGCCCCTGCTGGGTGGTCACGCTGGAGTTGTGCGGCAGCGCCCGGTTGAGGAGATCGAGCAGCGCGTGGTTCTGCCAGAAACAGATGGCGAAGGCGATCCCGAGCGCGATCAAGCAGATGACGAGGCGCGAGCGCAGCTCGTCGAGGTGATCGACGATGCTCAGCCGATCATCGTGCCCGATGGGCCGGAGGACCTTCGCCACGGCGCGACTACCTAACTACCCGCTACGCGCGGGGCTGAGAGCGAACCTCAGCTGACTCACGCTCGCCGGACGAGGTGCCCGGCGCCGCCCCCGACGCCGACCCGCTGGCCGCGGTGAGCTCGGGCCGCGGGGGCGCCTCGTCGTCCTTGTTCTGCCCGGTGATCGATTCCTTGAACTCGCGCATCCCTTGCCCGAGCTGCTTCCCCAGGCCGGGCAGCCGCTTGGGCCCGAAGATCAGCAGCACGATCACCAGAACGATGATCAAGTCGGTGGTCGGACTCTTGTAGAACATTCGCGACGCTCCAGGTGGGGGTTTCAAGGTTACCGTCATTTACAGGGACGCCATAAGCCCTTCGTTTATTCATAAGAAAGTGCCTCAAGTTGCCCCTCGCGCGGGCCGATTAACGGCTCGAGGACGCATGAATCCCGAGCAAGAACAGCCCTCAGTCCGCCGCATCGTTCTGCCCAGCGGCCGCAGCATCGAGGTGGTCCGCTTCGGCGAGCGCAGCCGTTCGGATCGCCCCCTGCACATCTGCCCCGAGTGCAACTCGGATCTCGTCCAGCCGGTCGACTGGTCCGAGGCGCCGGATGGCTGCTGGAACCTCGCCCTTAGCTGCCCGAACTGCGACTGGTACGCCGAGGGGGTGTACACCGCCGATCAGGTCCGCGAGCTGGAGGAGCGGCTCGACGACGGTCTGACCGACATGCTCCGGGACCTCCAGCGGCTGACCCAAGCGAACATGGCCGATCAGATCGATCGGTTCGTGAGCGCCCTGTCCGCCGACCATATCCTGCCCGAAGACTTCTAGAGGCGCCGCCGCAGGCGGCCCCAATTAGGCGTAGCGCTCGACCATCACATCGGCGGCCAGCCCAAGCGCGGCGCGCTGGCGCTCGGGCATCGCCGGCAGGCCTCGCTTGGCCTCACCCACCAGGTCCCGGGCGCGGTCGCGAGCGACGTCCAGAACACCGGTGGCGGCGATGCGCTGGCAGGCGGCCGCCGCGTCCTCGGCGGTCCGCACCGTGCGCAGGTCGAGCGTGTCCAGCTCGGGATCCTCGGCACGCGCGAGGATCAGCGGCAGCGTGACGGTGCCGTCGAGCAGATCGGCGCCCCTTGGCTTGCCCGTGCGCTCGGGCGGACCCGACACGTCGAGGACGTCGTCGAGGATCTGAAAAGCCAGGCCGATCCGCTCGCCGAAGGCGCCGAGGGTGTCCGGGTCACCGCCCGCCTCGAGCGCGCCCAGCTCACAGGCGGCGCGGAACAGGACTGCGGTCTTCAGCCGGCAGCGGGTCAGGTAGCGGGCCACGGACACGTCGGTCCGCCAGGCGTCCTCACGCTGGGCGAGCTCGCCCAGGGCCAGCTCGCGGCTGGCGCGCGCCAGCACCCGCACAGCGTCAGGCGAGTCACCGCCGGCCAGCTCGGCGAAGGCGCGCGAGAAGAGCAGATCGCCGGTGGCGGTCGCGGCGGCCCGGCCTCCCGTTGAGACCACGGTGGGACGGCCGCGGCGCAGCGCAGAGCCGTCGAGCACGTCGTCGTGGACCAGCGTCGCGCCGTGCACCAACTCGACCGCCACTGCGGCGCGGACCAGGCCGTCGGTCTCGGGCGGAGGAGCGCCGGCGGCGAGGCAAACAAGCAGCGGGCGCAGCCGCTTGCCGCCGGCCGAGATCGTCTCGCCGGCGTGGCGTGCCAGTACCGGGCCGTGGCTCGTGGCCAGCTCGGCCATGCGTCGCTCCACGCGGTCCATGATCCGCGTGAGCTCAGCGCCCCCGGCGTCGACGACCGCCTGGCCCCCCGGACTCATCGCGGTCAGACTACCCCTACATGGAGCGCGATGATCCCGCCGGCTGTGAGCACGTAGCGGATCTGGCGCAGGCCGCATCGGGCCATCACGGCAGCGAGCTCGTCGGGTCCGGGGAAGCGCCTGACCGAGCTCGGGAGATAGGCGTAGGCCTGCGTGTCGACGGCGCTGCCGAGGGCCGGGACGATCCGGTCGAACCACAGCGAGAAGAACGTGGACAGAGGTGGCCGGCGCGGGGTGGTGATCTCGAGGATCACCACCCGACCGCCGGGCCGCACCACTCGCTTCATCTCGGCGAGGCCGCGGCTCAGATCGCTGAAGTTGCGCGCGCCGAAGCCCACTGTGGCGGCGTCGAAGTCGCCGTCGGGGTAGGGCAGCGCCAGCGCGTTGCCGGTCTCGAAGCGCACCCGGATACCGGGTCGTGCAGCGCCCTTGGCACCGGCCACCTCGAGCATTCGCTCGGAGAAGTCGACGCCGATCACCTCGCCGCCGGGGGCGACGCGCGCAGCAAGCTCGAGGGCCAGGTCACCGGTGCCGGTAGCCACGTCGAGCGCCCGGCCGCCGGGGGAGAGCTGGGCCAGGTCAGCGGCGCGCCGGCGCCATTTGTGATGCAGCCCGGCGGTCATGACCGTGTTCATGCGGTCGTACAGGAGGGCGATCCGGTCGAACATCGCTCGCACCTGCGGCTCGTCGAGCGATCCGCGGGTGGCCTCCTCTAGCGCTTCCGGCGCGCCGGTCGGCGCGAAGTCTGCCTTCGCCATGGTCCCCCGGAGCGGCTACTGCAGGGTTGACAGGAAGTAGACGAGGTCGTTGAACTTGTCGGCCGGCAGGTCCTTGAAGGACGGCATCGGCGGCGTTGGGTTGCGCAGCGTCGAGGCGATCTGCGCGGCCGGAACCGTGTTCGCGATGTTGGTGAGGGCCGGGCCGGGCCCGTTATTGCCGTTCTCGCCGATCACGTGACAGGCCAGGCAGCCCGACTCGCCGACCACGTCCGCTCCCGCGTGCCAGACCTGCAGTTGCGCCGCGCTCAGGGTCGCCGGCGGCTTGATCTCGACCGAGTTGGGCGATCCGGTGTGCGCGCCGCTGTAGGTCAGGTACGCCATGGCGGCGATCGTCGTGATGCCGGCGGCCAGGGCGATCGGGCGGCGCTCGATCCGCCGCTCCGGGCTGCGGTCGTAGAACGGCAGCAGAAACAGCAGGATCATGCAGATCGTCGGGACGCCGATCGTCGCCATCGGCGTGAACTTCGGCACGTTGCGCATCACGCGCAGGACCTCGAAGAGGAAGAAGAAGTACCAGTCGGGCCGGGGGACGTAGGTAGTGGTCGTGGGGTCGGCCTTCGGGCCGAGCTCGGCCCCGAACAACAGCGAGAGGAAGATGATCACCACCATGACGATGCACGCCATGGCGCCGTCCTTGGCCACCGCGTAGGGGAAGAACGGCTTGCCCTCGTTCTTCAGGATCGAGTATTCGCGGAGGTAGGCCTCTTTCTGGGCCTGGTTCATCCGCGCCGCTCCGGTGTCGCGGGGGCGCCGGCGCGTGCGGCGGATGCGAGTGTGAGGGCGCCGCCGCGTCCTGCCGGCGGGACGACCGGGGCGCTGGCGCGTCCTGGCGGCGGGAGGGCCGGGGCGCCGGCACGTGCAAGGGACGCGAGAGCTCGGGCAGCCGGGCGGCTCATACCTCCGCCTCGGCCAGCGCGTGGTCGGTGTCGTCGGCGCCGGGCTTGAGCCACGGCGGGGCCGTGATCCCGAGCTTGGTGACCAGGTAGAGATGGGCGCCGATCAGGGCCGCCATTGCCCCGGGGATGACCAGCATGTGGATCGCGTAGAAGCGCGACAGTGTGGTGGCGTTGAAGTCGGCGCCGCCGAACAGGAAGTTCGAGAGGAACGGTCCGACGAACGGCCCGCCGGCGTTGATGTTGATACCGACGACGCTGGCCCAGTAAGCCCGCTGGTCGAACGGCAGCAAGTAGCCGGTGAAGCCCATGGCCAGCGTGAGGATCACGAGCACTACGCCGATCACCCATGTCAGCTCGCGCGGGTACTTGTACGCGCCGTAGAAGAACACCCTTCCCATGTGCAGGAAGATCAGGATGATCATCACCGACGCGCCCCACTTGTGCATGCCGTGCACGAACTGGCCGAGGAACACGTTGTCGTTGATGTTGCGGATCGACTCGTACGCCCCGCCGGCTGCATCTGGCCGGTAGTACATAGCCAGGAACACGCCGGTGACGGCCTGGTTGAGGAAGGCGAACAGCGTCGCCGAGCCGAGCGTGTAGGCCCAGTTGATCCCGCGCGGGACCTTGCGCCACATAAGCCAGCGGATCCCGGGCGAGAGCGCGGTGCGCTCGTCCAGCCAGTCGACAACGGTGATCCCGGCTTCGACCGGGGTAGCTGCGCCGGCCTCGACGTCCTGCCCCGGGCGTTTCGGGCGGGGCTGGAGGGCCTTGGGCAGCGGGGGGGCGGGGATGCGTGGCATTTTGTTTGTTAGGGCTTGGAGGAGCTGGCGAACTGAGCGGGGTAGAGGAACTGGCCGATCCCGTCGAGCGGCTCGCCGGGGAATCGCGGCGAGAAGCGTTGCAGCTCGTTGTTGACCGAGTAGCGGGGGCCGACCTCGACGAGTCCGGTGGATTGGTTAATGCGCGTGTAGAAGCGGTCGAGCGGGCGGACCGGCGGGCCACCGGCGACCATCCCGCGGAAGTCGTACACGCCACCGTGGCAGGGGCAGATGAAGCGCTGGGCCGCCGACACGTAGCGCACCGGACAGCCGAGGTGCATGCAGCGCGACGAGAGCGCCACCCAACGGTTGTACTGGTCCTCGGGCTCTTTGTCGATCGACGGATCGCGTGCCCTGACGTAGGCGATCGTGTTGCCGGCCTCGCCGATGCCCGGCGTGATGTTGATCACCTTGGTCGCATACGCGCTCTGGGTGAAGTCGGCCGGACGCCCGATCGGCTGCCATTCCCACGCCTGGCGCTTGAAGATGGGCGCGATGGCAAAACCGAGCGCGGGGAGGGTGAACGCCGCGGCGGCGACAGCGCCGGCGCCGTTGGCGGCAAGGTTCATAAACCGGCGGCGCGTGACCGTCTCGCCTTCGAAGGAGCCGGGAATGCTCCGGTCGGCGGTGTACTTCGACTTCGTTTTCCGGTGACGGTTGGGCACGGTTAGACGCTGACAGCGTACCGCCACAGCGCCAAAAATGGCATCGCCGCGACGGCCGGTACGCGGATGCCTAACAACCTCGAGACGAACCTCACAAGCAGGGGCTTTTAGGTGGGGTTGAGGATTGCCACGGACGTCACGAATCCGCGGCTCGGCGCGCGGCGGAGGCCCGCAGGGCGCTGGCTGCATCCGGGTCAAGCGCCCGCGCGCGCTCCTTGGCCCGGCGGTGATCCTCGCTCGGGCCCCAGCCGACCGACACAGCGCCCGCCTGCCACACGGCGTCGGCGAGGTCTCGGTCGGCGGCGCTGTGCGCCTGAGCCGTAAGCGAGATCACGTCGGCGAGCTCGGCCACGGCGTCGAGGTCGCCGAGGGCGGCCAGCCGGGCGAGCCCGAGGGCGTAGAGCTGATCCCCCAGAAGCAGCGCGAGGTCAGGGTCGCGCGCGCGGACCACCAGCGGCTCGTCGTAGTGGAGTCGGTAGCCCTCGAGGATCATCTCGAGGAGCAGCTCGTACTCGCGGTTCCGGTCTCGGGTGCGAGGGCCAGCGGCAGCCAACTGCGCTGGACCCGGGAGATCCAGATGCTCGATTGGCGAAGCCGGTTCATCGAGCACGCCGGCCACCGCTCCGCCCTCGGCGCGCAGCGCCTCGCGGAGCGCGTCTGCGCCGTCCCGAGCGGTTCTCATCGCGGCTCAAGCTCCGCGAAAGCCTCGCCCGCGACCTCGATCGTGCGGTCGATTTGGGCGTCGGTGTGGGCGAGCGAAGGAAACCAAGCCTCGAACTGCGAGGCGGGCGGATAGACGCCACGCGCGAGCAGGGCGCGGCACCAGGCGCCGTAGGCTTCGCTGTCGCACATCTTGGCTGCCTCGTAGTCGCACACCGGCCGCGCCGAGAAGAACACGGTGAGCAGGCCGGGGACGCTCTGGACCTCGATCGCGCAGCCGGCCCCGGACCCCGCGTCCTGCAGGCCGACGGCGAGCTTCTCGGTGGTCGCTGCAAGCTGGGCATACGCATCGTCGCTCAGGCGCTCCAGCGTGGCGAGCGCCGCGGCGACGGCAAGCGGATTGCCGGACAGGGTGCCGGCCTGGTAGACGTCGCCGGCCGGCGCGATCCGCTCCATCAGCTCGAGCCGTCCGCCGTACGCCGCCGCCGGCAAGCCCCCGCCCACGATCTTCCCCATGATCGTGAGGTCGGGGAAGATCCCGTAGAGCTCCTGGGCGCCGCCGCGGGCAACCCGGAAGCCGCTGATCACCTCGTCGAAGATCAGCAGCGCGTCGTGATCGTCGGCTTGCCGTCGGAGCAAGGCCAGGAAGTCCGGCTCGGGCGGCACCACGCCCATGTTGGCCGGCACCGGTTCGAGCAGGATGGCCGCCAGGTCGTGGCGCTCGGTGACCGCCTGCACGGTCTGCGGGTCGTTCCAGGCGGCGATCACGGTGGCTTTCGTGGTGCTCGCCGGCACGCCGGGGCTGGCCGGGATTCCCTGCGTGGCCAGGCCCGAGCCCGCGTCGGCGAGCAGCCCGTCGACGTGTCCGTGGTAGGCACCGGCGAACTTGAGGATCTTTTCGCGCCCGGTGACCGCACGGGCCAGGCGGATCGCGCTCATGGTGGCCTCGGTGCCGGAGGAGGTCATGCGGATCATCTCGACGGACGGCAGCCGCCGCGCGACCTGGGCCGCCAGCGTGACCTCGGCCTCGGTCGGGGCGCCGAATGTGGTCCCTCGCTGCGCCGCGTCGCTAACCGCCGTGATGATCGCCGGATGCGCGTGGCCGAGGATGAGCGGCCCCCACGAGCTCACCCAGTCGATGTAGTCATTGCCGTCGACATCAGTGATGATCGCGCCGCGGCCGGAGGCGATGAAGATCGGGTCGCGGCCGATCGAGCGCATCGCGCGGACCGGCGAGTTGACGCCCCCGGGCAGGAGGCCGAGCGCCGAGCGGTACAGCTCCGCCGAGCGCGAGGTGTCCGGCGCCGCGGTGGTCGGCTCGGCCCCGGTCACACGCCCGCGTGCTCGCGTTCCCAGGCGCGATGCTCGTCGGTGAAGTAGAGGAGCCGGATCTTCTTGAACTCGGTGGAGGAGTACAGCGTGGCGCGCTCGGTGACGCCGGTCTCGGCCGCGATCGAGTCGAGGATTGCGTCGCACTCCTCCTTGGAGCGGCCGTGGGCCATGGTGAAGATCGAGTAGGGCCAGTCGGCGTAGGTGGGGCGCTGATAGCAGTGCGAGATCCCCCGGAAGGCCGCCATCTGCGGACCGAGCTCCATGATCCGCTCGTCGGGCACCCTCCACACGCCCATGCCGTTGGCGCTGAAGCCGGCGCGGCGGTGGTAGAGGATGGCCGCCACCCGGCGCAGCAGACGGCGCTCCTGCATTTGCTCGAGGTGGGTCAGAAGCTCTTGTTGCGGGATGCCGAGGCTTCCAGCCGCTGGGCCGTACGGCTCCGGGATGATCGGCATGTCGCCCTGGGTGGCCCGGATAACCGCGACGTCGAACTCGTCATAGGGTTGCGGCTCGGTCTCCGCCGGCGGGAGCGCTTCGACGGACTTGGCCAGCGCCTCGGTGCCGCCCTCCATCTCGAGATCCATGCGGATCTTGAACAGCTTCAGCGTGGGCAGCTGACGGATCGACTCGGCGCCGGTGAGGCGCTGCAGGACCTCGAGCGTCCCGTCCAGGCCCAGGCGCGAGTCGCGCTCCACGGCGATCGTGAACCACATGTTGAACTCGTGGTTGCGCAGGTAGTTGTGCGAGACGCCGGGGTGCGAGTTGACGACCCTCGCCGCCCGCCAGGGGTGCTCGGGATCGATCTTGGCCGCGACGAGCATCGAGCCGTAGCCGAGCGCGCGGGTGTCGTAGATGGGCGTGACCTGCCGGATGATGCGCTCGTCGAGCAGGCGTTGCACGCGCTGGAGCGCCTGCGCCTCGGACAGGCCGGCGCCGGCGGCGGCCGCCGCGTAGGGGCGCGGCTGCAGCGGAAAGCTGCCCTGCATCAGGTTGAGCA
>JAFASQ010000438.1 GCA_019244395.1 Solirubrobacterales bacterium | reverse complement strand
GTGTGGCCGTGGTCGGATCGAATGCCGCCGAGGCGCGGACCATGGGTGGCGGGAGCGCGACGGTGTTCCCCGCGTATACCGTCTCGCCGCTCCAGGGTCTGCAAACGGCGCTCGGGTCGGCGGTAGAGGTGGACTACTCCGTGGGTGTGCGCGCCAGCGCCCGCATCCCAGTAGCCGGCGCCCCGTGGGTTCGGCGATCTGACGGCGGCGAGGGTGTCGAGGTGCGCTTCGTGGCCGGCGACGGAACCGTGCTCGGGATCGACCATCGGCCCGGCTGCGCATTCACCTGGCATGACGCCTTCGAGTACCCGGTCCCAGTCGAGCGCATCGAGGTGCACGCCGTGATTCGGGCGACGGACCCTGGCGCGTACACGATCGCCGGCTCCGGGATCGGACGCTTTCGCCTCTTGGTCGGCGGCAAGGCGGTGTTCGACGGTGAGCTGAAGGTGCCCGAGGGTGCCGACGTGGTGACCGGCCTGATGGTGCCCCCGCAAGTGTGCCATGTGGTGCACCTCGACAGGAGTGAAGAGTCAGAGGTCGTGCTCTCCCATGTCGTTGGATCCGCGGCGGCCGCGGGAGGAGGGGGCGGTGTGAGCTTCCAACTCGGACTCCAGCCCCCTTACGGCACCGATGACGAGGAGATCGAACGGGCCGTTGCCCTGGCCCGGGAAGCGGACGCCGCGATAGTCGTCGCGGGGACGACCGCGGAGGTCGAGAGCGAGGGCTTCGATCGGAGCTCCCTATCGTTGCCCGGCCGCCAGGACGAGCTCGTCCGGCGAGTTGCCGGGGTGAACCCGGTGACGGTCGTCGTGGTGAACGCCGGCGCTCCCGTGCTGATGCCGTGGGCCGACGAGGTGGCCGCGATTCTGCTCGTGTGGTTTCCGGGTCAGGAGTTCGGAAACGCGCTGGCCGACGTCCTGCTCGGGCGAGCCGAGCCCGGCGGACGCCTTCCGACGACCTGGCCCGAGTCCGAGCGCGGTCTGCCCTCCGTCCGGCCGCGTGACGGGGTGCTTGCCTACGACGAGGGCCTGTTCATCGGGTACCGCGCGTACGATCGCGATGGCCGGTCACCCAGGTATCCCTTTGGCCACGGCCTCGGTTACTCCAGCTGGCAATACGTTTCGATCCATGCGCCCGAGCGCGCCGCGCCGAACGCGGACCTTCGAGTTACCATCGAGCTTCGCAACGTGGGTCCGAGGCGTAGCAAGGAGATCGTCCAGGTGTATGCGAGCCATGCGGGAAGCGCGCTCGAGGGGCCGGTTCGATGGCTCGTCGGCTTCGCGGCTATCGAGGCGGATGCGGGTGAACACGTGACTGCGGCCGTCCTTGTCAAGCCCCGGGCGCTCTCGCACTGGAACGTGGCCGCCAGCCGGTGGGAGCGGGAAGCCGGCACGGTCCAGCTTCACGCCGGACCGTCATCCGCGGTTCTGCCCGTGACAACCGAGATCGCGATCTCGCCGGAACACCGGCGTTCCGGGCCTTAGGCCGGTGAAGGTAGGGACATGACCGACGCTTCGGTGCAGGCGGAGCTGAGCAGTCGCGGCGCGGAAAGCCTGTGGTGGCGCAGCGCGGTCGTCTATCAGGTCTACATTCGCTCCTTCGCCGACGGCGACGGCGACGGCATCGGCGACATCGCCGGGCTGCGTTCCCGGCTCCCTTACCTGGCCAGTCTCGGCGTGGACGCCGTGTGGATCAACCCGTGGTATCCGTCCCCGATGAAGGATGCGGGTTACGACGTCTCCGACTTCCGTGCCATCGAGCCCGTGTTCGGCACTCTGCCGGACGCAGAGGCGATGATCGCCGAGGCGCACCGGCTGGGCATCCGGGTGTTGCTGGACCTCGTGCCGAACCACGTCTCCGACCAGCACCGGTGGTTTCAGGAGGCGCTCGCTGCTCCCCCCGGGTCATCTGCCCGGGCTCGCTTCATCTTCCGGGACGGCCGGGGCCCGACTGGTGACGAGCCCCCCAACGACTGGGTCAGCAGGTTCGGGGGGGCGGCCTGGACCCGAGTCACCGAGACGGACGGACGCCCCGGGCAGTGGTACCTGCACCTGTTCACTCCCGAGCAGCCCGATCTCGACTGGAACGAGCCGGCCGTGCAGGCCGACTTCGAGGAAACGATGCATTTTTGGTTCGAGCGAGGGGTTGACGGCTTCCGCATCGATGTCGCTCACGGTTTGGTCAAGGCCGAAGGCCTCCCGGACGTCGGCTCGACCGTGTGGCCGCCGCCCACTTCCGAGCCCGTCGACCATCCCCACTGGGATCGCGACGGCGTTCATGAGATCTACCGCAGGTGGCGGAGCTTGGCCGACGCCTACGACGATCCGCGGGTCTTCGTGGCCGAGGCGTGGGTGCACAACGCCGAACGCCTGGCCCTGTACCTGCGCAGCGACGAACTGCACACCGCGTTCAACTTCGATTTC
>JAFASQ010000432.1 GCA_019244395.1 Solirubrobacterales bacterium | reverse complement strand
CAACTCCGGGTCGCTCCCGGCTCACCTGCGCGAGCTCGAGTTCGAGAACCCGGTCGAGGCGCTGGTCACGGCCGCGGTCGAGTTCGTCGAGCTGATGGAGCGCCTGGAGTTCACGAACTTCAAGGTCTCGATGAAATCGACCAGCGTGCCCAACACTATCGCCTCCAACCGTCTGCTCTCCGAGCGGATCCCGTACCCCCTGCACCTGGGGATCACCGAGGCCGGGACCAAGTGGTCGGGCTCGCTCAAGTCCGCGGTCGGGCTGGGGACCCTGCTGGCCGACGGTATCGGCGACACCATCCGGATCTCGCTCTCGACCTTCCACGCCGAGGAGGAGGTCAAGGTCGCCTGGGAGATCCTCAAGGCGCTCAAGCTGCGCGAGCGCGGTCCGGTGCTCATCGCCTGCCCGACCTGCGGACGCCTCCAGTTCGACATGGACAGCGTCGTCGCCGAAGTGGAGCGCCGCCTGGCTCAGTACGACGACCCGATCGAGGTCTCGGTCCTCGGCTGCGCGGTCAACGGCATCGGCGAGGCCCGCCACGCCGATTTCGGGATCACGGGCGCAAAGGACATGGGCATGATCTACTCGCGCGGCGAGCCGCTCAAGAAGGTCCCCACCGACCGCCTCGTCGACGAGCTGTTCGCCGAGATCGACCGCTACTACGCGGCCGGCAAACGCGTCGTGCGCGACGAGGACGCGGCGGCGCAGGCCCGCGAATGGCTATCCGAGAACGAGGACGCCACCGCGATGACGCCCGAACGCATTGCCGCCATGGAAGCGGCGGCAGCTCAGCTCGACGAGGAGACCTCGCCGGTCGCCGGCCGCCGCTTCACCCGGGCGTAAGGGTTTAGCCTACCTTCGAGAAGCCCTCCGCCACCTTCGGCCAGTTGACGACGTTCCACCACGCGTCGAGGTAGTCCGGCCGGCGGTTCTGATAGGTCAGGTAATAGGCGTGCTCCCACACGTCGACCCCGAGGAGCGGCGCCTTGCCGTCCGAGATCGGGTTGTCCTGGTTCGGGGTGGAGACGATCGCCAGCCCCGAGCCGTCATGGACCAGCCAGGCCCAGCCCGAGCCAAAGCGCTTGATGCCCGCGTCCTTGAACTTAGCCTTGAACTCGTCGTAGGAGCCGAACGCCGACTTGATCGCGTCGGCCAGCGCGCCGTCGGGCTCCCCGCCCGCGTTCGGTCCCATCCACTCCCAGAACAGCGAATGGTTGTAATGGCCGCCGGCGTTGTTGCGGACCACCTGGCGCTTGTCTTCGGGGACCGAGCCGAGGTTCTGGAGGACCTCCTCCACCGGCTTCTCAGCCCACTCGGTGCCTTCGAGCGCGCCGTTGGCGGCGTTCACGTAGGCCTGATGATGCTTGTCGTGGTGCAGGTGCATCGTCTGCTCGTCGATGGTCGGCTCGAGCGCGTTGTAGTCATACGGCAGCGGCGGGACTTCGTAGGCCATGCTCGTGCTCCTTGCATCCGATTCTTGAGGACGTCCGTTCTTGTATCACGCGGGTACGCTTCGCTGCCTTGACCCGCCTATCCACGTACTTCCTGCCCACCGAACGCGAGCCGCCGGCCGAAGCCGAGGCGCTGTCGCACAAGCTGATGGTCCGTGCCGGGCTGATCCGGCAGGTCGGTGCGGGGTTCTGGACGTGGCTGCCGGCCGGCTGGCGCGTCCACGAGCGAGTCGTCCAGATCGTCCGCGAGGAGATGAACGCGATCGGCGGCCAGGAGATGCTGATGCCGGTGCTCCAGCCGGCCGAGCTGTGGCGGCGCAGCGGCCGCTACGGCATCGAGGAGCTGTTCAAGCTCAAGGACCGGCGGGGGGCTGACCTGGTGCTGGCGATGACCCACGAAGAGGTGGTCACCACCCATGTGGCCGCGGCCGTGAAGTCCTACCGGGACCTGCCGCTGATCCTCTACCACTTCCAGGTCAAGGAGCGCGACGAGCCCCGCCCGCGTGCCGGTGTGCTGCGCACGCGCGAGTTCATCATGAAGGACTCCTATACGTTCGACCGCGACGCGGAGGCGCTCGACGTCTCCTATCAGAAGCACGTGCTCGCCTACGACCGGATGATGGATCGCTGCGGTCTCGAGTGGTATCGGGTCGAGGCCGACGTCGGAATGATGGGCGGCACCGGCGCCCACGAATACATGGCGCCGTGCCCGGCCGGCGAGAACGAGGTCGCGATCGCCGCCGGGTACGCGGCCAACCTTGAGGTGGCCAGCGCCGAGGCGCAGCCGGTGGCGCCCCAACCTCCGCTCGCCGCGCCCGAGGTGGTGCCCACGCCCGGGATGACGACAATCGACGCCGTGGCCAGCGCGCTCAGCGTTCCCGACGGAGCCTTGCTCAAGGCGTACCCGATCATCCTCGATGGCGACGAGATGCGGCTGGTGGTGCTCCGGGGCGATCACCGGGTCAACGAGATCAAGCTGCAGAACGCGCTGGGAATGCCGTTTCGCCCGGCCCATGCGGACGAGGTGGCCGTCCGGCTGGGGCCGCCCGGGTACATCGGCCCGGTCGGCGCGCAAATGCCGATCCTGCTCGACGCCGGGGTCGCTCCCGGCGGGTATGTGACCGGAGCCAACCAGGCCGACGCTCATCTGCGTGGGGTCGAGCCGGGGCGCGACTTCTCGTTCGAGCGGGTGGACGTCCGCACCGTCATGACCGGCGACACCGTCAACGGGAGCGTCATCCGGATCGAGCCGGCCATCGAGGTGGGCAACATCTTCAAGCTCGGAACGCGCTACTCCGAGCCGCTCGGGGCCCGCTACCTGGATGAGACCGGCAAGGAGCAGCTCATTTGGATGGGGTGCTACGGATTCGGCCCGGCGCGCGCGGCCGCCGCGGCCGTCGAGCAGTCCGCGGACGAGCAGGGAATCTCGTGGCCGCGAGCCGTGGCGCCGTTTGACGTCGAGATCGTGGTGGTCGGCAAGGAGGGGAGCGAGGAGCGAGCCTTCGCCGACGGCCTCTACGGGGAGCTGCAAGAGCTCGGGCTCGACGTTCTCTACGACGATCGCGATGCCGGTCCCGGGGAGAAGTTCACCGATGCCGAGCTGCTCGGATGCCCGCTTCGGGTAACCGTGGGCCGGCGCACGCTGGGCGCCGGCGAGGTCGAGGTGCAGCTTCGGCGAGGCAAGCTGGCGACCAGCGTGCTGCTTGAGGACGCGGCGGAGGAGATCGCCGAGCTGTGGCGCGGCCTGCCGTGAGCTCCGCTCGCACGGCGCCGTGAGCCCTCGCATCACCAAGCGCCGTCTGACCGGCATCGACCGCTCGGGTCCGCCGCCCGAGGCCACCATGTCGGGCCACCCGCTGAATCCTTGGACGATCCCCAATGCGATCGACTACCTCCGGCTGGCCGGCATCCCGGTGTTCCTGACCGTCGCGCTCTCGAGCGAGGACGGGCACGACGCGCTGGCCGTCGTCCTGTTCGCGGTGATCGGCTGGTCCGATTACCTCGACGGCTTCGCGGCCCGGTTGACCGGCCAATACAGCCGCCTCGGGGCGCTGCTCGACCCGCTCGTCGACCGGCTGCTGATCGTCTCGGGCATGCTCGTGTGCTGGCACTTCAACCTGCTTCCGCGCTGGGCGATCGCAATCGTCATCGCGCGCGAGGTGTTCATGCTCCTCGCGAGCCGGTACGCGCTCAGCCGAGGCGTCGAGCTCGTGATCAACTGGCCGGGTCGCCTGGGTGTGGCTCCGATCGCCGGCGCCCCTTTCTTCGCGATGGCCGGGGTGCACTGGCTGGCCCTGATCATGCTCTACGTGGGGATGGTTCTCGGCATCGTCTCGGCCGTGCTCTACGTGCGCCGCGGCCGGCGCGAAATCCGCGCTCGCGACGCCCGCAACGAGTCACCCAAACTCTCAAGCTGAGATTGAGCCTCGTTGTTTGGCGGGGTATACTCGCTCCTTCGCGCACTCGCACCAGGCCGGACCCGGAGGATCTGATCCACATGGACACGTTTCCCGACCTCGGCTCGCTGACCGATCAGGAGCTGAAGGAGATCATCAAGCAGCTCACCGACGAGGAGATGGAGATTTCCTACCGCCGGCGCATCCTGCACGGGAAGATCGACATCCTCCGCGCCGAGCTGGTGAACCGGCTGCGCAAGAAGGACGAGACGGGGGAGCTCGTGATCAGCGGCGCCGACGTCCAGCAGCTCACGGACATCCTGGCCGGTCGCGTTCCCGGGACCGACTCCGAATAGCACACGGCGGTGGCCCAGCACTGCCCAGAGTGCGGCTTTGCCAACGACGACGGCGCCAACTACTGCCAGCGATGTGGTGCGTTCCTGGCCCAGTCCGACCCGCCGCCCGGCACCACCACGGCCACCTACAAGCTGGGGGAGACGGGCGAGCTCGAGGAGATCGATGTGGAGGACGTCATCGGCCGAGGGCCGGCGCTCGTGATCCGTGCCGGAGGCGGACGGGCCGGCGAGAGCTTCCCGCTCGGGCCGGGCCGGGTGACGATCGGCCGCCGCCCGACGAGCGACATCTTCCTCGACGACGTGACCGTCTCGCGCGACCACGCGATCCTCGTGCGCCGCGGCAGCGAGTACTACCTCGACGACTGCGGCTCGCTCAACGGGACCTACGTCAACCGCCGCCGGATCGAGTCCCACCGGCTCAGCCACGGTGACGAGCTCCAGGTCGGCAAGTACAAGCTCGCGTTTCTCAGCCGGTGATGGCCACCTCATCCGAAACTCACGACCCCGCCGTCGAGCTGCCCGAGCCGGCCGAGCGCGAAGCCGCCCCGCGCCCGCGGCAGAAGGCGGTCACCATCGGCACCGTGTGCAAGGCGCTCCAGCAGGAATTCCCCGACATCTCGATCTCGAAGATCCGCTATCTGGAGGACCAGAAGCTGCTCTCGCCCCGGCGCACGCAGGGCGGCTACCGGCTCTACACGCAGTCTGACGTGCAGCGCCTGCGCACGATCCTGCGTCTCCAGCGCGACGAGTTCCTGCCGCTGAGGGTGATCCGCCAGGAACTTGCCGGCGGCCGCGCCGAGCGCGAGGTGGCGGCGGGGTCACCCAGTGACGGCCGCTCCCTGCGGCGGGCGCTGGTCTCGACCCGCGATCCGGGTGCGCTGTACTCGCTCGAGGATGTCGTCGAGGAGACCAACTCCGATCCCAACCTCGTCCGCGAGCTTGTCGATTTCGGGGTGATCAAGGGGGAGACCCGCGGCGGCACGCGCTACTTCGATGAGACCGAACGAGAGATCGTTCGAGCGGTCTCCGAGCTGGCGCGCTACGGCGTAGGCGGACGCAACCTGCGGGTGTTCCGCAGCTCGGCCGACCGCGAGGCTCAGCTTCTGCAGAGCATTCTGGCCCCGGCGCTGCGCTCGCGCAACCCCGAACGCCGGCGCGAAGCGATAGAGGCGCTCGAGAACCTCGCTTCGGTCACCACCCATCTCAAGCACCTGCTCCTGATCCGCGATCTGCGCAAGATCGCGACGTAGCCAGTCTCGCGCCCTACCCGGTGCGTGCGGCGATCCAGCACACGTCATGAACTTCCTGCCCTTCCGGATCGGCCAGGGACGGCGAACGCCGTCGAGCGCGACCCGCAAGCGCGTGATCGCGGCGCGCGTCGAGGACGTGTGGAAGGTGATCGCGGACCCGTACCAGATGCCTCGCTGGTGGCCGGGGGTCGAGCGGATGGAAGGGGTGCAGGAGGATCGCTTCACCCAGGTGTTCAAGAGCAAGCGGCAGCGGACCGTGCGCGCCGACTTTCGCCTGCTCGCTTCCGAGCCGCCCGGCGGGCAGTACACGAGCGGCCACCGCACCTGGGAGCAGGAGCTGGCCGACACGCCATTCGAGCGGGTCTTGGTCGAGTCGATCACCGAGGTCGCGGTCGAGCCGGCCGACGGTGGCGGAACGCTGGTCACGCTGGCCCAGCGCCAGAAGCTGCGCGGGTACTCGAAGACCGGCGTATGGGCGATGCGCTCGGCCACGGCCAAGCGGCTCGATCAGGCCCTCGAGGGGCTCTCGCGGATCGTCGGCTGAGGCCGGCGCCAGAGCTCAGCTGCTGGCCGGAACGCCTTTGAACTGGCCCGCGAGCACGATCGTCCCCGGTGACTTGGGATTGGTCTGCGTCTCGAGCGTGAGCAGCAGCTGCCTGAAGCGGCCGGCACTGGCGGGAAGCACCCCGCCGGTTTGCAGCTGGCCGTTCTTGCCCACGCCCGGGTTGACGAAGCCGAGCCGGTAGGTGTCGCTTGGCGAGTTGAACAACCACGCGGCGTAGGCGTTGTGGTTGTTGGGCGGGACCTGCTGGGCCCGGATGATGATGCCGTAGGCGCTCCCGTCCTTGACCACGAACCCGACGCCTCTGGTCGAACCGGCGCCGGTCGGGGGGTTCAGGTTGATCTGCGCGACCACCTGAGCCTGCGCTGCGGTGCCCGAGGTGGTGGCGGTGCTCGAGGCGGCGGCGGGGCGGCTCCCGGAGGCCGCCGCGGTCGACGAGTGCTTAGGCGATCCGCCGCTCAGGGCGGCGATCAGGACCACGACGACCGCGACGCCGACGAGCGCGCCCGCCCCGAGCATGATCGCGCCGCCCCGGCGGGAGCTCGGCCGGTCCGATCGGCGCGGCGT
The DNA here is from genome assembly GCA_019244395.1 of Solirubrobacterales bacterium. Lineage (GTDB taxonomy): Bacteria > Actinomycetota > Thermoleophilia > Solirubrobacterales > Solirubrobacteraceae > Palsa-465. The sequence goes on along the minus strand of JAFASQ010000432.1, from coordinate 11,188 downwards.
CCCGTCGGCACCGGCCACGGCCCCGGAAGCCGAGGCGAGAGGCGCGTCGGGGATCTCGGGGAGCGGTTGGCTGGCCATCGCCGCGAGCTCACAGGACAGCGCGTGCGCCCACGCCCGCTCCGAGGGCGTGGACGCGAGATGCTCGCGCGTCCGCGCGGCCACTCGCTCGGGGAGCTGGCCGAGTAGGTAGTCGGCGATCAGCGCGCGGCTCTCGGGAGCAAGCGCGGTGTCGGGGCCGAGTTCGTCGAATGCCGCCAGCGCCCGTGTCCGCACCGCGGCGCGCTCGATGCCGAGCAGGCGGGCGATCTCGTCGTAGCTTCGACCGCGCCGCAGGACCAGCTCGAGGACGGCGCGCTGATCGGGCGGTAGGTTGTCTAGCGAACCCATCGGAACCGTTCAGAGTAGTCAAGCCCTCGGCACGCTGCGGAGCCTCCAGAAGGCGGTAAGGTCCCGCGGCCGATGGGCGTTCATCCTGCCAGCGACACCGACGGCACGGGCTTCGACGCGCTGTACGGGCTCGAGCTGAGCGAGTGCTCCGATGAGCTGGCGCGCGGTTTCGTGGCGGTCCGGGATGAGTTGAGACAGTCCGGCGGCGTCGTCCACGGCGGCGTTTACGGAGCGATCGCCGAAGCCCTCGCGGTGCGCGGCACCGCCGCCAGCGTCGCCGCGGTCGGCAAGCTCGCCGTCGGCCTGGCCAACCAGACCACGGTGCTTCACCCGATCGCCCAGGGCAAGATCCACGCCACCGCGACCCGCCGCCACCGCGGGCGGACGACGTGGGTGTGGGAGGTCGAGATGGCCGACGATCGCGGGCTCCTCTGCGTGGCGAGCCGCGTGACGGTTTCCGTGCGGGATCCGTGAGCGGCTCGCGCGGCGGCCCGGACGCCCGGCACGCGGCGCGAGGATCACCGCGTCGCCCGTGGCGGCCAGGGCCGGCCGTGTCACGGGCCGACGCGGGCCTGATCCGGCGCGTCTTCGGGCGTGCTCGTGGTGGGCGCTCCGGGCGCCGGCGGACCGGCCGCCGCGGCCAGCTCGTCGATCGAGGCGCGCAGCTCGTCGGCCAGCACCTCCACATCGGACAACGCGTCGTAATCGGCCACCAGACCGAAGCTCAGCAGCCCGTTGTAGCTGAGGATCGCGATTCCGAGCGCGGTGTTCTCGGCCAGCGGCACCATCGGGTAGATCGATTCGAGCTCACGCCCGAGCAGGTACAACGGAAATTGCGGCCCGGGAACGTTGGTCACGACCAGGTTGAAGATCCGCTGGCGGGCCTGAAGCCGAGCCGCCTGGGCCATGATCGTCGGCGGCGCAAATCCGGACAGTCGGGTCAGGATCTCTGCCCCGACCGCCTGGCCGGACTGCTTGACGCCGCGCATCTCTCGACTGACTCGCTCCAGCCGCTCGACCGGATCGTTGACTGCGACGGGCAGCGCCGCCCACATGGCGGCGACGCGGTTGCCGAGCGCGCCGCGCTCGATGTCGGCCCGGACCGAGACCGGAACCATCGCCCTGAGCTCGACACCCTCGGTCGCCTGGCCGTGCAGTCGCATGTAGCCAGCCAAGGCGCCTGCCACGACGGCGAGGACGACGTCGTTCACCGTGCCGCCGAGCGTGTTCTTGATCGCCTTGAATTGCCCGAGGTCGGTCTCGACCCAGGTGAACCGGCGATGGGGGCCGATCCGGACGTTGAACGGGCTCGGCGGCGCGGCCTGCAGGCCGGTCCACGCCAGCGCACCGACACTGCCGAACGCGCGGCCGAGCCGGGCGGCCACCGTGCGCGGGCCCCGGAGCGTGGCCTGGACACCCCGCACCACCTCCCGTGGCACGGTCGCCGGCTCGAGCAGTGCATCGGCCAGGAGCTGCGCCGAGCTGGGAAGGGGCCGGGCCACCCACTCGTGGTCGGGCGGGGCGACCGGGAGCGGCTCGGGGGAGGTGTCGAACAGCACGGTGGCGATGTCCACGCCTGACACCCCGTCCACCAGAGCGTGGTGGGTCTTCGAGAGCAGCGCGAAGCGCTCGCCGGCCAGCCCCTCCACCAGCCATAGCTCCCACAGGGGGCGGCTCCGGTCGAGGGCCTGGGAGAAAACGCGGCCGGCGAGTCGCTTCAACTCGGCGTCGCCGCCGGGCCGTGGAAGCGCCGTGTGGCGAACGTGATACTGGACTTTGAAGTGGGGATCGTCGACCCAGACCGGGCGTCCCAGGCCGAACGGGACGAAGGCGAGCCGCTGGCGGTAGCGCGGGACGAGGTGCAGCCGGGCCTCGATCGCCCGAACCACCTCGTCGTAGCCGGGCGGGTCCCCTGCGAATACTGAGCAGCCGGCCACGTGCATGTGCGCCGCATCCCGCTCCAGATCCAGGAACGAGCTGTCAAGCCCGGTCAGCCTGTCCTTGTTCGCCACGGCATCGGGATGGTAATCCGGGCGAGCGAGGCTCGGACGTCCACGCGCTTGCTTGTTGCATATGCCACTTGCCCCCGCGTGTGACCAAACTCACACAAAAGCTCCTAAGACCTTGCCTAACCTCCTCGACTTATTGATCGACCTGCCGAGTCGTCCTCGTCCGGTACGAGGGCGAACGGGGGACCCATTGCCAGGCGCCTGACGTCTGGCGGGGGCGAATCGATTTGCCCGGCCCGCAAACGGGCCGGCGGCAGTTCGTAGGGCTCCGGAGCGCGTGCCCGAGTGCGCGGTCGGGGTCCCGAGCCCGACAGCTAACCCCGTAGGCGCCCGGTCGAAGACAAACAGGAGGTGCCTCGACTTGAGGCGTGAAACAGCCATGACGACATGGCGCCGCTCCCGGTCGGGCCTAGGCGCCGTGATGCTCGCAGTCTCCGGTGGCGCGGCGGCGCTCGCCGCGAGCCAGGCGCTGGGGGCGCCGGTCCAGGGTTCACCGCACACCACCTCGCGCTCGATCCGGATCCCGTACGGCAACCCGGTGATCGTGCGAGGAACCGCGCCGGCCTCGGACGCCGGCCACACCATCGTGCTTCAGTTCGCGCGCCGCGGCGAGGCGGGCTGGCGCCAGCTGAGCTCCTCGACGGTCGATGCCGGCGGCGGGTTTCGGGTGGCCGCGGAGCTCACCGAGTCCGGTAGCCTCCGCGCCCTCGACGCCTCGAGCGGGTCGCTCACGCCGTTCTTGGCGCGGGGCAGCACCGGCGGCGCCGACCCGGCGAGCCGGCCGATGCCGGTCGACGTGGCCGCACGGATGGGCGTTCCGGATCGCCAGATTTCTCTGCTCGGCGGTCAGACGCTCCAAGTGCGGGGGAGGCTGCTGCCCGCGAGGGCAGGGCGCAAGGTCAGCCTCCAGGGCCGCCAGGCCGGCCGCTGGCAGACGCTGGCTAGCGCCCGGACCGGATCCGCCGGGCGGTTCTTGCTCCGCTACGTGGCAAACGGCGCCGGCCAGGAGCGAGTCCGCGTCCGCTTCGCCGGCGACCGGCTCAACGGCAGCGCTAACGCGCCGGCCGGGCAGGTCACGGTCTACCGGGACGCCGTCGCCTCCTGGTACAGCGACGCCGGCAACACCGCGTGCGGGTTTCACGCCCACTACGGCGTGGCCAACCGAAGCCTTCCGTGCGGGACCACGGTCACCTTCCGCTACAACGGGCGCTCGGTGACGGCCACGGTCGACGATCGCGGACCGTTCGTGGCCGGACGCGACTGGGATCTCAACCAGAACACGGCGGGCGCACTCGGCTTCGGGGGCGTCGGCGCTGTCTGGTCGAGCCAGTAGCGTCTAATCGGAGCGGGGTCCGGGGCGTGTCAGCGCGCCGGACTTACTCGCCGGGCCGCAGAGCGGCCCGGGCGACGTCCGCGGCGTGGCCTAGCCTGGCCTGACGATGGCGGACCGCTGCGTCGCGCATCTCGACATGGACGCGTTCTACGTCTCGGTCGAGCTCCGTCGCCGACCCGAGCTGCGTGGGCGGCCGGTGATCGTGGCCGGGACGGGCCCGCGCGCGGTGGTGACGACGGCCTCCTACGAAGCGCGTCGGTTCGGGGTCGGCTCGGCCATGCCAGCCTCCCGGGCGCGGAGACTCTGCCCGCAGGGCGTGTTCCTCGCGCCCGACTTCACCTACTACCGCGAGGCATCGGCCGAGGTGATGAGGAGCGTGCGGGACGCCGCCGACGCGGTCGAGGTCGTCGGGCTCGACGAGGCGTACCTGGACCTAACGGGTCTTCTCGCCCCACGCGCCGCCATGCGGCGGCTCGCCCTGCGGATCGAGCGGGGCACGCGCCTCGGCTGCTCGATTGGCATCGGGCCGAACAAGCTCGTGGCTAAGGTCGGCTCCGACGCGGAGAAGCCGCGCGGGTTTGTAGTGCTGAGCCGCGAGCAGGCCTGTGAGCGGTTCGGCGCCTCGGGATGCGCGCTGGTGCCTGGAATCGGTCCCAAGACGGCCGAACGGCTGCGCGCGCTCGGCATCGGCACGCTCGCGGCGCTCGCGGCGGCGCCGCATGCCCGGCTCGCCTCGCATTTCGGGCCGCGGCTGGCGGCGGAGCTCCAGCTGCGGGCCCGCTTCGAGGACGATTCGCCGGTCAGCGAGGAGCGCAAGGTCGTCTCCGAGTCGCGCGAGCTGACCTTCGACGAGGACATCCGCGACCTGCAGCGGCTCGAGACGGTCCTGGGAGAACTCGTGGACCGGCTCTGCGCGGCGCTCATCGCTCAGCAGCGATGCGGGCGGACGGTCGGCATCAAGGTTCGGCTGGACGATTTCTCGACCCACACCCGGGCCCGCACGCTGGCCGAGGCGGTGAGCTCGGCCGACCGGGTCGGCCCGGTCGCGCTGGAGCTGCTCCGTCGCTTTGCGCCGCCCCGGCCGGTGCGGTTGCTGGGAGTTCGCGTCGCCGGCCTAGAGGGCGGCGCCGCCGCCGACGGGCAGCTCAAGCTGGTCCTGTGAGGCGCCCCGCGACGAACTGGCGCCCGACCCCATCGCGTGAGAGGATCCCGACGTGACGGGCAAGCATCAGCGGCGCGCCGCTGCCAATGAAGCAACCATCCGTGACGTCAACGAGGGCATCGAGCGCGGGCAGTGGCCGGGTGAGGAGGACAGCCCGGTGGGGTTCCGCTGCGAGTGTGCCCGCCTCGGCTGCAACCGGCTGATCGAACTATCCGTCCACGAGTACGAGGAGATCCGCGCGAACCCGCGCCGGTTCGTGCTCCTCCCCGGCCACGAGTTTGCCGACATCGAGACCGTGATCGAGACCAGGCCCGGCTACATCATCGTCGAGAAGCGAGATGAGGCCGCAGAGGTAGCCGAAGAGAACAACCCGCGTGGGTGACCGCCGGCGTGGTCGGGCCGGTCTTGGTCAAATCGAAGCGCATCTGGACCTCGGTGCCGCCCGACGCCCGGTTGACGATCGCGAAGTCGTCGCTCAGCGCAGAGATGAGCGAGAGCCCGATGCCCAGGCCACGGCTCTCGTGGCCGGCGTGCAGTCCCCGACCGTGGTCGGAGATCAGCACCCACAGCTCGCTTGAGGCGACGGCCGCGACCACCCGGAACCGGCCCACCTCGCCGTCTCCTGGTGGGTCGCCGTCCCCGTACGCGTGGACGACAGCGTTCGTCAGGGCCTCGGACACGGCCAGGCGAATCTCCTCGAGCCGCTCTCCGCCCGCGCCCGCCGCGGCCGCGAGGTCCGATACCAGCCGACGGGCTAGCGGCACCGCCTCGGGAACGGCTGGATAGGACTCATTGAGGGCTTCGCCGCGGCACATCCGAAAACCGGATACCCACGCGACCGCGAAGTCATTCGCAGAAAATCGCCGATTTGCAGGCTTAGAAATGGCCTGGGGTCAGTACAGTGCCGAAGCCAGTCGGCGCCGGGCGTCCCGCGCCAGCGGGTGCTCGACCCCCAGATCGTCGAGTACGCCCACCACCACGCGCCGTACGTCGTCGCGCGCTCCGTCGGCACTCGGCAGCGCCCCGATCAGCAGATCAAGCGCGCGCTCGTGCTCGCCGGCGTCGAGCGCGGCGAACGCCTCGCGCAGGTCGGGGACGGGCGGCTCGGCCGATTTGTCGGCCGCCGCCTCGAGCGCGATCCGAGCGGCCAGTCCGTCGGCGGCGAAGCTCCCCGGGACCCGCGCCAGCACCTTGAGCGCCTCGTCTCTCTGGCCGCGCTCCTTGAGGATCCTGGCCAGCGGGACGGCGGCGTCAGCTCGGGTCGGCTCGAGCTCGTGGGCACGGCGCAGCGAAGCCTCATCGCCACGCTCCACCAGCGCGTCGGCCTCCGAGGGAAGCAGCGAGTCGAGGAACTGCTCGACGGCGGCGGGCGGCTGCGCGCCGGTGAACTCTGCCACCACCCGTCCGTCCCGGAACGCCTTCACCGCCGGGATGCCCTGGATCCGGAAGGCGCGGGCCAAGCCGGGGTTGGCGTCGACGTCGACCTTGGCAAGCTCGACCTTGTCGGCATGCGCTGCGACCGCGCGCTCGAGCACCGGCCCCAGCTGCCGGCAGGGACCGCACCAGTCCGCCCAGAAGTCGACCACCACGGGCAGGGTTTGCGAGCGGTCGAGAACCGCGCTCTGGAAGTTGCTTTCGGAGACATCCATGCGGTTGATGGTAGTAGGCGGCGCCGCGCGGGCATCGACGTCATCCTGTAGGGCAGCGATGGCGGAGATGGTGGTTGACGGCGGCGGGCTGGAGCTGGCCGGGGACGATTCGGGAGAGGGCGTCCCGGTCGTCCTGTTGCACGGCCTGACCGCGACGCGGCGCTACGTCGTCATGGGATCGCGGGCGCTCGAGCGCTCGGGCCACCGGGTGATCGCCTACGACGCCCGCGGGCACGGCAGCTCCTCGCCCGCGCCGTCCCGAGACGCCTACACCTATGACGATCTGGGGCGAGACCTGATCGCGGTGCTCGATGACCGCGGGATCGACCGGGCGGTCATGGCCGGGGCGTCGATGGGCGCGCACACCTTGCTGTGGCTCGCGCTCCGCGCCCCCGACCGGGTAGGGGCGCTGGTCCTCATAACGCCCGCCTACGATCCAGCGGTGAACGAGGACGAGGGTCGCCTGGCGCGTTGGGACGCGCTGGCCGACGGGTTCGAGCAGGGCGGGGTCGAAGGGTTCATCGCCGCCCAGGGCCGACCTGACGTTCCCGAAGCCTGGCAGGAGACGGTGTTGAAGGTGACCCGCCAGCGTCTCTCGCAACACGAGCACCCGCAGGCCGTGGCCGACGCGCTGCGGGCCGTGCCGCGCTCCAGGCCGTTCGGCACGATCGATGAACTGGGCGCGATTTCGGCTCCGGTGGTGGTGGTGGCGAGCGCCGACGAGCCCGATCCCGGCCATCCCCAGGCCGTGGGGAAGGCCTACGCCGCGGCCATCCCGGGGGCCCGGCTCGTGCTCGACGAGCCCGGCCGCTCGCCGATCGCCTGGCAGGGCAGCCAGCTCTCCAAGCTGATCGCCGAGGTGGCGAGGGAGGTGGACGCGCGGTGAGCGCGGCCAGCGCCGGCTATTCGGGAACCCCGCTGGTGCGCAAGCTCGGCGTCAGGCCGGGCGCCCGGCTGGGCCTGATCGGGCCGCCGGACGGCTTCGACGCCACGCTCGGGGAGCTGCCGCCGGGCGTCCGCGTTCGCCGGCGGCTGGCGGGCGGGGCATTCGACGTGATCGTGGCCTTCCATGCCCGTCGCGCCGCGCTCGAGCGCCGCCTGCCCGCGCTGGCCGGCGCGCTCGACCCCGCCGGCGGGCTGTGGATCGCCTGGCCCAAGCGGGCCTCCGGCGTGCCCAGCGACGTGACCGAGGACGTCGTGCGCACGCTCGGCCTGGCCGCCGGACTGGTCGACAACAAGGTGTGCGCAGTCGACGCGGTGTGGTCGGGGCTGCGCCTGGTCTATCGCGTGCGCGACCGCCCGGCTCGCGCCGGCCGGCGCTAGCCGAGCGTTACCGTCTCGGTGGCGGCCCGCCTGGGCGTCAGGTATCCATTTCCGGCGAAGCGGACTCGGACCGTGAGCGTCGCGGGCCTGTGGTGACCGGGCACGCGTGCGAAAACGGCCTGGCCTGAGAATGTGCAGTTCGGCTGGAGCGGGACCAGCGTGGCGCCGACCGACCGCCGGCCGAGCAGGAATCGCACGGTCACATTGCCTCGGCAGTCATAGACGGTCGGAATCCAGTTCGGACCCTTCACCGAGCCTGAGGTCGTGAACACGAACGGCCTGTGGCGGGCACGAGAGGGCCTGGTCCGGGCGTGTATGTTCGGCACCGGGCGATGGCGGGGCAGCGTCATGAAGGTCGCGTCGCCGTCGGGCTGCGGGGCAGTGTTGCTGTGCAGCGCCACGATCCGATAGTGGAAGATCGTGCGCGCCTCGAGGCCCTGCAGCGATGCGGCAACGGTCACCGGGGCCGTGCCGGCGGGAACTGTCGCGGCGATTGTCTGCTGGAGGTAGGCGGTTGAGGTCCCGTACTGGAAGTAGTAGGTCGTCGCCTGGTTGTTCGGGCTGATCACCGCAGTCACGATCGCGGAGTTCTTTCCGACCTCCGTCGCCGGCCCGGTGGTCACGCCGGGGGGCGGATTCCCGGCCGTCTTGAAGGTCCGGTCCGCGCCAACCGCGGTCCCGGCCGCGTTTGTCGCCACCACCCGGTAGTGGTACACGGTGCCCGGGATGAGCACGGCCGCGACGGCGCTCACCGACACCGGCTTGGTGCCGTGAGCAGCAGAGCGCGCCACGCTCTGGACGCCGTATGCATTGGTCAAGCCCCACTGAAAGAAGTAAGTGGTCGCGCTCCCGTTCGGGTTGACCGAGCCGTGGAGTACGGCGCTGGTGTCGGTCACGTTTGACCGGGTGCCGGTGGCGACCGTCGGCGAGGAGGCGGCTACCGCGACGGCACCCGCGGCGAGCGCCGACATCGTCGTGACGGCCGTCAGCATTGCCAGCCTGCGCTTCATCCCTACCTCCCTGTTGGCGGAAACCTGCCCGCTAGATACCCTAGGCGGAAGGGAAAGTTGCGGCTGAGGATGATCGGCGGCGGAGCGTGCCGCGGCTTGATCCGGGAATAGAGCCCTGCCCACACGCGAGAACAACGCCAGTCGCACCCGCTCCGCGGCCACGGTCCGCCGTCCCCGGCTGCGGCGCTCTGACTGCGCGGGACCCGGCGCGCGCCGCGTCCGTCGAGGCCGGGGCTTCAGCTACCTCGACGAACGTGGACGGCGGCTCGCGTCGCCCGAAGACCTGGCGCGCATCCGCGAGCTCGCGATACCGCCGGCGTGGGAGGAGGTGTGGGTCTGCCCGGATCCGCTCGGCCACCTGCAGGCGACCGGCGTGGACGCTGCGGGGCGCCGACAGTACCTGTACCACCCGCGGTGGCGCGAGCACCGCGACCGTGAGAAGTTCGAGCGCATGATCAGCTTCGCCGAGCTCCTGCCGGGGCTGCGCCGGCGCTTGGCCAGAACGCTGCGCGGACAGCTCGAGCCCCGGCGCGAAATCGTGCTCGCCTCCGCCGTCCGCCTGCTCGATATCGGCATGTTCCGGGTGGGCAGCGAGCAGTACGCCGACGAGGACGGCGGGATCGGCCTGGCCACCGTGCGCAAGGAGCACGTGCGCCTCCGGGACGGTGCGGTCGAGTTCGACTATCCGGGCAAGGGCGGGCTGCGCCGCCGCCAGGTGATCGAGGATCCGGTCACCTTCGAGTTGATCCGGACGCTCAAGCGCCGGCGCGCCGGCCCGGACGAGCTGCTCGCCTACCGGGACGGGAGCAAGTGGCGTGACGTGCACTCCGAGGACATCAACGAATACCTCAAAGAGCAGCTGGGGGAGGGCTTCAGCGCCAAGGACTTCCGGACGTGGAACGCGACCGTGATGGCCGCCGTCACGCTCGGAGCGGATAGCCGCCAGCTGAACACCAAGACCGCGCGCAAACGCGCCATCAACGCGTCGGTTCGCGCGGTGTCCGAGCTGCTGGGAAACACGCCCGCGGTGGCGCGACGCTCCTACATCGATCCCCGCGTGTTCGATCGCTACCTGTCAGGGTGGACGATCGCGGCGGCGCTCGAGCGGATCCCCGAGCCCAACGTGGCCGACGACGCCGTCAGGACGCGGATCGAGAGCGCGGTGATCGACCTGCTGGTCGAGAACACCGAGTCGTCCGCGCTCGAGCAGATTCCCGCCGAATCGACGGCGGCGGCGTGAGCGCGGCGGCGGGCCGCGCGGATCACCCGCGGTGAAATTGCCAGACCCGGCCCATCGGGCGAAATCCGATCCGCTCGTACAGCTGCTTGGGCCAGCCCTCGTCGTCGGCGACGATGAAAATCAGATCATGGCCCTCGACGCGCGCGAGCTCGCCGGCGCGGCTGACCAGGGCGCGGGCATACCCGCGGCCGCGTGCCTCCGGCACGGTGTAGACGTCCTCCACCTGCGCTGTGCTTCCGTCACCGCGCAGCTTGGTGATCGCCACGAGCCGGCCGTCGCCGCTCCTCACGCCGAGCAGCCGGTCCCGGTTGGCCCGCGCGTCCCGCCGGCTGTGGGCCAAGAGCTGGGCAAGCGCATCCGTGCCGAGATCCGGGTCCTCTCCGTACCAGCGGGCCATGACCTCAAGCCATTCGTCCTCCTCGGCCTCGTCGACGACGCCCACGTTGGCCGGGCGATCCGGCGCCGAGCTCAGCCCCATCAGGAGCTCGCGCTCGATCTTCCAGCCGGCCGTCCGGAATGCCTGCTCCAGCCCCGGACCGGCCAGTTGGTCCTCGACCACGATATGCCGGTACTCGAAGTCGGCGAGCTGCTCGTCGGCCAGCGCTACGAGCGCCTGATATCCGAGTGGGTCCTTCACCCGGAGCTGGTTGACCGCCCACACCGCCGGCATCGACGGCGTGCTGAGGACGACGCCGGCCTCGATGGGCCGCGTCGCGTCCGCGCTCCTGACAAAACTCGCGCGCATGAACGCCAGCACGCGTCCGAGCGGGTCGACGGCGGGAGACGGTTGCGCGTGTGGGCGGAAGCGATCCATGACAGGAGAGGTTCGCAGTCATCAACTGCGGGGCGTCTCGCCGGCCGCCGACGCCACCTAGCAACGCTCGATAATCGATCTTATGTGAACCACCGATTGGCGGCGAGAGCGGGTCAGGCGCAGCTAGACTCCTCTTGCCATGCCCAAGCAGCAGCGGACCATGCGGATCGAGCAGCGCAGCCAGATGGCGGCGATGCAGGAGCTCGAGAGCCGCTCCGACGAGGAGCTCGAAGCCGAGACCAAGCACAAGGCCGCTGCGCA
>JAFASQ010000390.1 GCA_019244395.1 Solirubrobacterales bacterium | reverse complement strand
CATGTCGAGATCGAAGAACTTGGCGTACAGCCCCGGCATCGGGTAGGCGTTGCCCATCAGCGTGCGGGTGACGGTGGCGTCGAGGCCGCGCTCGAGGCCATTTTCGAGCTTGTGGCGGTGGAAGGCCAGGAAGTCCGAGCACTGCCGGCCCTGGACGTCGATCACCTGGATGTACTCGCCCGCGCGGACCTCGTAGGAGCGTGCGCTCGCCGGGTCGATGCGGAAGTCCAGGCGCGGCTCGGCCAGAGGCGACGGGACGTCGAATTGATCACGGGTCTCGGGATTGGCCCGTCGGACTTCGATGAGGACTTCGGAGGCCGGCGGGTCCCCATCTACGATCCGCCCGCCGGGCGCCGCCACGATCAGCGTGACCGGCGATTGGGTGCTCAGGCTGACCGTGGTCCCGGGCTTTGACTGCGGGCCGAAAACGGTGACGGCGCCGTTGCCGGCTGTCCCCGCGCGGAGTCCGAGCGCGGCCAGGCCCTCAGCGCCGCGCGCCGTGAGCTGCGCGGACTGGCCGCCGTGGCGGTCGATCAGCTTTACGCGGTCATCGCCGTTCAGCTGAATTGCCGTAGCCCCACCCGGGGCGACTCGGTAGAACTCCACTCCGGGCTCGCGGGGACGGAGTCCAGCGGCGGGAAACAGCGGTGGTTCCGCGATCGCGGCCATCGGTTGTCTTGGAGGCTACGACGCGGCCGGCGCCGAGGCCTTCTCGACCTCGGCCAGCAGCTCCTCGGCCAGCTTGCGCTTGCCTTCGGCGTCGAGCTTCTTGAGCTCGTTCTCGACCGCGCGGCGGTTGTAGTGCTGGTTCCAGTAATCGAGGCTCTCGAACCCGAGGAGCACCGCCTTGCCGACGAACTGGCGGAGCACCTCGTTGGTCGGGCCCATCACCCAGCCGGCCTTGGCGTCCCGCAGGTAGCGCTCGAGCTCCATGTCGCGCTTGTAGCCCGAGCCGCCCGACGCGTGGAGCATCTTGTCGACGACATGCGCGGTGTTCTTGGCGGCGTTGAACTTGATCTGCCACGCCCAGTGCAGGAAATTGGCGCGCGCGAACTCACCTGGAGGAGGCTGGACCGTGTTGTGCTGGGTGGCGTTATCCATGGCCTGCGCCACCGAGTACACGAACAACCGGGCGGCGTTGGTGTCCATCACCGCCTCGCCGATGTAGTCCTGGATGGTCGGGTAGTCGGCCACCCGCAGGCCCACGTCGACGTGGCGCTTGCGGGTGGTCTGGCGCTTGGCGATGTCGATCGCGCCCATGGCCAGGCCATTCCAGACCGATGAGGAGCCGATCAGGAACCAAGGGTCGACGGACTCGTCATTCGACGCGGCGCCATCGCCCTCGGGCCCGACGATCTGCTCGCCGGGGATGTCGACGCCGGCCACCTCGATCGGGCCCGACTGATTGCCCCGAAGGCCGAGGGCGTCCCAGGAGGAGGGTTGGGCCTTGACGTGCTCACCGTCGATCACGAACACGCTCAGATCGTCGTAGCCGGTGAAGTCGGGGCTGGTCGTCTGGACCACGTAGAAATCGGCGAACCCACCCGAGGTGGTCCAGGACGCCTTCTTGCGTACGTTGTAGCCGCCGTTGCGCCGCTCGGCACCGGAGGAGATCGGGTACCAGAAGTGCGAGCCTGTCTCCGGGTCCGAGTAGGAGAGCGTGCCGATCTTGCCGCTGTTCAGGGGGCGGATGTACTTGTCGATCAGCGCCTCGGTCGGCCGCAGCATGAGCGTGTTGACCGCGCCGATGTGCATGACGTAACACATCGCGGTCGAGGCGCAGCCGTAGCGCGCGATCGTCTCGCAGGTCATCGCGTAGGCGACGTGGTCCTCGCCCAACCCGCCGTACTCGGTGGGAACGGTGAGAGCCAGAAAGCCGTGCTCGCCCAGTAGCTCGAGGTTGCGCCGCGGGAACTTGAGCTCGTCGTCGGAGACCTTGGCGTTGGCCCGCATCTCCCGCTCGCACAGCTCTATCAGCGTGTCACGGAGTTCTCTTTGGCGGTCCGTGAGCACCCAGTCCGGGTCCCACTCGTACCCGAGTCCCCAGAAGGGCTCGCCACCCCATGTCTTCTCGGCCATCAAACCCTCCGCTCTCGTCTCTGCACAAATATGTTCAAGGCAGTTCTACCTGAGTAGGTGATCGGTGTCTAGGGGGTTGGAGATGGGTCCCGGCCACGCCCCGTCGGGGCCGCGGTGTCGTGTGCTTCGCCCGCCGCTTGGCGCGCCGCACCCCTCGCACAGCCCCGGGCGCATACCCACACCGCCGCCGGCGCATACCCGCACCGCCGCCGGCGCATCGCCACACCGGGCCGGGGGCATACGCACCCTGCCGCCGGCGCATACGCACCCTGCCGCCGGCGCATACGCACCCCGCCGCCGGCGCATACCCCCACCGCCGCCGGCGCTTACCCACACCGCCGCCGGCGCATACCCACACCGCGCCGGCGCATCGCCGCACCGCCGCCGGCAGGATCCCAGGAACCCGGGGTGCATAAGTCCCCAAACTCCCGTGCGCGCAATCGGCATCGGGGACATAAGCGCCCACCCGGCGCTTATGTCCCCAAGGTGGCACGGAACTCGGGCGGTTTTGCGGGTTTTACACGCGCCCAGGGGCCCGCCCGTGGGCGCTAGCTCGTCATGCCCCCGAACTGTCCGCCGGTGATGCTGAGCACCTGGCCGGTGATGAAGTTCGCCCACGGCGTGCAGAGCAGGAACACGCCACCGGCGGCCTCCTGTGGGGTGCCCGCGCGTCCCAGCGGGATGAGCGCCGGACCCAAGGCCCGCATCTGCTCGGGGATGCCGAGCTGCACCTTCTGACCGCCGATCTCGACCACGTTCTCGTCGGTTTTGGCCGCCGTCAGACGCGTCTCGATGAACCCGAACGCCACCGCGTTGACGTTGATCTTGAACTGGCCCCACTCCTTGGCCAGGGTCTTGGTCAGGCCGAGCAGGGCCGATTTTCCGGACGCGTAGTTGGCCTGGCCGGCGTTACCCATCGTGCCGGAGATCGAGGAGACGTTGACAATCTTGCGGAACACCTCGCG
>JAFASQ010000366.1 GCA_019244395.1 Solirubrobacterales bacterium | reverse complement strand
GAGAGCCGAATCCGCTTCGTCCGCGCCGCGATGGCCGCCAGCACGACCGCCGGCGAGGAGACCAGGAAGTCCGGGCGGTGGTGCTCCCCCACCGCGAACACGTCCAACCCCAGCTGGTCAGCCAGTTCGGCTTCCTCGAGTAGTTCGCGCATTCGTTGCTCCGGCGATACGCCCGAGGCCAGATCCGCGAAGGTGGCGAGTCCAAGTTCCATGACTGGAATCGTAGCAGATAGTTGTCTCCACAACTATCCTCGGGATGCCGCGGCCGCGATGAGGACCGCGTGTGGGATGTGCGGTGCCGGAACCGGGCTCACGCGGGGTGGAGACCGGGCTCACGCGGGGTCACGCGGGCGCCGACCATGGGGTGGGGGACCGCGCTCACGCGGGGTGCCGACCTGACGCGGAGCGGGGGACAACGCTCACGCGGTGCGGGGACTGACCTATCGCGCGGTTTCCTCGAGGGCCGCAGTGGCGGCGAGCTGCCGTGCTCTGCGCTTCGCCGCGCCCACCGCCTCGGTCAGCGTGTCGAGGTCGTACACGCCGTAGTGGCGGCGGCCGTTGATGAAGAACGTGGGCGTGCCGGACACACCGCTCTCGTCGGCGCTGGCCACATCCTCGCTGACCCGGCCGGCGTATTCGCGCCGACGCAGTTCGTCGCGGAAGTGGTCGGCGTCGAGTCCGAGGTCGGCGGCGTGGCGCACGAGGTCGCGCGGGGTGAGCTCGCCCTGGTGGGCGAGCAGGGTGTCGTACATCTCCCAGAACCTGCCTTGGGCGGCGGCGGCCTCGGCCGCCTCGGCGGCGAGCTGGGCGTTGGGGTGGACGTCGTTGAGGGGCAGGTGGCGCCACACGTAGCGGATGTCGTCGCCGTGGGAGGCGAGCAACTCGCGGATCGCGTTCTCGGCCTGGCCGCAGTACGGGCACTGAAAGTCGCCGTACTCAACCAGCGTCACCGGGGCGTCGTCCGGTCCGCGGATGTGGTCGTACTCGGGATCGACGTCGACCGCGAGATCGAGGATGTCCTCAGCGGTCCGGCCGACCTGGCGCGCGCGGACCGCCTCGGGCAGGCGCCGGATCGCCTGGGTGACGATCCAGGCCATGGCTGGCGCGAGCACCACGGAAGCCAGCGCGCCGAGCCGCGCCTCATCCAGCCGGATCCCGGTGAAGGCCAGGCTCGAGACGAGCAGCGAGACGGTGAAGCCGATGCCGGCGCAGGCGCCGGCAGCCAGGAGCACCGGCTCGCTGACCGGTGAGCGCGGCCCGTGCAGGGCGGGCCGGGTGGCGATCCAGGAGCCGACGAACACCCCGATCGGCTTGCCCACCACGTACCCGAGCAGGATCCCCCACGTGATCGGTGAGGACAAGGCAGCGCTCACCACCTGCGAGGTCAGGTGGATGCCGGCGTTGGCCAGCGCGAACAGCGGCACGATCAGGTAGCTCGTCCACGGGTGCAGCTCGTACTGGAGCCGTTCGTTGGGTGAGATAGCCGACTGCAGGCTCTGCTGGGCCGAACGCGCAAGCTCCGGCGTGGGCTGCTCTCGGAACGAGCGGGTCAGCGCCGTGGCCCGCTCGAGGTCCTCGCGCGAGGGTGGATAGGCGCTGATGCCGAGTCCGATGGCCAGCCCGGAGATCACCGGATCAATGCCCGACTTGAACATCGCGATCCAGATCGCCACAGCAACGCCGATCGACACCGGCGAGCGGGCGAATGGGATATAGCGCAGCGCGACCAGCACGCCGAACAAGGCCACCGCCACGGCCAGCGCCACCACCGAGACGTGCGTCGTGTACACGGTGGCGATCACCACCAGGGCGGCGAGGTCGTCGACCACGGCCAGCGTGAGCAGGAAGACCCGGATCCGGGTCGCCGTGCGCGGGGTGATCAGGGCCACCGCGGCCAGCGCGAACGCGGTATCGCTCGACATCGCCGCGCCCCAGCCGTGCGCGCCGGCGCGGCCGGCGTTGAAGGCCAGGTAGATGACGATTGGCACGACAATGCCGCCCATCGCGGCGAACACCGGGATGGCCAGCCGGCGCCGCTCGCGTAGCTCGCCGAGGTCAAGCTGGCGTTTGGCCTCGAGGCCGACCACCAGGAAGAACAAGGTCATCAACCCCTCGTTGACCCAGGTCCGCATATCAGCCGCGATGCCGGCGCTCCCGACGCGGATCGACAGCGAGGTCGTCCACACCGACTCGTAGGAATGCCACCAGGGGGAGTTCGCCCATAGCAGCGCGGCGATCGCCGCTCCCAGCATCACGAACGCGCCGCCCTCCTCGGTGCTGAGGAAGCTGCGCACCGGCGCCGCCAGGTTGCGGGCCCACGCCGTCCGACCGCCGAACGGGATCGCCTCTGCGCCGACGCTCATCGGGGCGTCTACTCGACCAGTGGCGGTTCGCGGAGGTTCGAGTTGATCTGCCCCGAGAGCGCCTCCGACGCCGCCCGGCGGGCCAATCGGCGTTGCTCCTCGTCGGCGCGGCCGAGCAGCGCGGTGCGGTAGGCGTCCGCGGCAATCTCGTAGCGCTCGCGCTCGCGCTCGGTGGCCAGAGCCGCCTCGCGGCGGAGTTGCTCGGCGCGCTCGGTGACCGAGGCGGCCGGCTCGTCCGAGGAGTGCGCCTCGCGGTGCTCGACCTCGCGGACGAAGGTGAAGCTGCGCTCGCCGCAGGCGACGGGACGATGACGGGCCGAGTAGATGCTGATCGAGCCGTCGTCCTCCACGGCGGTCGAGACCTCGAAGTGGGCGTAGGGCTCGATCGTGGCCAGCCACTGACGCTGCTCGTCCAGTACCTCGGCACTGGCCCGCCCCTCGAGCGTGTTGGCGGTGAGCTCGGCGACGTGCACCCAGCCCCAATGGGTGGCGATCAACAAAACGCCGACCAGGAAGGCGACGACGGCGGCTGCGTTGGTGCCGCCCGAGAGCGCTTCGATCACCCCGAGCAGCACAAGTAACGCACCGACCACGAGCGACAATCCCGTGAGGGTCGCGCCCGCGCCGACGACCCGGCGGCGAGTCTGGCTCGGAGGCGGCGCGTGCGGGCGGCCAACCGAGGCCGGGAGCTGCTCGAGGTCCTCGGACAGCAGGCGCTCGTCCGGCTCACGCCCGACGAACTCGGCCGGACTTGGGATCTCACTCATGTGGCGCTCACGGTACTCCTCGGATCACGCGAGCCGTAGTGCTTAACTTGTGGGGCGCCGGCGCCCGGCGTTTTCGACCCTTGGAAAGGGGCACAGATGCCGTTGTTTTTCTTCACCGTTGAGCAGCAGGAGCGAGCGATCGTGGAGCGCTTCGGGAAGTTCGTGCGCGTCGCCGGTCCGGGGCTTCAGACCAAGACGCCGTTCGTCGAGCGGGTCGCGGGTCGCATGAGCCTTCAGGTCGAGCAGCTCAACGCTGAGATCGAGACCAAGACGAAGGACAACGTGTTCGTCAGGGTCAAGCTCGCCGTGCAGTAC
>JAFASQ010000344.1 GCA_019244395.1 Solirubrobacterales bacterium | reverse complement strand
GCGTGTCTCATCCCTCCGTCTACGCCATGTCGAAACGTTCGGTGTGTACCCGCTCCGGGGGGACGCCGAGGTCGATCAGAGCCGACTCGGCCGCGTCCATCATCGGATCGGGTCCGCAGATGAAGTACTGAAAACGCCGGTAGCCATTGGGCAGATGGCGAGCGAGAACCTCCGCCGTGATGTATCCGGCCTCACCGGCCCAGCCATCGGGAGGCCGCTCGAGCACATGCACGAGGGTCAGGTCGAGCCTGTCCTTGAGTTCTTCGAGCTGCTCGCGAAACGCCACCCCATCCCAGTCTCGGTTGGCGTAGAACAGGACCACCGGCCGGACGTCGTCACGGTCGGCCATCGTGCGCAGCGTGCTGATCAGGCCTGCGATCCCCACTCCGCCGGCGAGCAGTCCGAACCCGGGTCCCTCGTCCCGATCGATCGAGAACACGCCGTGCGGCCCGTCGACGTACACCGTCGTCCCCGGTTCGAGCGCGCTCACCGTCGAGGTGAAGTCACCGAGCGCCTTGATCGCGACCTCGACCTCGCTGCGCTCGGCGCTGGACGAGAACGAGAATGGATGATGGGTGAGCGAGAACGGCGAGCGCCCGAACGCGAACCAGGCGAACTGTCCCGGCTGGAAGCTGAAGTCGGTCCCAGCCGGCGGGGTCAGCGCGACCGTCGTCGTCTGACCATGCTCGTGCGCGACACGCGCGACGCGCCACGGGCGTGACAGGGCGCGACGCGGCTTGACGACCCGGACCCACACGAGGAGGGCGACGAACGCCGCCGACATGAGCCCCCAGAGGATCTGCTTCCACAGCGAGCTGACGTACTCGTCCACGAAGACGACGTGCCCGAGCGCGCCGACGATCAACACCACCGCCAGCACGCTGTGAATCACGTGCCAGACCTCGTATGAGAGTCGCAGCAGCTTGCGCCACAGAGACGTCACGACCAGCACGACGAGCGCGAACATCGCGGCCATCCCGAACCACACCAACAACGGCGCGGCGAGCGCTTTGGAGAAGGTCAACTCGTTCCATTTGGCCGAGATCGCGAAGTGGGTCAGGATGAAGCCGAGCCCGATGTAGCCGATCTGCCGGTGAAACTGGAGCAGCGCGTCCTGCCCGAACGGCATCGCCAGCGCGTTGAACCGGGCCACGAGCGCGAACTCGAGCCCCATCATCGCCAACCCCGTGAACCCGAGCGCGACCGAGAAGTTCGTCCAAAAACCGTGGCCCGGCTGGCTGGAGCCGATCACCGCGAACACGAGCGGGGCCACGACGACACCGAGGTAGACAAGCACCCAGACGACCGCGCGGGTCACTAGCTTCACTGGAGCACTCCCCTGGGCCGACCCCGGGTAGCCACGCACGGATCGTAGTCAACGAACAGGCGTCGCAACCGACACCGCCCCGACCGCAACCGACACCGCCGCCCAGAGCAGTACGGACGCAAGCAGCAGCGACTCGAGCAGCAGCTCCGCCGACACCGGCGCCAGCTCCGAGGCCGGCGGGAGCTCGGATCCCGGCAGTAGCGACGGCGGTGGCGGAGGCGACGGTGGGTTCACTGCCGGCTAGGCAGCGGCATCGGCGGCGCTAACGTGCGCCGGCCACGAGCCGGCGCACCGTCGCGTGCTCGCGTCGGACAAAGCCAGTGGCTAGCCGGCTGAACCCAGCGCCTGAGTGTGACCGTCGCAATCGCATTGGCGCCAAGGCGCACGACCGGCCACCGCAGCACCAGCGCCGCAGCGGCGTGTGACCGATGGACCCGCCGGCAAGGCCGCGGCGGAACTCATGTGTCCGGGTGCCGCGAGGCTGCAAATGTTCGCGGCGGCCCGGGCTGAGCGACCGGTTGGCACTGCTCGTCGCGATCCCGTCGACGAACCGTCCCTGGCTGAGCGTGTCTACGTCCGCTGGCGCGCTGCACCGCGGCCCACACGCGCGAGAGGGTTCGCTGCATAGGGTGAGACCTGTCGGCACCCGCGGTCCGGCTGGGGACGACCGGGTCCGTTGGCAGCGCGCCCAGCACCGCGCGGCGGGCGGCGGCAGTGGCTTCTATGAGTGCGATGGGGTTCATGGCGGAAAGCGTTGCTCTCTGTGCCATCAATTTCAATCATGAATTCGCCACTGCGATAGAATTGGCTAATGCTGGATCCACGTCGGCTCCTCACCTTTCGGGAGGTCGCGCGTCTCGGTTCGTTCTCTCGCGCGGCGGAGGAGCTGTCGCTCACTCAGCCTGCCGTGTCGCACCAAATCCTCTCGCTCGAGCGGCAGCTCGGGATCCGCTTAATCGACCGCGGCCCCGGCGGAGTAGGACTCACCGCGGCGGGCGAGCTGCTTCTGAGACACGCGGATGCCGTCTCGGATCGGTTGCGCCTTGCCACCGAACAGCTCCGCGCGCTGGTGGCCGAGGAGCGCCGGCACCTGACCGTTGGGGCGTTCCCGAGCGCAATCGCGACGATCGTGCCGGAAGCGCTGGTGCGGATGCGAGCCGCCGACCCAGACCTCCAGGTCAACGTCACCGAGGGCACGCTCCAAGAGCTCGTGGCGGCGGTGCGCGACGGCACCCTCCACCTCGCCGTCCTGTTCCAGGACGCCGCCGCGCCACCGCGCGACTACGAGGACCTTGGGCGCCACGACCTCTTCGAGGAGCCGATGGTGGCGGCGCTGCCTCCGCGCCACCGCCTGGCGCCGCGAAGCACGATCGACCTCAAGCGGATCGCCGGCGATGCCTGGACGGCGCCGTCGCGCGACGGCCTCGTTCACCGCACCTGCCTGGCGGCCGGATTCGAGCCGAACATCGCCTTCGTGACGCGTGATGTGCTCGCGATCCGAGAGCTCGTCGCGTCCGGGCTCGCCGTGACGCTGATCGGCCGCCTGCTCGCCGGGCGCCTCCACGGAATCGCCACACCCGCCGTCAGGGGAGACCCAGCGCGACGGACGATCTACGCGGTCAGGCCCAACACGGACAGCCATCCACTGACCGACCGCCTGCTCGCCGAGCTCACCAGTTCCGGTTAGCGACGCGACCGCGCGCCCGGCGCTCGCGGGACCCCCGCTGGCGTGACGCGGTCTCGGGCACGATGCGGGTGCCAGTTACGTGCCTCGCAGGGTTGACCTATCCCAGCGAGTCGACCCAGCGCTCGAGCCGCCGTCCCTCGCCCGCCATTAGTCCGGGGTCACGGAACGTGTTGGTGAGCAGGGCGATGCCCTGGTAGGAGGCGATGAGCGCTACCGCGAGCTCGCGCGCATCGCGTCGCCCCATGGCGCGGAGTTGTTGCTCGGCCCAGTCGATCGGCAGTCTTATCAGCTGCGCGCAGGAGCGGCTCAGCTCGTCGTCCCGCTTGTCCAGCTCCGAGCAGAGGCTTCCCTGCGGGCAGCCGTAGCGGGCGGCCAGTTCTCGCTCGTCGGTGAGCATGCGAATGAACGCTTTCAGCCGCGCCTTTGGCGTCCGGTGGTGCTCGAGCGCCGCCAGCCTGGCTTGGATCTCGTCGGCGTGTTCCGCGATCACGGCCTGGACGAGGTCGTCCTTGGACTTGAAGTAGTAGTAGACGTTGCCCACGGGGACGTCGGCGGCGTTGGCGATATCGGCGAGGGTCGTGCTCTCCACCCCCTGCGCGTGGAATACCTGACGGGCGCCGTCGATCAGGCGCTCGCGCTTGCCGCTTGCCGACGACACTCCGCGGGCGGCGCTTCCCTGAATCAAGTCAGTCATCTCACTCAGTCTAGCGGGAGCGAGTCGCGACATTGTCCGTCTGCTAAGTTAGTCGACTAACTGACCAGGGCTCCTCGGAGGTCTTTCGTATGTCTCCCGAATCCTCGTTCCTCACCACGCGCCGGGGCAAGCTAACCCTCGCGTTCCTGTGTGGCGTCGCCTTCCTCGACTTCGTCGACGCGTCGATCGTCAACGTCGCGCTCCCCTCTATCCGACACAGCCTGCACTTCTCGATTCAGAGCCTGCAATGGGTGCTAAGCGGGTACCTGCTCACCTACGGCGGCTTCATGCTCCTGGGCGGCCGCGCCGCCGATCTGATCGGACGCCGTCGGGTCCTCGTGGCGGGTACCGCGCTATTCGGGCTTGCCTCGCTAACCGGCGGCCTCGCCGAGAGCGAGGGAATGCTCATCGGCGCTCGCCTGACCCAGGGGATCGGGGCCGCGATGATGATTCCCGCGGCGCTCTCGATCCTGACCACTTCGTTCACTGAGGGCAGCGATCGCAACACAGCGATCGGCGCCTGGGGCGCGACGGCCGGCCTGGCCTCAGCCCTGGGCGTGGTCCTCGGCGGGGTCCTGTCCCAGGGGCCCGGCTGGCGTTGGGTGTTCTTCGTGAACCTCCCGGTCTGTGCGCTCGACCTGCTCGTCGTCTTCCGGCTCGTGGCCGGCCAACGGGACCGCCCGCGCCCGGCCAGCTTCGACACCCTCGGAGCCCTACTGGTGACGAGCGGGATGCTGCTCCTGACCTACGCGATCATCAACGCCCCCGACGTGGGCTGGGGCAAGGCTCGCACGATCGGTGAGCTCGCCGGGGCCGCCGCGTTGTTCGCCGCGTTCGCCCTCAAGGAGGCACGCCAGCCCAACCCGCTGTTCCCCTTCTCGATCCTCCGAATCAAAGGACTCGCGGCGGCCGACCTCACGCAGGTGATTGCAATGGCTGGCTTCTACACGACGTTCTTCTTCCTCACCCTCTATATGCAGACCGTGCTCGGCTTCTCGCGCATCCAGGCTGGCGCCGCATATATCCCCACCACTCTCGGCGTCGCGATCTCCTCCGGGATTGCCTCCAAGCTCTTCGCGCGCACAGGCACGCGCCCAATCATCATCGCCGGCGCACTGCTCGGTGCCGCCGGCGTCTTCTGGCTCTCCCACATCCCCGTCCAAGGCTCCTACCTCAGCGACCTCCTGCCCGGCCTGCTAATCATGAGCGTGGGACTCGGAGCCGTGTTCGTCGGTGTAACTACCGCCGCGCAGGCCGGCGTGCCTCCGGACAAGGCCGGGCTCGCCGCCGCACTGATCAACGCCTCAACCTGGCTGGGCGGCGCGCTCGGGATCGCGATCGCCTCTGCGATCTCGACCTCGCGCGCGCATCACCTCCTCGCCGCCCACGCGACCGCCCACCACGCGCTGACCTCAGGATTCCAGCGGGCCCTGCTCGCCTGCAGCATCGCCATGCTCGCCGCCGCTGTGCTCGCATCACGCGCGACCAACACCCGCGGCGAACCCGTAACCACCCCTGCACTCGAAGTCGTGCCCCTGCCGGAGAACGCCTAACACGACGAGCATACGAGGCGCCGGCCGCCGAAAGACAGGACGACCACCTCCTGAGGCGGCCACGACATCCACCCACAGCACGGGGCCGGCACGGACGCCCGCCCCGTCCCACGATCAGCGATCTGCCGCGAAGACCATCGGCAGGGTTGCCCAAATTGTCCCAAGCGGACACCCGGTTCGGACGGTTGCTCTCTGGCGTCGCCTCGAGCGTGCGGTGAGTCATGAAACGGTTGCGCGCACTCGTCGGCAGTTCCCTCGCGTTGCGTTGGAATGCAGCTGGGAGTAGGGTGCGCTCGAGCCTAGGCGCGCTGTTCTCCGTGGGCACGCGCTTTAGCCGGCTGTCTTGGCGGTCTGTCGGCGTATCTCGGTGGGCACACCCGGCACACGTTGGCCGGGTCTGTTCGCCGTGCCAAGGTCAAGCCAACCCGAAGGAGTCCATTGTGGCGCTCAAGTTCCGTGCAACCGTGGCCGCTGCGGTTATCGCACTGGCGCTCTGTGCTGGTACCGCAGCGCTCGCCTCTGGCAGCTCCCTGGTCGTCCCACCCGGCCGCAAGGTCGCCGGCCACAGCTACAGCCAGTGGGAGGCGATCGGCTGGCAGGCTGTGTTGAGCCGGATGAACGGCGGCCCGCCCTGTGTCACAGCCCACACCCCGAGCGCGGTGTTCAAGTTCTCTCCCAACATCTCGCTTACGGCTAACCGCAGGCGGGGGCTGAACCGGCCACGACGTGAGCACCTAAATGCGTGCGGATCACCATCGGGCCCACCGCTTCACCCAACGACCGACGAACCCCGTTGGCGACTCGAGTCGCGATCACGATCGTGCGAAGCCTCGAGGCTAGCGACCGATGGCCTTCGGCAGCCCCTTCATCCGGCATGGGCGCGGCAACGGCGACCACCTCGAAGACACGTCGCTGGCACAGCTCCGATGCGAGCAGTCGGTCACCGCGCGGCACGTCCCGCACTGACTGTGGGCGCCGGATGAATACTGGACCACCTGCCCACGAGCCTGCGATGGCTCGAGCGCTGCTTCGGGAGCCCCTGGCGCCGACGACCACCAGGCGCCGGCGCTACGAGCTGCTCGCCGCGACGGGCACGTTCCGCGCGGTAGATGCCACAGGCCGAGCCCGCGGTCCTTGCGGTTAGGCACGCTCTGGGTCGTCAATCAGGAACAGTCGTGTGGGCGCGTCCGCGATGTTGCGTCCGCGGTGAGCTCGGCCGGTCGACAGGGAGAAGGCCTCGCCCTCGTTCGCGGTTAGCACATCGCCGCCGTCTTCGAATTCGTATCTGATGGCACCCTCGAGGACGAAGCCGAGGTGCCCGTCGCGGCACCACTGCTCGCGCCATGCTCCCTGCGCGTATTCGACGATCGCCCAGCGGCGCCCGTCGACGTGCTGCTCACGAGCCCGGATGCCCGGGACGTCGTCGGCCCAGGTGATCTCACCGAGCGGGATGTGACTGTCGTGGTCCCAGGGCCCGGTCACTGTTCAGCCCAGCGCAAGATCGGTGAGATATTCGGTGTGGTACTCGCCACGCCTGAACCCGGGGTGCTCGAGGATCTGGAGATGGAACGGAATTGTGGTGTCGATGCCGTCGATCGCGAACTCCTCGAGGGCGCGCCGTCCGCGCGCAATGGCCTCCTGACGGTCGCGGCCCCAGACAATCAGCTTCGCGATCAGCGAGTCGTAGAAGGGCGGCACCGTGTAGCCGGCGTAGAGCGCAGTGTCGAGGCGCACGCCTGGTCCGCCAGGGATCTCCAGGCCCGTGATCTGCCCGGGCGAAGGATGGAAGTCGGCGTCTGGATCCTCCGCGGTGATCCGGAACTCGATCGCGGCGCCATGCAATGAGATCCCCTCCTGCCCGAACGCCAGCCGTTCACCGGCCGCTATCCGTAGCTGCTCTTTGACCAGGTCGACGCCGGTGACCATCTCGGTGACTGGGTGCTCGACCTGGATCCGGGTGTTCATCTCAATGAAGTGGAACGCGCCGGTTCCGTCGAGAAGGAACTCCACCGTGCCCGCGTTCGTGTACCCGGCCGCCCCGGCGAGCCGGACGGCGGCGGCTGCCATGCTCTCGCGCGTCCCGGGATCCAGCGCCGGCGAGGGCGACTCCTCGAGCAGCTTCTGGCGTCGGCGCTGCAGCGAGCATTCCCGCTCGTAGAGATGAATCACGTTGCCATGCGTATCGGCAAGCACCTGGATCTCCACGTGACGTGGGGTCACCAGGAGCTTCTCCAGGTACAGCGCGGAGTCGCCGAACGCGGCCCGCGCCTCGCGCGCCGCGACGGTCACGCAGTCCTTTAGCTCATCACCGTCACGAGCTACCCGGATGCCCTTACCGCCGCCCCCCGCCGCCGCCTTCAGCATCACCGGGTAGCCGATCCGCTCGGCCGCTGCGAAAGCCTGTTCCGGAGCCACCGCCCCCTCAGTCCCGGGCACGATCGGCACATCGGCCTGCGCGGCGACCTTGCGCGCGGCCGCCTTGTCTCCCATCAGCTCAATCGCCTCTGCCGGCGGGCCGACCCAGATCAGCTCAGCGTCGTGGCATCGCCGGGCGAACTCGGCGTTCTCCGACAGAAAGCCATAGCCTGGGTGGACAGCGTCTGCGCCACTCCGCTGCGCGGCCTCGATCAGTACGGCGGGGTTGAGGTAGCTGAAGCGAGCCGCGGCCTTCCCGATGTTGATTGAGTGGTCGGCCTGGCGCACGTGAAGCGCGCTCTCGTCGGCCTGCGAGTAGACCGCCACGCTTTCGATCTCAAGCTCTCGGCAGGCGCGAATCACCCGCACCGCAACCTCGCCGCGGTTTGCGATCAGGACCCTTCGCACCGCGTGTTGCCCTACCCGCCGAGAACGGCGAGGTCTTGCCCCGCCTCGACCGTGTCCTCGTTCTCCACCAGGAACCGCTCGACCACGCCGCTGTCCTCACTCTTGACCTCGTGGAAGCTCTTCATGATCTCCACCAGCCCGACCACGTCGCCCGGCTTCACCTCATCGCCCTCGGTGACGAATGGGTCCGCGTTGGGGTCGGACTGACGGTAGAAGGTCCCGGGCAGCGGCGCCTTGATCGTCTTGTCGCTCATCGCATCCTCCTTTCACGCCGGCTCCAGGCTGTTTTCGCTCAGGCGCGTTTCGAGCTCTTGTTCCGCTGCGGCCGCCTCCTCGATCGTCACCTCGCGGAACCGGACGTGGTCGCCGACCGGCCGCAGCTGGCCGACTTTCCACAGCGCGGCGTGCACCACGGTGGCCGCGACGATGAACCCGCCGGCGGTCGGGCCGTCGGGACCGAGCAGCACGGGCAGGTCACCGTTGATGTTGATCGCCCCCACGGGGTACGGGTTGTCGAGGATGTTCGACGGGTGGCCGCCCGCGACTCCGCCGGTGTCGCGCGCGTACTCGAAACGGTGGGATTCGAGGCGTACACCGGTGCGATCGGAGTTGCGGTCGACCTTCCATGACCGGCCGAAGAACTGCTGCATGTCGGCATCGGTGAGGAAATCCGGGGTAGCCTGGGGGCCGCGCATCGCTTCGACCTCCCATTCGCGGTCGTAGTGCGGCCGCGCCGTCTCATTGAACCGCCGGGGTTGCCCGTTCTCGCCGGCCGGGCCGAGCGGCAGGCGATCGCCCGCCCGCAGCGCCCTGCCCTCGAAGCCGCCGAGGCCCCCCATCGTGTACGTGGCTCGCGAGCCGAACAGCTGCGGGACGTCAATGCCGCCGGACACCGCGATGTAACACCGAAAGCCTGGGCCGGGCGAGATAGCGATGGTGAGCTCGGACCCGGCCGGCGCTCTGCGACTCTCCCATAGCGCGACCGGCTCGCCGTCCAGAGTGGTTTCGGCGGGCGCCCCGCAGATCGCCATCGTGGCGTCGGTCTCGAAGCGGGCGCTGAACCCGCCCAGGGTCACTTCGAGCCCAGCGGCGCTCTGGGGGTTCCCGACCAGCAGATTGCCCGCCCGCAACGCGAGGAAGTCCATCGCGCCCGACGGGAAGAAGCCCTGACGGAGCATCCCGGGGCGGCCGGGGTAATCCTGGACGGTCGCCTGCACTCCGGGTTTAAGGATCTCGATCGTCGCTCCTCCTCTCACGGCACCGGCGTGTTGGCCGCTGCCTCCTCACGGCGCTGACGCCACTTCTCCGCCTCGTCGCGCACCTTCTCGCGCAGCTCGAGGTAGGCACCAACGTCGAACGGCTGCTCCTCGATCCGATACCGGTAGCGGTCGGCCCGCGCGTCCTCCCACGTCGAGAGCAACTCCTCCTCGCTGACCCGCTCAAACGTGACCCGGTCGCCTGGGCGCAGCAGCAGCGGGTGCTCGCGGAAGACCTCGTTGCGGGCCTGGAGGTCATAGACCGGCAGGCTCCGGCCGAACAGCTGATACCCGCCGGCCGACTCCACGGGATAGATCGCATAGCAGGGGCCGCCGAGGCCTACTGCTCCCTCCGCCGTCCAGGTTCGCGTGGGGTTGTACTTGGGCGCCACCACCGTATGCCTGGGGTCGATTGGGAACATGAACGGAAGCCCGGGGAAGAAGCCGATGAAGCCCGTCCAATGCTCGGTGGCAAGCACAGCGTCATAGAACTCCTCCCTCTCGGCAAAGCCGTTGTAGCGGACGATGTAATCGATGTTGTTGGCGCCTTCGCAGTTCGGGGCGTCTTTACGAATGCTGCGGATGTAACGCTCGACGGCTGATTGCGACTTCGAGTCGTCGAAGGCGATGGGCAGCTCGATCACGCGACTGGGGATCTCGATCTCCTGCTCAGCGGGTAGCGACTCGTGAAGCTGCGAAAGGTGCGCCACCAGCTCGTGCGTCGCCAGCACGCTCGGGTCATACCGCACCAGCATCGAGCGAAAGCCTGGCGCGCTCTCGAGCAGCCCGTCCGCGGGCTGCCGGGACAACGCAGCATCGACCGCCAGGACAAAGAAGTTGAGCGTCAGATCCAGCTCCATCTCGCCGTACTCGACGAGCACCGAGCGGTCGCCGGCTTGGCGATACGTGACCGCGGGATGCCCGCCCACTGGATCGCTGCGATCGAGAATCGGAGAGGCGGCGGCGCTCATCGCTGCGTCGAGGCAGCCGCGGCCGGCTGATCGGCGATCTCCAGCAGCGGCCTGACCCGGACACCGTTCTGGTCCAGCCGCTCGCGCACCGCGCGGGCCACATCGACGGCGTTTGGCGCGTCGCCATGCAAGCACACGCTCTGGACCGTCACCTCCAGATCGCTTCCGTCGCTGGCGTCGATTCGCCCCTCGCGCGCGACCCGGAGCGCCCGCGTGGCCACGCGTTCGGGGTCCCACGCACGCTTGACGGCTTCGATCATAAGGCTGCCGTCTGGGGCGTAATCGAGATCGGGAAACGCTTCGGTCACCAGGCGAACACCATGGTGGCTCACGGCTGGTGCGACGTGGTCCGTGAGCAGCAACAAGAGCAGTTGCCTGTCGGCCTCCGCCGTGGCATGCGCGACCGCGCCGGCTAACTCCGGATCCGCCGAGCACATCGCGTAGAGGGCGCCGTGGGGCTTTACGTGGCCGAGCCTCCCACCCTCCGCCTCGACGAACGCCTTCAGTGCACCGATCTGGTAAAGCGCATCGTCGCGGAGGTTTTCCGGCGAGATCGCCATCCTTCGCCGTCCAAATCCCAGAAGGTCCGGCAACGCCACGTGCGCGCCGATCTGCAAGCCATGCTCTACCGCCGCTTGGACCGTCCGTCTGATGGTGCCAGGATCCCCCGCGTGAAAGCCGCAGGCGATGCTGACCGAAGAGATGAACGGCATCATCGCCGCGTCGTCGCCGAGCCGCCAGCGACCGAAGCTCTCCCCCATATCGACATTCACGTCAAGCGCCACGGCTTCAGACATACGCGTCTCCTCTCGAATGCCCGGCTCTGCCCAGCCGCCGCGGCATGGACCCAAGTATTCCATCGCTCGGCCGAAGTCTGTCGCTTGGCGGCCGCAACGCATGGGTAGCGATCAGACATGGAAGTGGTGACCACGATCGACGACGTGCGCACCTTCGAGACCCGGGGTGGCAATGTGCGCTATGTGGTGCGCGACGCGGAAGGCAAGGAGTACACGACGTTTCGCGAGGCGATTGGGAATAAGGCGAATGAACTCGAGGGTCAGCGGGTGCGCATCGACTACCACGAGGAACAACGCGGCCAGTACACGAACGTCTACCTCGACAAGGTCGAGGCGATGCCGTCGGGAGCGGAAGGCGCCGAGCACCCGGACACCGACCCCGAGGAAGCAGCATGGCGGACCGCGGTGGACGCGGCGCCTTGGCTGGTGGGCGAGTCTGAACCGAGCGCAAAAACTGCGCCGGAGGAGCTCTACAAAACCCTCAAGCCGTTCAAAGACAAGGTTGCCGAGGACATCAAGGGGAGCGACGGCGAGGAGCAGTAGCCGCCGGCATGCGGGCTCCTCCGCGTGGCTAGCATCCTCGACGACCCGATGCTCGACCGGCGCACGAAGATCATTGCCACGCTGGGGCCCGCCACCGATCCGCCGGGCGTGCTCGACGCTCTGATTGCGGCAGGCATGGACTGCGCGCGGCTGAATTGCTCGCACGGTACTCATGAGGAGCTGCGCCGCCGGGTCGCCGAGGTTCGAGTGGCCGCCGGCCGCGCCGGCCGACCGGTTGCCGTGCTGGTCGACCTCCAGGGGCCAAAGCTGCGACTGTCGGCCACCACGGTGCCGCGCGCCGTGCGCGCCGGGGAGATCGTGACCTTCGCGAGCACGGACAACGCTGTCGGTGACAGTCGCGTGCTCGTCGACTTCCCCGATTTCCCGCGGCTTGTGACGGAGCGTTCGGACATCGTGATCGGGGACGGCGTGCCGCGCCTGGTGGTCGAATCGTGGGGGCCGGGGGAGGTGGTGGCCAGGGCGCTCTCGTCGGGGGAACTTGCGCCGCGCAAAGGGATCAACGTCACGTACGCCCGACCTGAGCTGCCGGCGATCACCGAGAAGGACCTGCAGGACCTCGCGCTCGCGGCGGACGTCGGCGCCGATCACGTGGCGCTGTCTTTCGTTCGGTCGGCGAGCGATATCGAGCAACTCCGCGCGCGATTGGACGAACATGGCTCGGTGGGACGGACGATCGCGAAGATCGAGAAGATCGAGGCTTACGAGCACCTCGACGAGATCATCGCCGCCGCCGACGGCGTGATGGTCGCTCGCGGCGACTACGGGGTCGAG
>JAFASQ010000313.1 GCA_019244395.1 Solirubrobacterales bacterium | reverse complement strand
GAGCTCCTGGAGGAAGCGGAGGAGGGCCGCAAGGCCGAGCACCGCGAGCGGCTGCACGCGATCGGAGAGGAGCTCGATCGCGCCTGGGAGACGCTGCGCCGGCGTGCTGAACGACGCGCCAAGCCTGATAGCTGACCCTCCGCTCCGTCCTTACAGCGCTCCTGCCAACCTCGTCGCTACGTCGTGACCGGAGGCCCCGCATGTCGCGGACCAGCTCAAGGCGCGCTGGTTGGCGGACGGTTCGTCAGGTGGAACGGTCGCTTGATGGGTCGATGAGGTACTTCGCCCCAGTGCTGCGGCGCGCGACGACGGCGAGGACCTCGGGCCTCAGGACGTCTCGCAGCCCGATGGTCTGGGCGTAGCCCGAGGCGAACGTCGTCTTGGCCTCGGCCAGCACGCGGGCGCGCATCCGGCTCACGGCCTCGCCGCCGAGGCGGCCCAGCGCGGTCGTCAGGAGGTATCCGCCGACGCTCCAGGCGAGGCCGAACCTGCGGTCAATGATGGTGGGTGAGACGTCGAGCGACCCGTAGATGTACACCTGCTTGTGCATCGTGGTTCCGTAGGGCGTGTAGGACGCGAGCGGCGGCTGCGCGCGTTCCATCGCAGTGAGTATCTCGCCGGCCAGCGAGCCGCCGCCGATGGCGTCGAAGGCCAGGGTTGCGCCGGTTTCGCGGATGGCCTCGGTGAGCCGGTCGGCGAAGGCTGGCTGAGAGGAGTCGACGACGTGGACTGCGCCAAGGTCGCGCAGCACCTGGGCCTGCTCGGCGCGGCGAACGATGTTGACCAGACCGATACCGTCGGCGGCGCAAATCCGCACGAGCATCTGCCCGAGATTGGAGGCAGCGGCGGTATGAACGAGGGCGTTGTGGCCCTCGGCGCGCATCGTCTCGAGCATCGATAGTGCGGTGAGCGGGTTGATGAACAGCGACGCGCCCTCGACGGTGCTGACATCGTCGGGCAGCTCCACGACGGCGGCCGCGTCGAGGACTCGGTAGTCGGCCCACATCGGCCCGCCGAGCAGCGCGACGCGTCGGCCGATCAGCCCGGCCGCTTCCCGGCCCGCCGCGATCACCGTGCCGGCGCCCTCGTTCCCGACCGGGAGCGGCTTGTCCAGCCGATCGCGATACAGCGGCAGCGCCGCCTCGGGAACGGTGCCCACCAGATCCGGCCCGTCCGGCCGCAGCGTGCCAGCTGCGACCGCACCCAGCAGCACCCCGAGATCCGACGGGTTGATCGGCGACGCCTCGACAGCCACGACAACCTCGCCACCGGCAGGCTCCGGAACGTCGCGGTCGGCCAATTCCAGCCTCAACTCGCCGTTGGAGAAGATGGTGGACCGCAGGCTGCGGCCGCGGGGGGGAGTCGCGTCGGGAAGCGTCATGAGCAGCCTTTCGAGTCGGAGATCGCAGCCTACCGAGCGAGCCAACAGGCGCGGGATGGCTCACCCAACGAGCGCTTTCTCACATGCGCGTCCCCGCGCCTCTCTTGCGCATCGGCGACATGCCGGCAGGACCGGCCGGCGCGCCTCGACGGGTCGCGGGCGCTGAATCACGCAAAGTGGGTGACGACGGCTCACCCGGCTGAGAAACAAGCTTCGGGTGCGTGAGGGCCACGCCCGGAGCACCGTCCACGCGAGTCGATCCATTGTTGTCGAGCTCTGGATGCAAGGAGGAGGAGTGAAACGGCTGATCATCGGCATCTCGGGCGCGAGCGGAGCCGTGTATGGAATCCGCCTCTTGGAGGTGCTGCGTGGCGTTGCGGATGTCGAGACGCACCTGCTCCTCAGCCCGGCAGCCCGACGGACGATCAAGCTGGAGACGGATCGTTCTGTGGAACAGGTCGAAGCGCTGGCGGATCACGTGTATCGAGCCGGCGATATCGCTGCGGCGATCTCCTCGGGTTCGTTCCGGGCGGGCGGGATGATCGTCGCCCCGTGTTCGATCAGGACGCTGTCGGGGATCGCGACGTCCTTTTCGGACAACCTCCTGCTCCGGGCGGCAGACGTGACCCTCAAGGAGCGCCGGAAACTCGTGTTGCTGGTGCGGGAGACCCCGTTTCACATCGGCCATCTCCGGCTGCTCGTGCAGGTCGCCGAGCTGGGGGCGATCGTGATGCCGCCCGTCCCCGCGTTCTATCAGCGCCCGCAAACTTTGGGGGACATCGTCGATCAGACGGTGAATCGCGCGCTGGATCTCGTGGACGTCGAACTCAGCTGCGATCTGTTTCCGCGCTGGAAAGGTCCCAACACGACATCTCTGCACCAGCCGTCCGCGCAGACCAACGGGCATGCGCATTTCTCACCTGAGCAGACGAGGGTCACAGCTGATCACTTAGCGATCGCACCGATGGTCCCCAACGGAAAGCCCTAACAGGGTCCAAGACGCCCGCGTCGGGGTTCGCCCCGCTGCGTGCCGAGCGCTTTTCGAAGCAAAGGAGCGACGATGGCAACGAAGTCTACGTCGACAAGTGCCCCAGGAACAGCCGAATCAGGGAACGGCGCTGAGAACCGGAATGGGAGCATGGACTTGCGCACCTGCCTCGACCGGATGGGCGATCTCGGGCTGGTGGTGCAAATCGATGACCCGATCGACTGGGACATCGAGGCCGGCGCGGTGATGCGCTACGCCAACGAGCACGGGTCGCCCGCGCAGCTGTTCACCAACATCAAAGGCGCAATGCCGGGCGCGAGCCTACTCGGTGGACTGTGGGCGACGTATCCACGCATCGCGGTGATCCTGGGGCTGCCGCCCGAGACCAGCTACCACGACCTGATCGATTACTACGGAGAGGGCTTCGCGCGGCGCATCAAGCCGACCGTCGTGGACAGCGGACCCTGCCAGCAGAACGTGATGCTCGGCGACGAAGTTGACCTGTTCAAGTTCCCGATCCCCAAGTTCACTCCGGTGGACGGCGGCCGCTACATCGGCACGATGACCAACTGCGTGACCAAGGATCCCGACAGCGACTGGGTCAACTGGGGCACCTATCGCTCGCAGGTATTCGACCAGCGCACCTGTGGAGTATGGGCCAACCCGGCCAACCACGGCGGCATGATCGTGAAAAAGCACGCCGAGCGCGGCGAGACCACGGAGTACGTGCAGTTCTTCGGCGGCGACCCTGTGTACAGCATCGTCGCCGGCAGCGGTTGCCCGTACGGCGTATCCGAGGTCGAGGTCGCCGGCGGCATCCGCGGCGAACCGGTCAAGCTCGTCAAGTGCAAGACGGTTGATCTCTACGTGCCCGCCGACGCGGAGATCGTGGTCGAGGGCACGGTGTATCCGGCTGAGACGCGCGACGAGGGGCCGTTCGGCGAGTATGCGGGCTACGCGACAATGGAGGTCCAGAAGCGCCCGATCTGCAAGGTGTCGGCCGTGACTTATCGCGACGACCCGATCTTCCCCGGGACCTGCCTAGGCATTCCGGGCTCCGACGAGCTCATCCAAACGCTCTACGCGCCACCGGAGGTCAAGGAAAGGCTCGCCGTTCAAGGGCTTCCGAACTGCAAGGTGGCGGTCTGGATGCAGTCGGGCTTGAGCGCGATCGTCGTCTCCACGCCCCAAGGCGTCGAGAAGCCGCGAAGCATGGGCGCCCACGAGCAGGAATTTCACCCGACGATGCCGGACCGCGTGCTCTACGCCGGCATCCCGCAGCGGATCGCATCGACGGTCTGGAGCACCCACTGGGGTTCCTTCTATCCGTACGTCATCGTCGTCGACGACGACGTCGACCCGGCAAACACTGGTCAGGTCCTGCACGCGCTGTTCACCAAGTGCAATCCGATCCGCGACATCCACATCTACCCCGGGTACGGGAACAGTCCGATCCTGCCCTACCTACCCAAGGGTCCACTGTGGAACGCCTTGTACGGGGGCGGGAACTGCCTCATGGATTGCACCTGGCCGCTCGAGTGGCAGAGCGAGGATATTCCGGTCCGGATCGGATTCGACACGAGCTATCCGCCGGACATACGCGAGAAGGTGCGGGCGAACGCCAAGAAGTGGGGTCTAGTCGACGGCCAGCCGAGGTAGCGGCCACGCCATATGGGAACACACACTCGACGACCTGCTGCGCCACACCCCCGGGAAGATCCTCGACCAGGTCGGCATCCACGAGCTGTTCAAGCCGTAATCATGGAGAGCACTCCAACCCCCGTCCCCGACGAGGTGCGCCGCGCCCTGCGCGGATGGCCTCAGGTCGGAATCTGGGACCAGATGTTTGCGCTGCTGACGGTTGATGCCGAGGGCTTCCCGCACGTGTGTCTGCTGTCTCGAGCCGAACTCGAAGCCGGTGTCTCGGAGATACGCGCGGTGATCGCTAGCCCGACCACATCCGCGAACCTAAAGCGCAGCCGCCGCGCGACGCTGATGGTGATCGATCCGGCGGCGGCGTGGTACTGCAAGCTGGAAGTTCTCGGCCTGCGGGTTAGAGACGGCGAACCGCTGGGGGCGAAGTTCCAGGTCGCGTCCGTCAAGCGGGACTCGGTCGATGTGGCACTGAAACCTGCGCGCTTCCTACCGACGGCCGCCCTGACCAGAGCAGAGGATTGGCGACGCAGCGAACGGCTGCTCGCAGCGCTCGACGAAGCGGCATCGTGATATGCAAGCCCCCCCGCCGGGCGCAAGTCGTCCGACGACGACGGCTGGGCCGGCACGGGTCGGCCCCGGCTAACGCCCGCACTCGGGAGCTTGCGCTCCCCGTCCGAGCGGCCCGCGGGTTGTGTGATCACCGCGGGCCCATAGCGCGGCGCCGAGCTCGCCCAGCGCACGACTCACGTATGCGGCTCTAGCGCCTCTGGAAGCGCGCGGATCTCGGCCAGCTGCCACGCCATCGCCTCGAGCCGGTCGTGGTCGGCCATCGCGCTCGCGCACTCGTGTTCCAGCATGGCAGCGATCCGTCGTGAGCGATCGCGATTCCAGCAACGTTGCTGGACGGCGGCATAGATCGTCCGGATCATGGTTACCTCACTCTCCGGGACGCCTCGGCGAGCTGCGTGCGCCACCTCGCCAGCTGCCGACGCTGGCACGAGGCGCAGGTCCCGACATGCGCAACATGCCCGCAGGCCTTCCCGATGCCGGACGAGCGGTCATGCCGCTGGGTGCGAAAGAACCGGTCGTCAGCCGTCTGGGCGATGCTCGTATCCATCTCACTCTCCAGTCCCTAGTCGATGACACGGCAAGTATTCGTCTCGGTCAGACGCGGCGGTAGACCCCCTTGCCGGGGGTGAACCGGGAGGAAATCCCTCGATTTGCGGTATGGCAAACCCCCAGTCCATGCCGACGCGCCACGCGTGCCCCGTTCACGAAAGGCGCGACGGCGATGCGGGCCGGCTCGACCGACCGAAACGCTCCGATGCAGATGTCGCGACGCATCTACATCGCCCCGGGGGTGGGCGTCGTGATGGCGTTTGGATCGACTTGGTGACGCGCAGGAGCGATGAGCCGGAGCCGCGGATCGCGTCCTGTGCCGGCGCAATCACGCAAATCAGATGACGACCGTTCACCCAGCCGGCCATCAATCTGATCGCATGTGCAATCCACAAGCAATGACGTTTGATACTGGCAACCCCCTCGAGGGGTACGGCGCGCGGCTTTCACCCAACCGTTGGCGCGACCGCGACACGACGCGGGGTTTCGCTGAGCGAGCGGCACGACCTGGAAGCTCCGATCGAGGCTGGTTGCACTCTCGCGATCATCTGACCCGAACAGAAGGCGCCCATGACCTCCACGCTCAGGCCCATATCGCCCGCGGATGAGACAGCGCTGATCGAATTTCACGACCGATGCAGTGAGGAAACGCATTACTCGCGTTTCGCGGCGGCGAAGCCACAGCTCCGCCCCACCGAGGCGCATCACCTCTGCGGCGTAGATGATCATTGTCGCGGAGCGCTCGTGATCGTCGACTCGGACGATCCCGGGACGATTCACGGGGTTGGACGATGGGAGCCGGTCAACCTCACCGACGCGGAGCTCGCATTCGTCATCGAAGATGCCTATCAGGGCCGAGGCCTCGGACGCAAGCTTGTCAAGGCGACGATCGAGCGCGCCCGCGAGGAAGGCTTCACCCGGCTGGTGACCGACGTGCTCCAGTCGAACTACCGGATGCGACGCCTTGCTCGTGACTACGAGCTGGTCATCGCGGATTTGTGAGGAGTGGGTGTGCGACACATCGGTGCGGGGCACGCCCGGCTGGCCCGATCCGCTCCAGCTCGTCTCCAACCGCGCCCCCGCCGCACGATTGACTGGGGACTGGTCGTGTGCGGTTGCGCGGGCCATGCCCTGGTCGGCACCGACGCGGCCAAGCTGCGCGCGCAGGACGAGCTTTATGCCCGCGAGCAGGGACGGACCCGCTGGCTGCGGTGCCTGCGCTGCGACAGCTGGGTCGCGCTGGCACGGCCACAGCACCCCGCCCGTCGATATCCACCCGGCCGCGAGTCGATCCAGATCCCACGGCGCGGCAAGGCGCTTCGCGATTGGCTGGTGCTCCGGGCGATCGCCATCGATCGCTTGATCCATTGCGTGATCCTCACAGCGCTCGGAATCGGGGCGTTGGCGATCGCCAGCAACGCGGAGGCGCTCAGAATCCGCTTCTACCGCGTCCTGACGGACTTGGAGAACGGGATAGCCGGCGGCGTGGCCCAGAACGGCCGGCGTGTCGGTTTCTTCCATGCGCTCGACAAGCTGTTCTCGCTGCGTGCGAGCACGCTGCACGAGCTCGGAATCCTTCTGCTTGCGTATGCGCTCCTCGAGGGGTTCGAGGCAGTCGGACTGTGGCTGACCAAGCGCTGGGCCGAGTACCTGACGTTTATCGCCTCCACCCTCCTGATCCCGCTCGAGATCTACGAGATTATCCACCGAGCCGCGGCGCTCAAGGTAATCGCGGTTCTCATCAACCTCGCAGTAGCCGCTTATCTGATCATCGCCAAGCGCCTGTTCGGCGTGCGCGGCGGCGGGAAGGTTGACGAGTATCTGCGGGCTCGCGACATGAGCTGGGAGTCAATTGAGCGGGCCAGTCCGCCCGCGTTCGAGGCCGCGAGGTGAAGTGCTCGAGGTAGGGTTCACCGAGCCCGTAGGACGATCGGCTCCGCGTCCTAGCTCAATGTCGGCGAAAACGCCGGCGACTGATCGATTACGCTCCGACCCGCGAGGCGCTGGCGAGGCGCCTTGCTCGTGGAAGACGACCCCCCGATCACCCGCCACCGTGCAGGACAAGGACCTAGGGTATGTGTGGTTCCTCGAGAGCCTGGATGCCGTTCACCGGGCCATCCAGGGGTCGAGCGATCTTGGACAGGCGCTGAACACGGCTTTGGCGGTGCTGGTCGATGTGTTCGCTTGCGACCGCGCCTGGCTTCTCGAGGCGCATGAGGAGACCTGGATTCCGGTCATGGAGTGGACGCGGTCTGAGTATCCGGGCGGCCTCGAGCTTGGCGTCAAGCTGCCGCTGACACAGGAAACGGCCAGACGGCATCGACGCGTGCTCGAGTCCGACTCTGCCGTGCAGCTGAACGCCGAGGAGGTTGCCTCCGTGGTTGTTCCTGAGGGTGTCGCACCGCCGCGGGGGATCCTCGCCATGGCGATCAGCCCCAAGATGGGTCGTCCCTGGATCCTCGGCCTTCACCAATGCTCGCACGCGAGGCGGTGGAATCGGGAGGAGGAGCGGCTGTTCGTCGAGATCGGCCACCGGCTCGCCGACGCGCTCTCGGTGCTGCTCGCCTACCGGGACGTTCGGGAGAGCGAACAGAAGCTGGCGCAGGCCCAGCGCGTCGCCCGGCTCGGCTACTGGGAGCGCGACGTGGAGACCTTCGAGGTCAACTACTCGGA
>JAFASQ010000250.1 GCA_019244395.1 Solirubrobacterales bacterium | reverse complement strand
GACCGCACCCTTCGCGAGTGGCTGGTCGCGCTGCCCGACGACGTCGTGCGTCGCCGACCGCTGCTCGCCATGTTCATGGGATGGAGTCGGCTCTCCGGAGGCGACTTCGACGGAGTGGAGGCGTGGCTCGACGCCGCCGAGGCTGGTCTCGACGCGACGCCGCCATTGGCCATTCCCGCCGGGGGCTCGCTGGCCGAGGCAGCCAGGGACCGGGAGGCCGAGCTCCGCTCCCTGCCGGCCATGGCCGCGGTCTACCGCGCCTCGGTCGCCCAGGCCCGGGGCGACGTCGAGGGCACGGTTGCGCATGCGCGCCGGGCACTCGCGCTGGCCGGGCCGAGTGACCACTTCCCGCGCGGTGCCGCCGCCGGATTCGTCGGCCTGGCGGCATGGGCCGCGGGGGATCTCGGCACGGCGGTGGACACATTCACCGAGGCCGTCGTCAGTCTGCACGCGGCCGGCATGGTCGCGGACGAGCTGGGCGTGACCGTCGTGCTGGCGCACATGTGGGTGGCCCGCGGACGCCCGGTCGAGGCGCGCCGGCTCTGCGAACGAGCGCTGGCCGCCGCGGAGAGCCACCCCGGCCCGGTGCTCTCCACGACCGGTGACCTCCACGTCGCCCTCGCGGATGTCCTTCGCGAGCAGGGCGATCTCGCTGCGGCGGCGGAGCACCTCGAGGTCGCCCGCGAGCTCGGCGACCGGGCATCGCTGCTGGAGAATCGGCACCGCTGGTACACCACGATGGCCGCGCTGCTGCAGGCCCAGGGGGACCTCGACGGTGCGATCGCGATGCTCGATCGGGCCGAGCCGCTCTTCCTGCCCGGCTATTTTCCGGACGTGTGTCCGATCGGCGCAACCAGGGCGCGGGCGCGGATCGTCCAGGGCCGCCTCGATGAAGCGCGGGCATGGGCGCGTGCCCGCGGGCTCGCGCCGACGGATCCGCCAACCTATCTGGCTGAGTACGACCAGCTCACCCTCGCGCGGCTGCTCGTCGCCCAGGGTGACGCGGGCGAGGCGCTCGACCTGCTCGACCGCGTGCTGGACGCGGCGGTGGCGGCGGGCCGCGACGGCGGCGTCGTCGAGGCGGGCCTTGTGCGTGCGCTTGCCCACCACGCGAGCGGTGACGCGCGCTCGGCGGCGGCCGACCTCTCTGCCGCCCTAACCGCCGGGGTGCCGGCCGGCTATTGCCGGCTCTTCCTCGACGAGGGGCCGCCGATGGCGGAGCTGCTCGGGCAGGTCGCCCGCGCCGGGCCGCACGACATACGGGCGCATGCCCAGCACCTGTTAGCCGCCGCGCAGCGACCGTCGGCACCGGTACCCGCTGGACACGCTTCTGAGGACGAACTGAGCGAGCGCGAGCGGGAGGTTCTGCGCCTCCTGGCGACCGAGTCGAGCGGGCCGGAGATCGCGGGACAGCTCTACGTCTCGGTGAACACGCTGCGCACGCACACCAAGCACATCTTCCAAAAGCTCGACGTGAACACCCGCCGTGCCGC
The DNA here is from genome assembly GCA_019244395.1 of Solirubrobacterales bacterium. GTDB lineage: Bacteria > Actinomycetota > Thermoleophilia > Solirubrobacterales > Solirubrobacteraceae > Palsa-465. Next base: position 4,849 of record JAFASQ010000250.1, on the reverse strand, counting down.
GGTAGCGCGAGCTGCGGAGCTCGGTCTGCTCTGACCGCCGCCCGTTCGAATCACCACCCCAGATCACATCACCTTGTGATGCGCGATCACCACATCGGCTCATAGCGTGCCGTTCATCGCCGGACACCCCGCCCGGCACAGACACAAAGGAGTCCGACGTGAGCACCACCACCACCCACCGTTTCACCGCGATCGCCGGCCTCTGCGCCGCGATCGGCGGCGCGATCTACGCCGGCGTCCAGGTCAACCACCCGCCGGCCGACGTCGCCCACATCGCCACCACAGACATGACGATCCGCATGACGGCAAAGATCGTCTTCTTGGCCCTGGCTCTGGTCGGCTTCGCCGGCATGTTCCTTCGTCATCGCAGCCGGTTCGGCCGCCTCGGGCGTGTCGGCTACGGGCTCGTGAGCGTCGGCTTCCTCGCCATGCTCGTCCAGGAATGCCTGGTCGGCTACTACCTCCCGACGATCGCGCACTCGCGCCCGGTCTATGTCCAGCACGTCCTCAACGGGGCCATGGGTCACGGCGCGACCGGCGGCATCGGCGCCTATCAGGGGCTGTTCCTGATCTGCGGTATGGGTTACTCGCTCGGTGGTCTGCTGTTCGGGATCGCGCTGTTCCGTGCCGGCGTGTTGTCCCGCTGGGCCTCCGCGCTGTTCGCCTACGGCACCGTCTCCGCGCTCGCGCTGGCTGCGCTGCCGCTGTCCTTCAGCCGCCCGTTCGCAGTGCCCACCGGCGTTGCGCTGATCGGCCTGGGCATCTCGCTGTGGCGCACTGAGCGTCGGCAGGCCGACACCGTCGCCGCACCCGCCACGATGCTGGTCGCGGAGCCGGCGACCCGATAAGCGACCCGCTCCCGTTCGTGCCGTCCCCGGCAACCTGGCCTGGCACCGCGGTGCTGGCCGGGTGCCGGCCGTAGTTCAAGGCCTCGCCACCGTCACCGCCTAGCACTCGCAAAATCCTCAACAAACCAACCACTCCCATGAACACCGCCCCCAAGACATACGCCATCCGCGTCGACGGCCACCTCGACGACCACTGGTCGGCCTGGCTCGGCGAGCCCGACATGACCCGCGAGCAGGACGGCACGACCACCCTCACCGTCGCGATCGCCGACCAAGCCCAGCTCCACGGCGTCCTCGCCGCCCTGCGCGACATCGGCGCCGTCATCACCGAACTCCGCACCACCGAGCGCGCCGGGGCGACCTGCAAGCACCACCAGCTCGAATCGGCCAACCAGCGGCTCACCGGCCACCCCGCCGACCTCGACACCCCCCGCGAGCGCCTTTGGGATTAGGGTTCGTCGAGATTGATGGCATCGGAATCTGGAGGCGATATCACTGCCTCTCGGCTCATCTCTCGGCGACTTACCCTGGAGCCTTTGCGGCTGGACCATGCCGATCAGCTCGTGCCGCTGCTCAACGATGTCTGCCTTCATCGCTTCATCGGGGGGACACCTCCCACACCGGAGGAACTCCGGGCCCGCCTCGAGCGCCAGGTAGGCGGACGGTCGCCTGATGGCAACGAGGTCTGGCTGAACTGGGTCGCTCGGAAGCGGCCGGGAGGTGAGGTGGTCGGCACAATGCAGGCCACCATCTGTCCCGAGCAGGGCTCACTCGTCGCGGTGGTCGCGTGGACGATCGGAACGGCTCATCAGGGCCAGGGCCTGGCAACCGAGGCGGCAGATCTGATGGCCTCCTGGCTGCGCCAGCAAGGCATCCCGCGCCTGCGTGCCCATATCCATCCGCGACACGCCGCCTCGATGGCTGTCGCCGCCGCCATCGGACTGCAGCCGACCGACACAATGGTCAGCGGCGAGCGTCGCTGGGAATGGGGCTGAGTTCCCGGCCCGTGGCCCGCCCGGATCTTTCTTTTGGCTCGGCGAACGGCAGCCTGCAACCCGGCTGCGCCGGCGGCGACAAGGGGTGTTATCTACGAGTGCGTGAAGAACCGCGATTGGAGGCTCACAGGTTCGTGCGCACTGAGTTCGAGATCAACGGTGGGTCGGTTCGCGATACCGCAGCGCTGGTCACGTCAGCGGGGGCGCGAGCACAGGGGATGAGGCCTCCCCGGCGGTCGCGGCTACGGCCCCGCTCGGCATCCATGCCTCGCAGACGGGGCCTGCCGCGCCACATCCGACGGACGCCGAGCGTAGCGAGGCCCCAGAATGGCGGATAACTCCGCACTCGCCGCCGCGCCGGGGCCGAATTCATATTCACCGGGGCCCTGGCACGGGTTTCTCATCACTCGCGCCGGCACGGGCCACGAGTGATGAGTTATCCGCCTTCGCCGGGGCGGGCATCGATCGACGTGCTTGATGGTCGACGCCCAGCGCGCGGGCGTGGGCCTCGGCGAACGCGACCGACCGACGCGCAGCAGGGACCACCCCTCGACTCGAGCGGGCCAAAGGACACGAGTCGCGCTGCCGCCCGGAGCGAAACCGCGAGCATGAATAGCGCGAACGAGATCCTCCCGGTAACCGCTGATCGGCCGACTCATCTTCGGCCGAACCGGTGTCTTAATGAACGGTTTGAGGCACTACGAGAAAGGACCCCGGGTGATCGCTCTAGACGAACAGCGCGGCCGAGGAGGATTGATGACTATGGAACGCACGCCCAGCCCGAACGCCGCACGGCTCGAGCGAACGTACGACGCTCCGGCGAAGCTGATCTGGGAGATGTGGACCACCGCCGCGGGCCTCGAGGAGTGGTGGGCCCCAGAAGGCTTCGAAACCCGGGTGAGCGAGCTCGAGCTCAGGCCCGGCGGTCGGCTGCGATACACCATGACCGCGACCGGTCCGGATCAGGTCGCGTTCGTGCAAGAGCTCGGCTTGTCGCTCTCAAATGAGTTTCGCAAGACGTTCATCGAGGTCGCACCGACAGCCCGCCTGGCTTACCTGTCCCTGATCGACTTCGTGCCCGATCAAGAGCCGTATGAGCACCTGACGGTCGTAGACATCGAGCCGCCGGTGATCGCACGAACCTGGTCATGACGCTCGATCCCCTCCACGAGGACACGTGGACGCAGGAGTACCGCGCTCATCGCGGCAACGAGCTCGACAATCTCGAGGCGGCGATCAGGCGACGCACGATGTGATCGGGGACTGCGCGAGGCGACAGTACGAGATGCGGCCCCCGGCTCGCACGTTGCCGCCACGGTCGTCCGGCAACGATCGTTACGGTGCGTGTTGAAAATGGAGTGCCGGATCCACGAGGTCACGGTCAACTACGTTGAGCACGGCAGCGGAGTGCCGCTTGTCGCGCTGCACGGCGCCGGGGTTGATCATCGCGAGATCGAGGCGGCGATCGAGGCTGTCGTTCCCGGCGGCGGCTACCGACGGATCTATCCGGACCTACCGGGGATGGGCCACACGACGACGGGTGGGCTCGCCTGCAAGGACGATGTGGTGACGCTGCTCGGCGACTTAATTGATCGTCTCCTCGACGCGCCGCTGCTGCTGCTCGGCCACTCCTATGGCGCCTATGTGGCTCGCGGCCTGGCCGCACGTCGGCAGGACAGGGTGCTCGGCCTCGCGTTGTTGTGCCCGGTCGGCGAGCGCGCGCGAAAGGTGCCTGAACCTACAGTGGTTCGAACCGACGCCGAGGCGTACGACGAGCTCGAGCCTGCGCAGCGGGAGGGGTTCGATGAGTACTTCGTCGTGCGCACGCGGGCGACCGCTCGTCGCTACCGCGAGCATGTCGTGCCGGGCAAGGCGCTCGTCGACGAGGTCGCGCTGGGGCACATCTTCGCGGGATGGAAGATCGACGTGGGGTCGGACAGCTTCCCGGCGCCGACATTGATCGTGGCGGGACGGCGCGACTCGGTCGCCGGGTACATCGACGCCAGCGACCTGCTCGAGCCCTACCCGCATTCGACTCTCGCAGTGATCGAGGAGGCCGGCCATGCGCTTATGCACGAACGGCCCGAGCTGTTCGCCTCTTTGTTCGCCGACTGGCTCAATCGCGCGTGCGCTGGGACTCGCGACAACTGCCGGTGACCGGACCGCTCAGCGTGACGCGCTGGCGCGACCGACGGGCGTGGTGTCGGCGGGCTTGCCGATGTCGTTCCCCCAATATGGGCGGACCTGGATGCTTATCCGCGCGCCAAGGCCGCGCGCTGTCTTCGGGATCGCGTGCAGCCAGGTTCGCTGGCAGCTTCCGCCCATCACGGGCAGATCGCCGTGCCCGATCGAGAGGCGCAGCCCAGTCCCGCCCGCCTTCGGCCTTAGCGCGAACGGCCGGGTCGCGCCGAGCGAGAGGATCGCCACCATCGTGTCGCGTGGGCTCTCGCGGGCGACGCGGTCCCCGTGCCAGGCGACGCGGTCGCTGCCGTCGCGGTACTGGCAGAGCCGATAGATGTGGGCGGCGCTATTCGCCACCGAGGTCTGAGCGCTGATCGCCGGCACGACGCCATCTCGTCGTGGCTGGCTGACCCCGCCGGAGACAACACGAGTGGGGTGCCTCGCGCCAGTTGCCCTTGATCACCGTCCCACATCTCCACGTGACGGGGGTCGACGAGGAGGCGGTGCGTCGGCGCCACGAGAATCGGACGCTCCATCCGATGCACCGAGGTATCTACCTCGTCGGCCCATCCGGTACCCCTTCTGAGTGCCCTCGAGCTGGGCCGCAGTTCTCGCCTGTGGCGAGCGGACACTCGTCCGTCACCATGCGGGGTGTCCGGCGCTGCGTCACGGGCTCATAGGTGTCGATGGGCACAACAGACGGTGCATAACGCAGAAAACCGGCCGCCCCGCGGCCGCATCTGCGACATAAGCGCCGGGGAGGCGCTTATGTCGCCGATGTCGTCTCGCTGGAGGAGCTTTTGCGCTTTGTGCACTCCAACGGGC
>JAFASQ010000101.1 GCA_019244395.1 Solirubrobacterales bacterium | reverse complement strand
GTTGTTGATCGCGGGTTGCGGTGGGAGCTCATCGAGGCACTCGAGCTCGACGACGAGCCTCCCGACCCCCGCAAGTCAGGCGCCGGGTCGAGTCCCTCCGAGGCCGACGCTGAGGTTCCTCGTGATGATGAAGACGACGCAGAAGTTAGACAGCATCGTCTGGACTGGCAGGCGGTTCCTCTACGTTCAGAACACCAAAAACACGGTTTGGGCCGCGCCGCCGGCAGGACGACCTCTTCACCAGTTCGCGACGATGCCAGCACTGGTGGAGGAGACCCGCTGCGTCCTCTCGCCCGGCAGACGCGGTTTCGCGCCCGGCGCGATCTTCTGCCACTCGCCGGACAACAAAATCTATGAGATCAGCCCAGACGGCTCAAAGAAGACCGTGTTCGCGACCCTCCACGCGCCCTACCCGCCTGCGGCGGACGGGGCGCTGGCATTCGACATCGTCGGCCGCTTCGGCTACCGGCTGCTTGCCGCGACCGGGCGCTCTGGCGGCCCTAAGCCCGCGGGCGGCCTGGTGTACGCCATCGACCCGCACCGCCACGTGCAGCAGGTCGGCGGATACGCTGGGCCGGGGGGCGCCGACGAGCTCGCGATCGCCCCGCGTCGATTCGGTTCGGCCGCCGGGGACGCGCTTCTCACGGTCGATGCGGGGGCGAGCGGCGGCGCTGTCGTCGCGGTTGACCCCAGGGGGAGGGCGCGAACGATCGCGACCTTCCCCTACGGTCCGAATCCGATCGCCCCGATCCCGACGCTCCCAAGCGGGGCCGTGAGAACCAGCGCTCCTTTTCCGGGCCTCTACGTCAACGACGACAAGACGGGGTATACCTACATGGCGCCGGCGGCCTCGCTTGCCAGATACGCGGGCGATGTGATCGTCGGCACCGAGTCCCCCCGCGCCCTCTTCTGGATCCTCAGGCCCACCGGCAACGGTTTCGCCGAGATACCATTGCGAGACAACGTGCCGGCCGGGACCAGTCTCGAGCAGGCGATCATCGTGCGCTGAAGGCCTGCCGTCCTCGCACGCGACCGCATCGTCGGCCCCCAGCCAGACACGCGCCACCACCCGCAACCCCGGTTTCACCCCCGCGGGCGGCTGCCCCGGCCATGACGACTTCGACGAACCACCGGGCACCTCCACGATCAGCGCCAGCGTGGTCCCCCGACCGCCGGCGCAAGCAGGGCGTTGCCCAGGTGTGGGAAGGCCGAGCCGTCACGGTCACGCCGGGACCGGCTCGGATTCAGAGCTTGGAAGGGCGGGCTCAGCTTCTGCACCGCGTTCAGGCCGCCTACGCCGCCGCCGACCACAACCAGCCATGGATTCCGGGCCCGTGCCTGAACCGGGGACGGCAGCGGCTGAGCGCGACGGGCCCGGCCGTGTCGACCGGGCCCGCGTCGCCTTCCGTCCTGGCCGCGATCCGCGCTAGGAGGCGGTATTCGCCGCCACGTTCACGTTGCGGAAGCGGTTGTCGTTGAGCGTTGCCCTCACCTGCCCGGCAACCCCGAGCCAGATGCCGAAGTGGTCGCCGGCGATCTTGTTGTGGGCGATGGTGACCGTAACCGGCACGCTGGCGGAGAACACCAGCACCCCGGTCGTCTCCGGATCTGTGACCGAGCCGTCGAGCGGGTCGCCCGCGACGTGCGGTGACCCGACGTTGTTCCGGCCGATCGTGTTTCCGATCACTCGGTTGCCCGACAGATCCTCAAACGCGCCGGGGGCGATCGTGTGCGCGTGCATCGTTACCCCGGAGAGCTCGTTTCCGGAGATGAAGTTGCCCTGCACGAGATTGTCGTACGAGCCGGTGCCCGCGGAGGCATTGGCGAATAGCACGCCAGCGCCCTCGCCCTGGGTGCCGTTGCCCGTGATCACGTTCGCGCGGATCACGTTGCCATAAACGCCCGCGACGTTCGGCTGGCGTTTGCCATCCTTGTCGAGCGCGTTCGGATTGTGCCCGGGCGCGGTCACGCCACAGTCGAACAGGTTCTTCGTGACCACGTTCTTCTCGATCAGGTTGTCGTGCGTGGGGCCGAACTCATCGGTCAGCAGCACGCCGCCGGAGTTGTGTGACACGAAGTTGCTCACGACCTCGGAGTGGTAGACGCCCATCAGGTGGATGCCCTCGCCGCAGTCGCCGGGAACCTGGCCGGAAGCGGCGCACTGCGGGTACGGCGAGGTCGGGCTGGGCGGGATGCCGCCGGTGTCGTTGCCGGCCACGCGGTTATGCTCGATCGTGACGTCACGAATCGAGCCACGCTGCAGCGAACCGGTGGCGAGAATCCCCTCGCCGATCGCGCCCTTCACAGTGAAGCCGGCAACGGTCACGTGGCTTGACCTAATGGTGATCGCGGCCAGGCACGGAGCGTGCCCGGGCCCGGTGGGTCCGAGCTGATCGCAGGTGAAGGTCGTTGTCTTGACCCCCTGGATCGTCGCGCCGCTGTGGCCCATCAGCGTCAGCGGCGTCGAGATCACCACATCCTCGCTGTAGGTGCCACCGCAGACCACAATCATGGCGCCGGAGGCGGCGTCGTTGACGGCGGACTGGACGCTCGAGTACGCCGCGGTGCGGCAGGACTTATCGGCCTGGCCCGAGGCGCCCTTGGTTGACACGTACAGGATGCGCAGGCCGTGCTGATGACCGTGCTTGCCTGGATGCGAATCGGCGGCGTGCCCGTGCGCCTGCGCGCCCGCGACAAGAAACAGCGCCGCGGAGCTCGCCCCGACGAATGCGCCCAGCACCGCGCGGCGGCGCCTGGGCGGAAGAAGATGGTTCATGGATCCTTCCTTGAATGTTGAGTTCTGCTCGGCCTACGCCATCCACCGCGCGCTCGCGCCGTACGCATAAATCGCCGCCGCCAACCTTCCTAGTGAACTAGCAGCCGTCGGCTGAAATGCGCGTTACATCCAACGAGTACCTGGTCCGCCCGCTTTTGCAACTTCTTTGCAACTTTGTTAAGGTCCTCCTGCCACGATCGCGTCGCTGAGATCTCCACGGGCCTCCGGGCGTGCTTCACAGGCTTTCCCGCGATACGGACCAGACATCCTCACCCCGCGGGACCGGACGCGTCTGCGGGCCTCCCACTCCGCCGCCTCGGTTCTTAGCAAACTGTGAAGGTATGTTGGGGTTGTGTTAGGCGTGCGCACACATGTGAAATATGCAGCCCTGCTACCCCGACGGGACAGCCGAACTCACTGCGTACAGATCGCCACCGATTTCTCCAACCCAGCCGCATTCCTCGGCCCCGCGTCATGCGCGATCACAACAGCGACCGGACAGTACATCCGGCTGCACGGGCACGGCACCATGACCAGTGTCACGAACCTCACCACGCGCACCGCCACAGACACCTCGTTCTGAACACCCCCCAGAGCACCAAGTCCCGGGCTCACCGGTGTGCCGGCCCACAGTCCCACCTACTCACCAGCCCACTGAGGCGTAGCCCACCGCCGCGGGCGTCTCGGGCGAAGCGCGAGCGAATGATCGCCTGCCTGTGATGCCGACGTGCAACGCCGGCCCGAGACCCCGCATGGGCTCCGCCTATGCTGGGCCACCAAGGTATTCGGACTCGAGCACTAGATCCTTCAGCAGGGATTGGTACTCGAGGTGGGCGTCGTGCTCGACGGTCCGCCAGCTTCGGCCCTGTCGCTTCTCGAGGTACGCGCGGTACTCTGGCGCGCCCGGGAACTTGACGTTATCGGCGACGACCACCGAGCCGGGATGGAGCCACCCTCGTCCTAGGATCAGTTCGAGGTCTGACACGTAAACATTTTTGTCGTGGTCGATGAACACGAAGTCGAGTGACCCAGCGGCGAACCCGTGCTCTGCCTCGAGCGTCACGATCGTCCGGCTGCCGTCGCCAAGCGTCCCGACGAGCAGCGCAACGCGATCGCTGATGCCGGCGTGCTCCCAGATGCGGCGGGCGATGACCGCGTTTGCGGGGTTGAACTCGATCGACACGAGCTGCGCGCGGTCTGGCATTGCGCGGCACATTCGCAACGCGCTGTACCCACAGTAGGTCCCGAGCTCGAGTAGCTGCGAGGGGCGAGCGCGCCGGACCGCCTCGTCGAGGATCGCCCCCTTCTCATCGCCGACGTTGATCATGAAGCTGCGCTGATAGCAGTACTCGTCGACCACTCGGATCACATCGTCGAGGTCCCCTTGGCGAGCGTTCTGGAGCACGTAGTCGGCAAGCCGCTCCTCGCGCCCGTCGCCCACCTGCCAGACGCGCATCAGCCGCCTCATCGAGAGCAACAACCGGATGAATGACCATCGCATGAACGGCATTCGTCTGCCGCCTATCTCCACGATCACTCCAAACTGATGGCGCGGGGCGCTGGTCGGCTGGTCGAGGGCTGGGCTGTCGAGGGCACCATCGGTGCCGCCGCTACGCGGCTCGTGACGCTCCGTTGGCGTGCCGTTCGTCGCGCTCTTTTCGGTCGCGAAGGTTCTCATCTTTGTCTCCTGATCTGCACCGTGCGCACCATCTCGGCTTGGTTGTGCGCTGTCAATGACGCGAGTATCCCCTCGCCCTGGAGCGCGCACATCGGCAGAATCACGGCATCTAGCCGGTCGCGGCTACGTACTTAAGAGGCGGCGGGTAAAGACGCGTGCGCGGCGAGTGCGACACGATTTGGGCTGTGCGTTTTTGTCAGCAGCCGCTCGACGTGCTTTTCGACCGTCCGCGGGGACAGATAGAGCCGCGCGGCGATCTGGCGATTAGTCAAACCTTGCGCGAGCAGTAGGAGCACGTCCATTTCGCGTGAGCTGACTCCCGCCGTCACGAGCTGTGCCGGAACGGTTGCATCGCCGCGGCCGCGACGGGGAACCGGCCGCCCGGCAGCGCGCAGCAGCGCCCGCGCGGCCTCGGCGGGAGACGGCGTGCCGGCGCCGGCAAAG
>JAFASQ010000031.1 GCA_019244395.1 Solirubrobacterales bacterium | reverse complement strand
TACGGTCTTGGGCGGCGTCTTTTTCGCGCTGGCGGAGTCCACGCCGTCGACGACTAGCCGCGCCACACAAGGGGTCGGTCAGGAGACCAAGTCAACGCCGAGCGTCGCTGACCGCCGATACCCCTCCCCCGCCAACCCGGCGGCGTGCGAGGCTAGCGGCGGTGCGCCGCATTCGAAGCCTCGCGACGCGTCGCTCGGCGTCGCATGCGGGCTAGCGGTCTGGTCCTGGTACTAGCCGGTCCTTGCCTCGTGCTTGCGGGCCTCTGGCTTCACATCGTCATTCAAGGCGCCAGCGGCGCCTCGAACGTACCTCCGTTCGTCCTACCGGGTCTGATGGTCCTGGGCGCAGGAGTCCACAAGCTTGTTCGATCCCGCGGCTATAGAGCGCGTTCCGCGGCAGAAGTCCTCAGTTCATCCGATCGCCCACCCGTTCTCTACCTGCGCTCGTTCGCCGACGACTCGCTCACTGCGCAGCGGACGACCCTCGGCTTTCGCAGCGAGGAGCAGCAGATGGTCAACGTGCTGCGACGGATCGGACCGGTTGTCGCTCTCGGCGCGCCCGCAGAGCGGGTCCCGGCTCTGGGAGCGGCGCGCGACTACGTCGCGCGGGAGCAGTGGAAGGAGTGGGTACTAGACAAGCTAGCTATCGCGGCTTTGACGGTCATCCGTGTCAGCGATACCGACTCGTTCTGTTGGGAGGTCCGGATGGCGGCCGAACACGTCCCCTTGCAGCGGATCGCCTTCCTCCTCCCGCTCGACGCGTCGCAGTACGCCGCGTTTCGCGCTCGGATTTGCGAGCACTTCCCCGCGGCTCAAACGCTCCCTGACGTGTTGCCCCGCCTGAATCCAATGCAGCTTCCGGGAGCCCAGAGCGACGAAATCCGCGTCGACCGCTGGGGGCTTCTCTACTTCGATGAGCAAGGTCACGCTCAGCTACGGAGCATGGTGGTGCACGCGGCGACCGTGTGGGAGGCGTTTACGCTGACCCTCTCGCTCAGCAAGACCCAACCCTTCCGTGCCAGTTTCGAGAGCCTGTTCACGCCGTTGCTGCGCCGCACGGGCGCTCGAGTCAGCCCGATCCCGCAGCCCTTCGGAATGCTCATCATGCTCGGCGGCTTTTACATGGTTCCTCTGTTCTGGCTGTGGGCCCGTAGGAAGGGAAGACCTCCAATGGGAACCGATGGGCTCGACGACGACTACGATCCTTACCCGCCAGAGGTGGCGGCCCCATGGACTCACGTATTCACGCGTGCTGTCGCGCCGATCCTCGCGCTCGCCCCGGTGTGCATCGTGGTGATCGCGCTCTTAGCAACCTCCGCGTGGGAGGCGATCGCGTTCGTGTTCGCGACGCTCATAGACTGGCTCCCGTTCGCCGTCGTGTTCGTCCTCGTCGTCGATGCCCGACTGCGCAGGCGCGAGGCGCTCAGGCTGCCGCGCGGGGCCAGGGACCCCCTCGTCGGATTCATCGGCGGCTTAGCACTTGTCTTCGGATTGATCGCTATCGTGCGCCCCATGCGGCTCGAGATATTGGCCGCGTTCGCAGTGATCGCGGTATCGGTCATCGGCATCGGCGCGGCGGTCGGCGTGTACGTCCAGATAGCCAACACCATCGACGCACGCTGGCGTGGGCGGCGCGACCGCATACGGACGTGATCCAGCTGTGATCTATCCGGTCCGGCTGACCGGTTACGCCACCGGCCATGTCACCTGACGCTCAGGTGAGCGGCGGATTCGACGAGAGTTGCACCGCGACGGAAGACGCGCCACGGCGGTGGTCAGGCTATGTTCGGCTACGGGAGTCACATGAGTCGGCGACGACGTGAGCAGCCTGGGCCACGAGGCTCGCTCCCGCACCACGCTGGGTGTGCGGCAGTCGACCGCGGTCATGCAGCTCGGGATCCACACCTGCTTTCAAACCCGCGTTGGCTTCGCATCGCGAACCTGCTATGCCGGCTTACCAGGGCGCTCAGCCTCTTCCCCGGTTTGCGCGGCTGGCGCGTCTCCGTACCCGGTGGGGCGGTCGTCGCCCACCCAGACGCCTCCAAGATGTGCGAGATCCGCGCTAAGCGCGTCTGCGGATGAGGGCGCCGAGATATCCGTGCGACAAGAAGAGCAGGTCCCGGCCAGCGATGCTCATGGGGCTGCGGTCTAACTGCTCTACGCCTAACGCGTTCACCATGGGATGGTGAACGCTTCGCTATAGGCTCGACAGTGTGTCTCCGAAAGGTTCTAGGACCTGCCGCTGCCGTACCCGATCTGGTGCAGCACGGTGCCGATCTCGCCGAGAATCGCAGGATCATCGATCGTCGCGGGCGGCGTGTAGCCCTCACCGTCGGCGATCTTGCGCATCGTGCCACGCAGTACCTTGCCGGATCGGGTCTTCGGCAGCCGGTCTACGACGACGGCCGTTTTGAAGGCCGCAACCGCGCCGATCCGGTCACGCACAAGTTGCACGACCTCGGCCTCGATCACCTCGTGCGGGCGGTCGACGCCCGCCTTGAGCACGATGAGACCGACGGGCAGCTGTCCCTTGATCCGGTCGTGCGGTCCGATCACGGCACATTCGGCCACGCTTGGGTGCGAGGCAATCACCTCTTCCATCGCGCCTGTCGACAGGCGGTGGCCGGCGACGTTGATGATGTCGTCGGTCCGCGCCATCACGAACACGTAGCCGTTCTCATCGAGGAAACCGGCGTCCTTCGTCTCGTAGTAGCCGGGGAAGGTGGACAGGTAGACCTCACGGAACCGATCCTCCGCGTTCCACAGAGTGGGGCTGGCGCCGGGTGGCATCGGGAGCTTGACGACGAGCGCTCCGGTTTGACCTGGCTTGACCTGCCTGCCGTCGCTGTCCAGTGCCCGGAGATTCCAACCTGGGGCGGGACGCGTCGGTGAGCCCGGCACGACCGGCAATTGCTCAATCCCAACGCAGTTGGCGGCAATCGCCCATCCGGTCTCGGTCTGCCACCAGTGGTCGATCACCGGCACCTTGAGATGCTCCTCCGCCCAGCTGAGCGTCGCCGGGTCAAGGCGCTCACCGGCCAGAAACAGGGCGCGGAACTTCGCCAGCTCGTAGCGCTTGACGTGGTTGCCGTCCGGATCCTGCTGGCGGATCGCCCGAAACGCCGTCGGCGCGGTGAACATCACGCTCACCCCGTGTTCAGAGATGACCCGCCAGAACGCGCCGGGATCGGGTGTTCCGACCGGCTTGCCCTCGTACAGGACAGTAGTGCAACCATGCAGCAGCGGCGCGTACACGATGTAGGAATGACCCACGACCCATCCCACGTCAGACGCGGCCCAATAGCTATCGCCGGGCTCCACCCCGTAGATGTTCTTCATCGACCACTTCAGCGCCACGGCGTGACCGCCGTTGTCACGCACGATGCCCTTCGGCTGAGCGGTCGTGCCTGACGTGTACAGGATGTACAGCGGGTCGGTGGCCTCTACCGCGACGCACTCGGCGGGCTCGGCGCCGGCGATGGCGTCTTCCCAGCTGATGTCGCGCTCGTCTAGCTCCGCTTTGAGCTGCGGTCGCTGAAGGATCACGCAGTGATCGGGCTTGTCCTCCACGAGCTCGATCGCTCCGTCCAACAGTGGCTTGTACGGCACGAGCCGGCCGGGCTCGATGCCGCACGACGCTGACACGATCACCTTCGGTCGCGCGTCCTTGATCCGGCCGGCGAGCTCGTTCGCCGCGAATCCGCCGAACACGACCGAATGAATCGCCCCCAGTCGGGCGCACGCCAGCATCGCGATCACCGCCTCGGGCACATTCGGCATGTAGATCACGACGCTGTCGCCGCGCTGGACCCCAAGACGTCGCAGCGCGCCCGCGAACCGGGCAACCTCATCGCACAGCTCGCGGTATGTGTACCGCTCTACGGTGGCCGTTACCGGCGAGTCGAAGACCAGCGCCAACTGGTTCGCACGGCCGCGCTCCACGTGGCGGTCAAGTGCGTTGTAGCAGGTGTTCAACCGCCCGCCGGTGAACCACCGGTAGAACGGAGCGCGCGACCCGTCGAGGACCTGATCCCATGGCTTGACCCAATCGATCTCGGCAGCCGCCTCTGCCCAGAACTCTTCCGGGTGATCGATTGACCGCCTGTAGATGTGTTCGAAGCGCGAACGGCTCAGGTCGGACCGGTCGCTGGTTGGCGAGTGCGCCGATGTGCTCATTGCGATCTCCAAGGACAAATGCAGATTGCGCCTCCCAGACGGAGTGCCAGCGCCCCAGCTGAAGCTTCGAGCAAGCCGACCAGCCGAGCAAACCACACCCCGGGCGCGGCCAACAACCTATTCTCCACCCGCGGCGCATCTGAGGGGAGAATTTTGTCGGGCCCGCAGCGACTCAACGAGCGCTACACCGTCCGAGTCGAGATCCACGTGAAGACGCGATCGGCGTCCGCTGTCAGCACCAGAGCCGAAGAGGGACGGTGATCACGACGCCCCGCTCACGAAGCGAAGCAGCCAAGCCGCCGAGGACGAGACCGCCGCTCAGCCGGCTGTCGCGGTCGGACAGGGAAAACGCAGTCACGAATCCCGCTCGGGCTCCATGCCCGCGCGAGCGCGATTGCAGGTCTGCGACCTGGGTGAGCGGCGTGCCCCGCAATTCGCCGTGGCTGTCGGGCAAAGCCCCGGCGGCCGCGGCCGATTCACCGTGACCTTCGAGCGAGTTTGCGAGTGGAGGCGGTCCTCCCCGGAGGATCAGGCGATCGCCGGGTCGATCCAGTGGCTGTGGAGCTTGAGCAGGTTAGTGGACCGCCGCCTGCAACCGCCACTCCGAGCGGGCCGCGGCTCTTCCTCGTCGCTGGAACCGGCGGAACCCGCGGTTGAACTTGTTCTGCGCGAACACCGGCTCGACCGTCGCTTTGCGGCGCTTGTAGAGCTCGCCGCCGTAGTCGCTAGCGAGCACACGGCGCATGAACGCGTACATGCCTTCGTCCCACCCGGGCCTGGCGCCTTCGCGCAGACCGGCGTCGGGCGGGACCAGCACCTGGATGCCGTCGCTGACGATGCTCTCCATCTGCTTCTTGTGCCAGTAACCCGCATCCGCGAGCACGGTCTCCGGCCGTTGTGTCACCCCCGCACGCTCTAGTTCGCCGAGCGCGGCGCGCGCGGTTGGCTCTAGGTGACCGAAGTCGGGACTCTCGACCGCGATCTCCGCAGCGATGATGATCTGCCCGCGGGTGACTGCCGCCTGCGCGTTGTATCCCTGCACCGTCGGCTG
>JAFASQ010000151.1 GCA_019244395.1 Solirubrobacterales bacterium | reverse complement strand
GATGCCGCCGAACGCGAGCAGGAAGTCCTGGAAGATGTTGAGGAACCCGCTGGTGTCCTTGGTGGCCTGCTGCGCCTGGGCCTGCCCGGTTCTGACCTGCGCGCTCGCGCCCAGCAGCGGCTTGATGGCGGCTACCAGCTGGGTCGGGGGGGTCCCGGACTTCGCCGCGACGTTGATCTGGTCGTAGCGACCCTGTTTGTTGAACAGCCGCTGGGCCTCCGGCAGCGTGAAGATCGCCATCGTCGCCCCCCCGAGCGACGAGACGCTCGCGAACTTGACCGTGCCGACGATCCGGAAGCGCTCCACGGGGCCGCGCGCGACCACCCCGATCTCGTCGCCCACGCCGTAGCCGTGCTTGCTCGCGGTCTGCGCGTCGATGTCGACTTCGCCGGCGCTGCTCGGCCAGGTTCCGCTGGTCAGGCTGAGCGGATTGAAGCGCTGGCCCTCGGGCGAGTGGCTGAAGGCGAGTCCAGGCGCGCCACCGGCCGAGATCACCTTTCCGTTGCGGCCGACGAGCTGGGCTTGATCGGAGATCCCGCCGGAGGCGAGCGCGACCTGCGGCAGCCCCTGCACCTGGGTCAGCAGCGAGGCGGGCAGCGACGGCGCATTGGTGTTGCCGTTGTTTCCGCTCCCGATCGCGCTCTTGCCGGTGACCACGGCGTCGGCGTTCTTGTAGGCCTGGCTGAACACGGTCGAGAACGCCGCCTTGATCGTGTCCGTCAGCACGAACGTGCCGCTCACCATGGCCACGCCGAGGACGATCGCGAACGCAGTCAGGATCGCGCGCAGCTTGCGGCCCAGGAGGCCTCGGATCGCCACCCTGGTCACGACTGCAGGGTGCTCATCACCTCGAGCACCTGGGCCTGATCGGTGTCGGTGAGCTCCTTCACGATCAGTCCGTCAGCCAGGAACATGATGCGGTCGGCGATCGACGCGGCACGCGCCTCGTGGGTGACCATCACGATCGTCTGGCGGTAGTCGCGCGCGGAGTCGCGCAGCAGCTCGAGGATCTCCCCGCCCGTCTTGGAGTCCAGGTTCCCGGTCGGCTCGTCGGCGAACAGGATGGTCGGCCGCGTGACCAGCGCGCGGCTGATCGCCACACGCTGCTGCTGGCCGCCCGAGAGCTCCGACGGCCGGTGGCGGCGGCGGTCGGTCAGGCCGGTCTTACCCAGCAGCTCCTCGAGCCAGTCCCGGTCCGGCTTTTCCCCGGCGATCGAGAGCGGCAACACGACGTTCTCCTCCGCGCTGAGCATCGGCAGGAGGTTGAAGAACTGGAAAACGAAGCCGATGTGGTCGCGGCGCAGCCGGGTCATGTCGTTGTCATCGAGCCCGGTGATCTCGGTGCCGGCGATCGTGACCGTTCCGCTCGTCGGCTTGTCCAGGCCGGCCAGGATGTGCATCAGGGTCGACTTGCCCGATCCCGACGGGCCCATGACCGCGACGAGCTGGCCCTGCTGGACGTCGAGCGACACGCCGCGCAGAGCATGGACGGCGGTGGCGCCCTCCCCGTACTGGCGCTCGAGGTCGCGTGCGTGTACGACTACGCCGTCAAGCGTGGTCTCCGCCGAAGCGGCGACTTGGATTTCCTCCGCGCCCACGACTGAGTTGTATAGCACGTGGAACCGTTTCAATTGGGACCAATGCAGGCCGTCTTGTGTGGTCCAACCGACCCATCGTTCACACGGCAGCTTTCACAAACTGTTCACGCAGCGCGATCTTCTTGAACTTGCCGGTCGCCGTCCGTGGGATCTCGTCGACGTACTCCACCCGCTCCGGCAGCTGCCACTTGGCGAAATGCCTGGATAGATGCTGGCGCAGGTCGTCGGGGGTGGCTTCGGCGCCGTCCTTGAGGACGACCACGGCCATCGGGCGCTCATCCCATTTCTCGTCGGGCATGGCGATCACCGCGGCTTCGGCCACCGCGGGGTGACCCATGAGCAGGTTCTCCATGTCGACCGAGGAGATCCACTCGCCGCCGGATTTGACTAGGTCCTTGGCCCGGTCGGTGATGCGGATGCTGCCGCGGTGGTCGATCCGGACCACGTCGCCGGTCTGAAACCAGCCGTCGTCCGTGAACTTCTCCGCGCCCGAGCCGTGAAAGTAGGCTGCCGCTACCCACGGGCCGCGGACCTCGAGTTCGCCCATCGCTTCGTCGTCCCACGGGATCAGCTCGCCGTCGTCACCGCGGGCGCGTATATCCACGAAGGGAGCCGGCATACCCTGCCGTGCCCGGTACTCGAACTGCTCGTCGGGGGAGGCGTCGGCAAGCTCGGGCGGCACCGACGACGTGCTGGCCAGCGGCGAGGTCTCGGTCATGCCCCAGCCCTGGACGATCGTGAGCCCGTGCTTCTGGTAGCCCTCGATCATGCTCTTGGGCACGGCCGAGCCGCCCACCAGCAGGCGGTGCAGCTCGCTGAGGTCCCAGCGCTCGGGTTCCGCCTCGATCGCCTTGAGCATGGCCATCCACACCGTGGGCACGCCGGCGGTGAGCGTGACCTTCTCGTCGGCGAGCAGGTCGAGCACGCTCTCGGCGTCGAGGTTTGGGCCGGGCAGGACGAGCGAGGCGCCGATCAGGGTCGCCGTGTAGGGGATGCCCCAGGCGTTCGCGTGGAACATCGGGACGACCGGCAGCACGGTGTCGCGCGCGGAGATGTTCATCTGATCCGGCAGGGCGGCCATGAACGAGTGCAGAACGAGCGCCCGGTGCGAGTAGAGGACGCCCTTCGGCCGGCCCGTCGTGCCCGACGTGTAACAGATCGCGCAGGCGCGGCGCTCGTCGGGGTCCGGCCAG
Source organism: Solirubrobacterales bacterium (assembly GCA_019244395.1). GTDB lineage: Bacteria > Actinomycetota > Thermoleophilia > Solirubrobacterales > Solirubrobacteraceae > Palsa-465. The sequence goes on along the minus strand of JAFASQ010000151.1, from coordinate 4,910 downwards.
CGCATCGGCTCGGCTGAATCGATCAGCGACTCGTAGCCTCGGGCGCCGTCGGGGATCTCGCCCGACTGGGACACGACGATCACGTGCTCGAAGTTGTGGGCCTCGCGGAACGAATCGAGCACTCCGAGCAGCGACTCGTCGACGATGATCGCCTTGTCCTCGGCGTCCTGAGCGATGAAGGCGAGCTCGTCAGGGTGCAGGCGCGGGTTCAGCGTGTGAACCACCGCGCCCATCAACGGCACGCCGTAGTAGGCCTCGAGGTGCTCGGGCTGGTTCCACATCAGCGTGCCCACCCGGTCGCCGTTGCCGATGCCCAGCTCGGCCAGCGCCGCGCCCAGCCGCCGGGCGCGGTCGGCGCAATCGCCCATCGTGGTTCGGTGGACCTTGCCGTCGGCTCGCCGGTAGACGACCTTGCGCTCCGGGGTGAGCAGCTCCGCCCGCTCGACGATCGCGGTCAGCGACAGGGGGTAGTCGTCCATCATCAGCCCGGTGAGGGTCGTCTCGCCCATGCTCTCCTCCTTGGGGTGTGCGTCGCCCCACAGCATGACGCGAGCGGCGCGGGGATGCCAGTGGCTACGCGCTGTCGTTGACCAGCGTGGTGAAGAAGTCGATGTCCTCGCGCTGGAGCTGGCAGATCTCGAGCCAGTGCCCGAGCTCGGAGGTGGTGTCGACGTAGCCGGCCCGGACCCGACCGGGGATCAGCACGGTGTAGTCGACCCTGAGGTTCGACGCGGCGAGCAGCTTGGTGATCTTCTCCCACTCGTCCTCGCCGGGGGCCGTGAACGTCGCAACGTGATGAAGGCGGATCGCGAACTCGCCGCCTGGCGGCAGGACACGCGTGTAGAACTCGATCTCGCCGGCGACGGGCTCGATCAGCTCGACGATCATGCCCCCGCGGGCGCCCATCGCGATCTTGACGTCCCATTCGGCCGGTTGATCGCCGACGAGGAACGTCGCCGTGTCCGACGGCAGCCGGAGGCAGTGCTCGAGTCCGAAGCGCTCGGCCATGAACGTGGTCGCTCGATCGAGGTCAGTGGTCACGTAACCGAACTGCCAGACGTTCGCCAGGAGGTCGGCCAGCGAGTCGACGGTCCGTGGCTGGGCGAACAGGCCGTGCGCGGGCGTGGCGGCGCTCACGCGACGAGCTGCTCGCGACGCGGGGCTTCGAGCTGACCGGCGGCGGTCACGCGACGAGCTGCTCGCGACGCGGGGCTTCGAGCTGACCGCCTGCCCCTCGATCGAGGTGGTCGGCCAGCCGGGTGGCGAGAGCCATGATGGTCAGCGACGGGTTGACCGACAGCGTGCGCGGATGCAAGGAGCTGTCGCCGACATAGAGGCGCTTGACCTCGTGCGACTGGCAGTGGGGGTCGACGACCGAGGTGGCGGGATCGGCCCCCATCCGGCAGCTGCCCTGCATGTGGGTGGTGGCCAGGCCGGACCACAGGATCTGGGTTGCCCCGGCCGCCTTGAGGACCTTGGTCGAGAACTCGCGGGCGGCGTTGATCCGGTCGATCTCATTCGGCTGGAAATCCGCGAGGAAGACCTCCTGGCCGCTGTCGTCGAGGCTGACGCTCGCGTGGTTGTCGTCGTTAGACATGTTGAGCAGCCCGACCCAGCGGCGGTACCGTTTTGCGGCATCCACGAGCGGCTGGCCCCACATCGGGCCGTTCTCGTCGCACAGGCTGACCGTGAACCCGATCGGGTCTTGGATGGTCACCGCCTCGACCGCGAATCCGCCGTCCTCATCAGCGGCGAAGTCGAAGCAGTGCGAGCTGATGGGGGCCACCATGTGGGCGTCCTGCGGCTCGTCGAACAGGCCGAACACGAACTGCGCGGGATGCAGGCCCAGGTGGCGTCCGATGTTGGGGTTGGAGAGCCCCGAGCGAAGGAGGATCTGGGGCGTTGAGAGCGATCCGCCCGCCACGACGACTGCGTCGGCGTGAACCGTCTGGTTGTCGCCGCTCTCCCCGACGTACTCGACGCCAGTTGCCTCCCCGTCCTCGATCAGCACGCGGCGCACCAGCGAGTTGGGGCGCAGCGTGAGATGCTCACCCAGCCAGTTGCGGTGAATGTAGGTGTTCATCGTCGACTTGCCGGCGTTGGTCGGGCAGCCCTGCAGGCACGATCCGCATTGCATGCAGTTGTGATCGGTGTAGGCGCGCGTCGGCTCGAGGTGGGCACCCAGAGCCTCGAATCCGCGTTTTGCCGTCCGCACACATGGCTTGAGGTCCCAGTCGTCGCTGCGCTCGCGGACGCCGAGGTAGCGCTCAACGATGTCGTAATAGGGGTCGAGGTCCTCGCGGGCGAGGCCGACGCCGGTGGCGGCATGCCACTTGTCGAGCTCGCGCGGGGAGGCCCGCAGCGCCACCTTGGTGTTGATCACCGTGCTCCCGCCGACGCACCGCCCGCCGATCAGGGTGACGGGGCCGAGGCCGGGATCGCCGGCCGGGAAGGCGAAGCGCAGCGGCCACCAGAAGTCGTGTCCGGCTCGGCTCTCCCAGCGCGTGAAATCGGCGGCCGTGTAGTGGCCGCCGGCCTCGAGCAGCAGGACCGAACGGCCGCGCTCAGCCAGTTCGCCGGCGACGACCCCGCCGCCGGCGCCCGAGCCGATCACGATGACCTCGTAGCGCTCCGAGGTCATCCGGCCACCCCGAGATACGACCAGTCCTTGTTGATGCGCATGGCGAGCGGCGAGTTGAAGTCGATCTCGTGGTAGGCGCTCGGGCCGGGCGCGCCGGGCGCGAGGAAGTCGCTGTAGTAAGCCTCGATCGCCAGGGCCCGGATCTGGAGGAAGGCCGGCGTAAACGCGTGTGCTCTGAGCGCCTCGGCTCCGCCGGGCGCCGCGTCGGCCAGCGCATCGATCGAGGTGGTGATCGCGTCCCGCTCGGGAGCGGTCATGTGTGACATCAGCGCGTCGATGTAGACGACGGGCTGCACGCGGCTCGATCCGGGGACAATCGTCTCGCAAAGGGATTCGAGAAGCGCCGCCCGGCGCTCGTCGAGATTGCTCGCCATGCGGCGACTCTACGCCGCGCGGCCGATCGGATGCCAGTCGCTGCGGGCGGGGATCGTTGTCGATGCGTGCATGGCATCCTGCTCTGGAGCGATGCCCGCCGACAAGACCCAAGCGCGGATCCAGGCGCTGGCCGACCTGGTCGTCCGGTTCGGCGCCAACGTGCAGCCCGGGCAGATCGTGGCGATCAGCTCAGAGCCCGGCAAGGAGCCGCTGGCCCGGGCGATCGCCGAGTCGGCCTATGAGGCTGGCGCCAAGTTCGTCGATCTGTCGGTGTTCGACATCCACGTCAAGCATTCCCGGATGCTGCACGCGGCGCCGGAGACGCTCGAATTCGTGCCCCCGTGGTACGGCCAGCGCATGCGCGCGCTCGGTGAGCACCGGTGCGCGGTGATCGCGCTGACCGGGCCGGTCGCACCGCGAATCATGGACGGTATCGACCCAGCGCTGCTCGGTCGCGACCTGCTCCCGCGCGTGCGGGAATCAATCGAGATCGTCAACCAGCGCACGGCGAACTGGACGGCGGCTCCCTGCCCCACCGAGGGATGGGCCGAGCTCGTGCATCCTGAGCGCTCGACGGCGGACGCGCTCGAGCGCCTGTGGACCGAGGTAGGCCATATCTGCCGGGTCGACGAGCGCGATCCGATGGCCGCCTGGGAGGCGCGGTTGGACGGGCTGGTCGAGGTCGCCGGCAAGCTCGACGCATTGACGCTGGACGCGTTGCGCTTCGACGGGCCGGGCACGGAGCTGACCGTGGGCCTGCTCCCGTCGAGCCGTTGGCAGTGCGCCCGCATCTCGACCGTCGACGGCATCGTCCACGCCCCCAACCTCCCGACCGAGGAGGTGTTCACCACTCCCGATCCGGACCGCGTGGACGGGTACGTGCGCTCGACCAAGCCGCTGTTCGTCTCTGGAGGGCTCCTCACCGGCCTGAGCGTCCGGTTCGAGCACGGCCGTGCGGTGGAGATCGAGGCCGACCAGGGGGCGGATGTCCTGCGCACCCTGTCGCAGCGCGACCCCGGGGCGGCCCGGCTCGGCGAGGTCGCGCTGGTGGACGCCGAGAGCCGCATCGGGAGCCTCGACACCGTGTTCTTCGACACGCTGCTGGACGAGAACGCTGCCAGCCACATCGCGCTCGGCGAGGCCCTCGACTTCACCGTCGGCGACGAGGACAAGCCGCGGATCAACCGCAGCGAGCTGCACATCGACTTCATGATCGGGTCAAACGACGTGGCGGTGACCGGGATCGAAGCCGGCGGCGGGGAGGTGCCCCTGCTGCGCGGTGGCGCCTGGCAGATCTGATCGGGCCGGCCGGTCGTCTGGAGGTCGGGCGCTCGGCCGCCGTTTCCGGCCGGCGCCGACGGGGCGCGCCGCCAGGCCGGCCGGTCGTCTGGAGATCGGGCGCTCCGCCGCCGTTTCCGGCCGGCGCCGACGGGGCGCGCCGCGCCAGGCCGGCCGGTCGTCTGGAGGTCGGGCGCTGCGCCGCCGTTTCCGGCCTGCGCCCACGGGGCGCGCTACGCTAGGCCGGCCGGACGGAGAGGTGCCGGAGCGGTTGAACGGGCGCGACTGGAAATCGCGTAACGGGGGTTGACCTCGTTCGGGGGTTCGAATCCCCCCCTCTCCGCTGCGCGTCGACTGCCCCCGCTGCCGCATTCACTCCCCCCGCTGCGCATTGACTCCCCCGCTGCGCACCGACTGCCCCCAGCCGCTGCGCACCGACTGCCCCCATCCTGGGACGTGAGTGCCCCCACCTGGGGGGTGAGGACTCGGGCGCTTCCGGGTAATGGGTCGGCAACCAGGTCGATTGGATGCAGATCACCCGCGCCATCGGTCGAGGAGGGCGAACGAGGCTCAAGTCCGGCGCAAAGACGGTCGACAAGATCTACAACTTGCACAA
>JAFASQ010000148.1 GCA_019244395.1 Solirubrobacterales bacterium | reverse complement strand
TGGCCGATTGTCCTGCGCGGCGGGATGCTCTCGCCCCGCGGCTACGACCCGACGTACGCGTTCATGATCGTCTCGCACCGGATCCTCCGGTACTTGACGCCGTTCCTGCATGTCATCGCTCTGCTCGCCAACCTGGTTCTCCTCGGGCAGGGGTGGGTGTACCCGGTGACGCTGGCGGTCCAGGGCGGCGTGCTCTTAGCCGCGGCGCTCGCGCGGCTGGTGCCGGTCCGGCCGATGCTGCTCGCGCGCTATTACGTGCTCACCACGGCATCGCTGGCGGCCGGGCTGTGGGATTGGCTGGTGCATGGAACATCGGCGGGCTGGGAGCCGGCGGGAGGGACGCGATGAGCTATTCGGCGCGAGCCATCGATCTGGCCATCGGGGGTGTCGGCTGTGTGCTGACGGCGCCGGTCGTGGCGCTGCTGGCGTTCGCGATCCGGCTCGAGTCGCCGGGTCACCCGATCTACACGCAGACCCGCGCGGGCAAGGACGGCGAGCTGTTCAAGATCTACAAGCTGCGCACGATGGTTCGCGGCGCCGAGTTCACCGGCGCCGGCCTGGCCATCCAGGAGGGCGACGACCGGATCACCCGGATCGGGGCGTTCCTGCGCCGTTACTCGCTCGACGAGCTACCGAATCTGTGGAACGTCCTGCGCGGCGAGATGTCGATCGTGGGGCCGCGCCCGACGCTGCCGGTCCAGGTCGAGCAGTACACCGAGCGCCAGCGCGGCCGGCTCGCGGTGAAGCCCGGGATCACCGGGTGGGCGCAGGTGAACGGCCGCGCCGCGCTGCCCTGGCCCGAGCGGATCGAGCTCGACCTGTGGTACGTCGAGCACCGCTCGCTGCGGCTGGATCTCCACATCCTGGCCCAGACGGTGCGGATGGTGCTGGACGGCCAGGGCATCTACAAGGGAGAGAGGGGTGGATGGATCCCGCCGAGCCAGACGTAGCGATTCTGTTGACCGGCGTCGGCAAGCGCTACGACATCGTTTCGGCGTTCGCCCAGCACGCCCGTGTGGTCGCGGCGGACCCGAATCCGCTGGCCCCGGCCCAGTACGCGGCGCACCGGCGTTTTGAGGTCCCGCGCATCGAGGATCCCCAGTACGTGCCGGCGCTGCGCGCACTGTGCGACGAGTTCGCCGTCGGCGCCGTCGTGCCGCTCACCGACCTGGACCTCGAGGTTCTCGCGGTGGCGCGTGAGGCCGGCGAGCTGCCCGCGTTCGCTCCTGATCCCGAGATCGCCCGCGCCACGTTCGACAAGTACGAGACACACCTGCTGCTCTCGCGGCTGGAGTTGCCTTCGCCGCCCACCGTGTTGCCGGGGGAGGCGGTCGAGGCCTTTCCCGTGATGGTGAAGCCGCGCTGGGGGTCGGGTGCCCGCTCGATCCACCGCGCCGACGACGAGCGCGCCGCCTCGTTTTTCGTCGACTACGTCCGCGAACCGACGATGCTGCAGCGCTTCATGGACGGGCCGGAGTTCTCGATCGACGTGCTGTGCGATCTGCGCGGGCGCTGCCTGAACGCCATCCCCCGGACGATGATCGAGTCGCGCGGCGGCGAGTCGATCAAGGGAACGGTGATCGCGGACGAGGAGCTGATCGATCTCGGCCGGCGGGTGGCGGAAGCCTTGGGGGTCCGCGGGCCCGCCACCATCCAGGCCTTCCGCGATCGCCAGATTGGCCTCGGGATCACCGACGTCAACACGCGCTTCGGCGGCGCCTTCCCCGCCCCCATGTACGCCGCGCTGCCCGGCCGCACCTATCCGGAGCTGATCGTGCGCATGGCGCGTGGCGAGGAGGTCGAGCCGCACGTCGGCGAGTTCCGCGCCGGCATCACCTTCACCCGCTACTACTGGCAGCTCGAGCTCGACCCGGAGCTCCGCCCCACCGGGCGCGACATTGTTGACCCGCCGGGACCGCCGGCGCCGCGGTAGCCCGCAGCGGTCTTGGCTGCGTTCCCGGGCCGTGGTCAATCCGGCTGTGAAGGTTGACTGGCTGGTCAGCCAGGAGGTATGGCAGAGCCTCGCACCCTGTTAACTTGCAGGGGCAACGTCAAGAGGAGGACTGCTAATGGCAAAGAACTTGCGATCCCTGAACGGCCAGGTGGTCGCGATTACCGGTGGTGGCCGTGGAATCGGCCGTGCCACCGCCGCGGCGCTGATCGCTCAGGGCGCGCGGGTGGCAATCGGCGATATCGACGCGCCGCTGGCCGAGAAGACGGCGTCGGAGCTGGGGGCGGGGACGATCGGCCTGCCGCTCGACGTGACCGATCGTGAGAGCTTTGCCCGCTTCCTGGACGAGGTCGAGCGGCAACTGGGTCCGCTCGAGGTGCTGGTCAACAACGCCGGCATCATGCCGATCGGCCCGTTCGCGGAGGAGACCGACGCGTGCGCCCAGCGGCTGCTCGACGTCAACCTCCACGGGGTGATCCTCGGCTCCAAGCTGGCCGTCGAGCGCTTCACTCCGCGGGGCCGCGGGCACATCGTGCAGCTGTCCTCGATCACCGGCAAGATCGGTTTCCCGGGTGGCGCCACCTACGCCGCCACCAAGCATGGGGTGGTTGGGTTGACCGAGGCCCTGCGTTCGGAGCTCCGGGATACCGGGATCGAGCTGCACCAGGTGCTGCCGATCGGCGTCAACACAGAGCTCTACTCGGGCGTGTCGCGGGCGCGGGGCTTCCCGACGGCCGAGCCCGAGGAAGTCGCCCAAGCGATCGTCGAGCTGCTCCAGACGGGGAAGTTCGAGATCTACGTGCCGAAGTCAGTGGGGGCACTCATGCGGCTGAAGGGGCTGATACCGCGTCGCGTGGCCGAGGGGATCATCCGCCTAAGCAAGGGCGACCAGCTGCTGCTGGCCCCCGACCGCAGTGCGCGCGCGGCTTACGACGAGCGGATGGCGCGAACGATGACCGGCGCGGCCCCGGCGGAGCACGAGAAGAGCGCAGCTTAGACGGGTCCCGAGGCCAGCCACTCGGCGATCAGGCGGCCAGCCACTCGGCGATCAGGCGGCCAGCCACTCGGCGATCAGGCGGCCGATCTCGGGGCCGGCGTCCTCCTGCAGGAAATGGCTGGCGCCGGCGATCACGTGATCGATTTGGCCGCCCAGCGCGGCGGCGAACCGCCGGCCGGTCTCGAGCGGCAGCACCGGATCCGAGTCCGCCCACAGGAACAGCTTGGGACGCGTGTCGCCACGGAGCGCGTCGAGCACGCGCATGCCGGCGGCGGCGCCCGGCGCGTCTGCTGAGGTGGGCAGCATGAGCGGGAACGCTCGGGCTCCCGCCTTGGCGGCGGCGTTCGGGAACGGCGCGTCGTAGGCGGCAATGACCTCGTCGCCCGGGTCGTGCAGGCAGGCCCGGCGCACGAGCAGGCCGACCGGCAGGTCCTCCGTGCGCTCGACGAAGTCCCGAAACGCCATCCACGCATCGGTCATCCGCTGCCGGCCGGTGAACAGGCCGGTGTCGAGCACGACCATGCGCGCGATGCGATCGGGGCTCTCAACGGCAAGGCGTAACCCGATGGGGCCGCCCCAGTCGTGCACGACGATGGTGACGTCGCGGAGGTCGAGGTCTTGCAGGAGCGCGGCGACGCTGCGGGTGTGGCGGTCGTAGCTGTACCAGCCGAGGTCGACCGGTTTGTCCGACCGGCCGAAGCCGGGCAGGTCGGGGGCGATCACGCGGTACCCCGCGCCGCGCACCGGCGGGATCACTCTGCGCCAGAGAAAAGACCAGGTCGGCTCGCCGTGCAGCATGACGACGGGTGGGCCTTCGCCGACGTCGAGGTGGGCGAGGCGAAGGCCGTCGACCTGGCGATACACGGGGTCGAAGGCGAAGTCGGGCAGGCCGGCCAGAAGCTCGTCCGGGGTGCGGATCGCGTCGGTCATCGGTTGGCGGAACGTGAACGTATCGCGACTGGCGCGTCACGGCCCATGCACGAGGGCTTGCGAGGCGTCGCGCGCCACGGTGATCTCGATTTCCGACGGGTACCGCTCCCACGCGATCAGGTCGAGGGCCTGGAGGCGGTCGAGCATGGCCTGGAAGGCGGCGGCCTGGGCGCTGCCGGCGTAGCGGCGGGCGATCGTGAACGACCAGCCGCCGGCGGCGGGAGGATCGCTCACGCCGAGCAGCTGCTGGTAGCGCAGATCGCTCACCGCGCTGGTCACGGTCAGGATCGACGCGGGCGAACCCGAGAGTGACCTGACCCGGGCAGCCAGCGCGATCAGCAGGTCGAGCGCCGGCGGGCGCAGCCCGCGGTAGAGCGCCGGCGTGACGCCGAGGCGCGACGCCAGGGCGCCGATCCCCGGGTCATACCGCAGCCCCAGTCGCCCCGCGTTCGAGGGCAGCGGCAGGACCGCGCGCGCGGCATAGGCGCGATCGAGCGCGGTGGGGTCGCCGAACGGGCGGTCGAGGTCTCCCGGATGCAGGACCCGCGCGTTCGATCCGGCCGCCGTCTGGAGCGCGACCAGCCGCGCCAGCCCCGGGCGGTCGGTTCGGTAAAGGCCCATGATCCGCTCGGCGCCCAGCAGCCGCCAGTAGTAGAGCGAGGAGTCGTCGCCGAAGCTCGCGAGCAGGCGATAGGCGGCGGGGCGGTGGTCGGGTGCCGTATCGAAGTAGAGCTGGACGTAGGGGACGGCCCGGCCGGAGTCGTACTCGTTCAGCACGCTCTGCAGGTTTCCGATCCCCATGTGGTAGGACTCGAAGGCCAGATCCCAGCGCCCGAAGCGCCGCTCGGCGATCTGGAGGTAGCGGACGGTGGCGGCGAGCGCCTGGCTCGGGTCGAAGCGGTCGTCGATCTTGGCCCGGGCCCGAACCAGACGGGCGACGCGGGCGTCCTGGCCGCGGGCCCCCGCATCATTGATCTGCGCGGTGAGCCGGCGGCTTCGGGCCAGGTCGATGTGCATCCCGAGCAGCGACTGGCCGGTCTGGGCGAGGATCTGCGTCAGGCCGGAGGCGCTCGCCGGGTCGCCGCCGGCGATGACCGCGGGACGGCCGGCGCTCTCGACGAACACGAGCGCCTCGAGCAGGCCGGGGTCGACGCCGGTGCCGGTCACGGCGGAGTCGATCAGCGGCCGGAACGCCGCTACCCGGGCTGCGGTGGCGAGGGCGCCGCCCGGACTCTTGACGAACAGGACGTGGGCTGAGCCGGCGGTGGCGCGGACGACGAAGTCCGCCTGGCGCTCCGGCACGTAAGCGAATGGGTCGCCCGGCTTGGCCGGCCGGCCAATGCCGGGCAGGGGCAGGGGCGGCGGACCGGATTTCCCGGCGGAGCTGATGATGGCGACGCCGAGGACGATCAGCGCGGCGAGGCCCGCGAACGCGGCCAGGCCCGCGAACGCGGCCACCCGGCGGCGGCGGATCCTCGCGCGCCGCGAGCGCAGCGTGGTCGCGCGCCGCGGGGTCACGGCGTCAGCGCCGCAGAACGAAGCGCATGCGGTGGCACGCCGCCGCATGGGCAGCGTCCACGTGGCTCGGGAACACTTTCCACCCGCCGGCGATCGGGTAGACGTTGACCAGCGGGTGCGGGTGCGCCTTCAGGTAGCCCGGGCTGACGTACAGCACGCCGGTCTTGATTCCGGCGTACCAGGCAAACACGCTCTGATAGGCGATCGGGATGTTGGGCTGCCCGCAGGCCAACATGTTCGAGACGCCGAGCGTCGAGACGACCGTGGAGAGGCGGCCGATCTGAGCGGTGCGGGCGCGCTCGTGGCGCAGGTCCAGGCGCTCGAGCCGGTACTGCCGGTGGACGGCACCGAACATTGAGCCGGCTACGACGACGATGGCCACGACCGTTCCCCACGTGCCGAGAAGCGCCGCAAGCCGAGCCGATGTCCGGGCCCCGTCGATCCGGTGGACAAGCTGCACGATCAGCCCGGGGAGCTCATGCACGATCCGGCCCACGAACACGGCCCCGAGAATCGCCACCACCGCGCCGGCCTCGAACATGTAGCGCGGCACCGCCGGGTAGCCCTTGAGGGCAAAGGCGATCTCGATGATCAGCCAGGCCAGCGCGCCCGCGGCGAGCGCGAGGATGGCCAGCTTGCGCCGCCAGATCGCCCAGGCCACGGTCAGCAAGGCCAGGATCCAGACCGGGTTCGCCTCGAGCTCGTGGAAGCGGTCGACCGTGCCCGTGACCTTGTTGCCGTGCACCGCCCGCGGGGAGTTCTGGGCGATGTTGCCGGCGGTGAAGAAGCTCTTGGAGGAGATGCCGGGAATCACGAACCAGAGGACCACCAGCGCGCCCAGCGCGCCGTAGAGCCAGATCCGGAACCCCGGGTCCTTCCACCACAGCCACAGGCCCGCCAGGCCGAGGAACGGCCACACCTCAGGTCGGCCGAGCCCCGCCAGGAACCACATCCAGAACGCCCACCGGTGCCGCTCCTCGAGATGGAAGTCGACCGCGGCCAGGCAGAGGGCCACGATCATCGTGTCCGATTCTGCGCTGAGGAGGTAGTGCATGTAGTTGGCCGGCGCGATCGGATCCTGCATCAGCAGGACGAACACGGCGGCGAACAAGCCGGCCACGTAGGAGGCGTAGCGGCGCTCCGGACGCGAGTAGGTCAGGCGGAAGGCGATCCGCCACGCGAAGATGACCCCGCCGAGCGAGATCGCGACCGACGTGACCATCCACAGCCACAGGGCGTAGTGCCCGACGACCGCGTAGGGGACGGTAAAGAGAAAAGGAAGCGGCTTCCACGACGGAGCGCCGTTCGTGTCCAGCTTGAGGTGAATGGTCAGCTTGCCCCACACCAGCCATCCGTACGGGTCGTAGCCGGGCCGGGCGCTGGCGTACAGCACGATCAGTAGCGACACGATCAGCAGACCGGCCGCCGTGAGCACCCACCGGTAGCGGTAGGCGAGTTCCGCGAGATCCGCGCGCGGGCGCTCGCGCCGCGCGCTGGGCGGCGGCTCGGCGGGGACTTCGAGGGGCGGCGCGTCTATGGTCTGCTCGGACACGGGGGCGGCGCGGACGGTAGCAGTAGCGGCCGAGGCCAACGCGGTCGGGCGGCGCTCATTTTGGTGAACGTCCTCTAATCTCTTGGGGAAGGTTTAGACAATGTCCGGCGAGCCGCGGCGGGAGCTGCGAAAGCGCTCTTACAGGTTGCGTACGGTCCGTCGGCTATCCTCGTGCGCTCGCGGGCCATGGATTGCCTGGAACTTGGCCTATCGACGCGCCGCCTCATCGGCCTAGAGCGCTGAAGATCTTCCCCCCGAGTCGAACGTCAGGCATTGGAGCGGCTACATGCGAATTTTGGTTCTTGGCGGTGACGGATATCTCGGGTGGCCGACCGCCCTTCATCTGGGCGCCCTCGGGCATGACGTGGCGGTCAACGACAACTTCGCCCGGCGCCGCTACGACGAGGAGATGGGCGTCGAGAGCCTGGTTCCGATCTGCACGCTCGAGGAGCGAGTGACCGCCTGGGCCGAAGTCTCCGGCAACACCATCGGGTCCTACGTGGGCGACCTGTGCGATGCGCCGTTCGTCCACAAGATGGTGGGCGACTTCCGGCCGGACACGATCGTCCACTTCGGCGAGCAGCGCGCCGCTCCCTACTCGATGATCGACCAGGCGCACTGCGTCTACACGCAGACCAACAACATCGTCGGCACGCTCAACGTGATGTACGCGATCGCCGACATCGACCGCGACATTCACCTGGTCAAGCTGGGGACGATGGGCGAATACGGCACGCCCAACATCGACATCGAGGAGGGGTGGCTCGAGGTCGAGCACAACGGGCGGCGCGATCGCGTGCTGTATCCGAAGCGCCCGGGGTCCTTCTACCACCTCTCCAAGGTGCACGACAGCCACAACATCGAGTTCGGGTGTCGCATCTGGGGCATGCGGGCCACCGACCTCAACCAGGGCGTGGTGTACGGCGCCGACACCGAGCAGACCAAGCTCGACCCGCGCCTGGCCACCCGCTTCGACTACGACGGCGTGTTCGGCACCGTGCTCAACCGGATGGTCATCCAGGCGGTGCTCGGGCACCCGCTGACCGTGTACGGCAACGGCTCGCAGACGCGCGGCCTGATCAACCTCGTCGACACGGTCGAATGTATCCGGCTCGCCTCGGAGAATCCGGCCGACCGGGGCGAGTTCCGCGTGTTCAACCAGTTCACCGAGCACCTGTCGGTCCGCCAGATCGCCGAGACGATCGCCGAGGAGTATCCCGGCGAGGCCACGATCGAAATGGTCGACAACCCCCGCGTCGAGGCCGAGGACCACTACTACAACGCCAAGCACACGGCGCTGGTCGACCTCGGCCTGAAGCCGACGCTGCTCTCGATGGCGCTGATCGACCACCTGTTCGAGGTCGTCGAGCGCCACAAGGATCGGGTCGACCTGGCCGCGATCATGCCGACGGTGAGCTGGCGGGCCACGACCAACGAGCTGCCGCACACGTCGGCCGGCGCGCTGGCACAGACGTGAGCGAGGCGTCGGGCCTGCAAGGGCGCCGGGTCCTGGTGACCGGTGGCTCGGGGTTCATCGGGCGCCACGCCGTGGCCTCGTTGTCCGCGGCGGGGGCCCACGTCCGGGTGGTCGACTCCAAGCCGCACCCGGAGGCGTCGGTCGACATCGTGGTCGGTGACATCGCGGACCCCGAGGTCTTGGACGGCGCGTTCGCCGGCGGCATCGACTCGGTCGTGCACCTCGCCGCGGTGACGTCGGTGCTGCGTTCGGTCGAGAATCCGGAGGCGACATTCGACACGAATGTCGCCGGCACACACCGGTTGCTGGAGGCCGCTCGGGCGGCTGGTGTGCGCTCACTCGTCTTTGCCTCGACCAATGCGGTGACCGGCCCGATGCAGGCGCCGGCGATCGTGGAGACCGCGGTCCTGAACCCGCTCACCCCGTACGGCGCGACGAAGGCGGCCGGCGAGATGCTGATGTCCGCGTACACCGCCTCCTACGGCGTGCGCTGCGTCTGCTTGCGGCTGACCAATGTGTACGGCCCGGGCATGCAGGCCAAGGACAGCATCGTCGCTCGTTTGATGCGCGCGATCCGGCTCGAGCGCGAGTTCGAGATCTACGGGGACGGCCGTCAGGTCCGCGACTACGTTCATGTCGGCGACGTCATCGCGGCGGTTCGCCTGGGCCTCGATCGCGAGGACTGGAACGGGCCGATCGTGATCGGGTCGGGCAAGTCGCTGTCGGTGCTCGAGGTGGTCGACGCCGTGCGCGAGGTCACGGGCGCTCCGCTCTCGGTGCGCCACGGGCCGGCCCGGCCGGGCGAGATGCCGGCGGTGATCGTCGACCCCAGCCGGGCCGTATCGGCCGGGTGGTCGCCGCGTTATGGATTCGCCGACGGGGTACGAGGCGTCTGGGATGAGTGGTCGGCGGCCGATATGGACACGATCGTGGCCGGGATGCCGGTGGCGCCGGTGAACGCGTCATGAGCACGGTGTCCGGACAAGCTTCGACGCAGGTACGCCCTGGCTTCGATCTCGAGGCCGAGCTCGCGCGGCTCTCGGCTGATGAGCGCGACGCGGCCGTGGCGTTCCTCGGGGTCCACCCACCCGGCGTGGGGGCGCCGCTGGCCATCGTCATCCCCGCCTACAACGAGGAGCCCACGGTGGCGGAGGTGGTCGGCGAGATTCCCCGCGATTCGGCCGGGCTGAAGAGCGAGGTGATCGTGGTTGTCGACGGCGCCCGGGACCTGACCGCGGTGCGTGCGGCGGGCGCGGGAGCGCTGGTGTGCGACGTGCCCGTCAACCGCGGCCAGGGCGCGGCCTTGCGGCTGGGCTACTGGCTGGCCCGGGCCCGCGGCGCTCTCCTCATCGCCACGATCGATGCCGACGGGCAGTACGAACCCGAGGAGATCGCGAGCGTCGTTCAGCCCATCTTGGACGGCCAGGCCGACTTCGTCTCAGGGTCGCGCCGGCTGGGCGCGGAGCTGACCACGGATCGCGTCCGTCACCTCGGCGTGATCGTGTTCGGGGCGCTGATCAGCCTGCTCGTACGCCACCGGATCACCGATCCCGCGTGCGGGATCCGGGCCATGCG
>JAFASQ010000486.1 GCA_019244395.1 Solirubrobacterales bacterium | reverse complement strand
GCGAGCCCGGCGGCGGCCGCAGACCCGGCGGTGGTGGCGAGCCCGGCGGCGGCCGCAGACCCGGCGGTGGTGGCGAGCCCGGCGGTGGAGGCGAGCCCGGTGGCGGCCGCAAACCCGGCGGTGGAGGCGAGCCCGGCGGCTGGGGCGGTGGCGCCCAACCAGCCGGTCTCCGAGCTCAACGTCCCAAATGCCGCCTGTGGGGTCGCCGGTGTGGTCAACAAGGCCATCGGCATCGCATGCGGCGTCCTGAGTAACGGTGGCGCCCTGCTGAAGGGCGGCAAGCAGCTCATCACCGGAAACGTCGGCGGGGCGGTCTCCACGCTGCTGGGCGGAGGGTCGGGAACGGTGGGCGCGACGGCCAGCACCGCTCTCGGGCTAGCGGCGATCGGCTTCTGGGTCACGGGCGGCGCGTCGGAGGTGCTGCACGAGACGGCGGCAGCGCTCGGCGCCACCACGACGCCGCAGCTGCAGTCGACCTGGTTCTCCTCGACCTACTGGCGGATGGCCGCGATCGCGGCAATGCTGACGCTGCCCTTCCTGTTTGCCGCCACCGTCCAGGCGTTGCTGCGATCGGATGCCTCGCTGCTGGCCAGGGCGGCGCTGGGCTACCTGCCACTGGCGATGATCTCGATCGGGATCGTTGCGCCGCTGGCCACACTTCTCCTTTCGGCGTCCGATGAGCTGTGCAGGTTGATCTCCTCGGCCGCAGCCGACGAGGCATCGCACCTGATCGAACGGCTCGGCCTCCTGGTTGCCGGCCTGACCGCGTTCGTACGCTCGCCCTTTCTCGTCTTCCTCATCGGCCTGTTCACGATCTCGGCCACATTCGCGCTGTGGATCGAGCTGTTGCTGCGCGAGGCGGCGGTCTACGTGGTCGTGCTGATGCTCCCGCTGGCGTTCGCGGCGCTTGCTTGGCCGGCCCGGCGGATATGGGCCGTTCGCGCGGTCGAGATTCTCGTCGCGCTGATCCTGTCGAAGTTCGCGATCGTCGCGGTACTGTCGCTGGGCGGGGCGGCAATCAGCGCCGGCACCGGCCACTTCGGAATCACGCAGATGATGGCGGGCTCGGTCCTGATCCTGCTCTCCGCGTTCTCGCCGTGGGCGCTGCTACGGCTGGTCCCGATCGCCGAGATCGCGTCGGCGGCGGCGGGCTCGTTGCGTCGCGAGATCCACGCCGTCGACATGCCGGCGCAGCGAGCGGCAGGGCTGGCCAGGAGCGGCGACGAGTGGGCGAAGAGCACGACCGCGGCGATGAGACGCGATGCGGAGCTGGGGATGGACGGCGGCGGGGTCTCCGCCGGCGGCGGGGTCTCCGCCGGCGGCGGGGTCTCCGCCGGCCGCGGAGGTGCCGAAGGCGGCAGACCTGCCGAAGGCGGCGCGGGTGCCGAACGCGGCAGACCTGCCGAAGGCGGCGGGGGTGCCGAACGCGGCAGACCTGCCGAAGGCGGCGGGGGTGCCGAACGCGGCAGACCTGCCGAAGGCGGCGGGGGCGCCGAGAACGGCGGGGGCGCCGCCCCGATACCGGAACCGACGGCCGGATCAGCCGGCGCCCGCCGGCGGTGGGACGACATGGCCGTGCTTGAGCTCGGAGCAAACTTCGCCGGCACTCCGGTCTGGCCTCACGCGGACGCCGAATGAGCGGCGAGCGCCTGACCTACCGGTTCGGCCCCGTGGAGCGCCGCGGGATCCTGGGCCAGCTTCGTCCCGGCCAGGCAACGGTGATCGCGGCCGGCGCGACGGCGGCACTCCTCGTCCTGGATCGCGAGCCGACGCCGCCCGGCGCGTTCCTGGCTGTCATCAGCCTCGCAGCGTCTTTGGCCATCGCGTTCGCACCGGTAGCGCGTCGCACTCCTCAGGAGTGGGCGCCGATTGCGCTGGCCTTCGCGCTTCGCCAGGCGCCGGCGCGGCTGGGCTTCTGCTCGAATGCGCCGACGGCCGGGATGCTCGCCGCGGAGCGCTCAGCGCCCTGGCGCCGCCTGCTCACCCATCCCCGGCCGCACCCGCCGGCGCCCGTGAAGGGCGTGCGGATCCTCGAGGTTCCCTACCAGGACCGCGCCCTCGGGGTGCTATGCGAGCAGGGGCGCCGGCGCCTGACCGCGGTCCTGGCCTGTCGCGTGATCGCGTTCTCACTGCTCGACCCCGAGGCCCAGGAGCGGCGCTTGGCCCGTTGGGGGCTGCTCCTCTCGGGCGCGGCGGGCGGCGCGGTCAAGAGGATCCAATGGCTCGAGCGGACGGTCCCCGCGCAGGGCGACGAGTTGGCCCGGTGGCTGCATGACGAGCGCGATCCCGCCGTTCCGCTGCGGGGCACGCCGATGATCGAGTCCTACCTCGAGCTCATCGGTGCCACGACGCGCGCGACCCATGAGCACGAGGTCTTGATTGCGGTCCAGATCGATTCTCGACGCGGCGGGGCCGGCGGGCGCGACGGGAGCATGCGGGGACTCATCGAGCAGACCGAGCGGATTGCCGACGGGCTCGAGGCGGCGGAGGTGTCGGTGCTCGGGGCGCTCGGGGCGGGTCAATTGGCGCGCGTGCTGCGGACTGCGTTTGACCCGTACGCTCGAGCCGAGCTCGCCGGTCTCGAGGCGGCCGACCCCGCCCGCGACGGTCTCGCTGAAACGAACGCGTGGCCGCTCGGCACCCGCGAGCACTGGGAGCACTACCGCAGCGACGGCGCCTTGCACGCCACGTTCTGGATCGGCGAGTGGCCGCGCGTGGAGGTCTCGCCGATGTTCATGGACGCGCTGCTGGGACGCTCGAGCGTGGTGCGGACGGTGGCGGTGACGTTCGAGCCGATCGCCCCGGAGCGCTCGACCCGGGAGGCCGAGGCGGCCATCACCCGTGATCGCGCCGACCGCGAGCTGCGCCACCGTTTCGGACAAGCCGAGACCGCCCGCCAGCGCCAGGGACAGGAGGCGGCCGTGCGCCGCGAGGCCGAGCTCGCGGCCGGCCACGCCGAGGTGCGGCTGGCCGGCTTCGTCACCGTGTCCGGCCATGACCAGGATGATCTGCGTCGGGCCTGCGCCGAGGTCCACGAGCAGGCGGTCCGCGCTCGGCTCGAGCTGCACCGGATGTACGGCCAACAGGCCGACGCGTTCGCGTTCACGCTGCCTTTGTGCCGGGGGCTTCGGTGATCGCCGGAGCCGCCACGCTCCTCTCCTACCTTGGGCACTACTTGGTGGCGCGCCTGCTCTACGACGACCTGGTGCGGCCCGTGGCCCACGGCGACGGCAGGATCGCGATCCTCCTCGGCGTGATCGGCGGCGTCGCGTACGCGCTCGGGCGCAGATCGGGGCGGCAGCGGTGAGGGGGCCGACGGCAGAGCGTCCCGGCCACCGCGTCACCACGCGGCACGCTCAGGCCATCTACCCGTTCGTGGCGAGCGGCGGCCTCGGTCCGCGCGGCGTGTTCATCGGTCGAGACTCGAGCGGCGGCGCCTTCTGCTACGACCCGTGGGTCCTCTATGGAGACGGGACCCTCGACGACCCGAATGGGATCGTCCTCGGCAAGCTCGGGCAGGGAAAGAGTGCGCTGGTCAAGACGCTCCTGTGGCGGATGCTGCTGTTCGGACGTCGCGCGTTCGTGCTCGACGTCAAGCGCGAGTACGGGCCGCTGTGCGCGGCGACAGGGGTGACGCCGATCTCGCTCGAGCCGGGCGGGTCAGTGCGGCTGAACCCGCTTGCCTCCCGCCCCGAGGAGCACGCGCAACTCGAGCTGCTCCGGGCGGTGACGGTGACAGCGCTCGGCGCGCCGCTCACCCAGATCGAGGCGGCCGGGCTGCGCGAGGCGCTTCATACAGTGCGCGTAAGCGGCGTGGCCGAGCCGACCCTCCCGGATATCGCCAAGGCTCTGTTTGACCCGGTGGCGGACATGGCGCAGCGACTTCGCACCACGCCGGAGCGGCTCGCGCACGACGTGCGACGCGCCGCGCTGGCCATCCAGGACCTGTGCGAGGGACCGCTGCGCGGGATGTTCGACGGTCCGACCACGCCGGGCCTCGACCTTGACGCCAGGCTGTTGGTGCTCGACCTGCACGCGGTCAAGGATTCGCCCGCGGTGGGCATCCTGATGGCCTGCGCCAGCGCGTGGATGAGTGCGCTGTTGGCCAGAATGGCCGAGCGTCCGGGGCGCGAGCGCCTGATCAACGTGGCCGATGAGTCGTGGAAGATCGTCCAGCACACCGGCCTCGGCGAGTGGTTTCAGTCGAACTTCAAGCTGGCGCGCCAGTTCGGGGTGATGAACCTCGTCGTCCTGCACAAGCTGGCGGATCTGGCCGCGGCGGGTGACGCCGGGTCGCGCGCGGCCAGGATCGCGGAGGGACTGGTCGCCGACGCCTCGACCCGGATCGTCTATCACCAGGACGAGAGCCAGGTGCCGCTCACACGAACCCTGCTGGGCCTATCCGAGAACGAGGCGCGGCTGATCTCGATGCTGTCGACCGGGCAGGCCCTATGGCGGGTGGGCAGCCGCTCGTTC
>JAFASQ010000472.1 GCA_019244395.1 Solirubrobacterales bacterium | reverse complement strand
CGCTGAGCGCGTCGGGGCGGCGGATCGGGTGCCCGGGGACCTCGGGGAGCAGCCGCCGGCCGGCCACCAGCGCGGCCAGCCCGATCGGCACGTTGACCAGGAACACCCAGCGCCAGCTCGCGGCGACGAGCACGCCGCCGACCGCTGGCCCGAGCGCCGCGGCCAGCCCCCCGACCGCGGTCCAGGCCCGGACGGCCGACGAGCGGCGCTCGGGCGGGAAGGTGGCGAGGATCAGACCCAGTGAGGTGGGCGTCAGCAAGGCAGCGCCGGCCGCCTGGAGGACCCGGAACGCGATCAGCATGGGCAGGCTGCTCGCCGCGGCGCACGCTGCCGATGCGGCGACGAACACGGCCACGCCGATCAGGAACCCCTGCTCGCGCCGGTAACGGTCGGCCAGCCGGCCGAACAGGACCAGCAGCGCCGCGTACACGATCGCGTAGGCATTCAGGACCCAGGACAAGTCGCCCAGCCCGCTGGAGCCGAAGCTCCGGGCCATCGACGGGAGCGCGACGTTGACGATGAACAGGTCGAGGCTGGCCAGCACCACGCCGGCGCAGACGATGACCAGGACGAGGTATGGGTTCTCTCGGCCCCCATCGGGAGGCTGGCTTAGATCGGACATAGTCAGCGATCCTACCACACTGGCTAAAGGACACAAAAGTCAGCTATCATCTCGGTCATGACCAGTGCCCTTCGAATGACCGGACAGCTCGATCCACGCGGTGCGTGGACGGCCGAGCGCTGCACGATCGCCAAGGCGCTCGAGGCGGTGAGCACCCGGTCCGCCCTGCTCATCATGCGCGAGGCGTTCTACGGCACGACCCGGTTCGACGACTTCGCCGAGCGCGTCGGACTGAGCGAGCCGGCCACGGCGGCACGCCTGCGCGAGCTGGTCGACGAGGGCCTGCTCGAGCGCGAGGACTACCGCGAGCCAGGCCAGCGCACCCGCCAGCAATATCGCCTCACGGCGAAAGGCGCCGACCTGTTCCCGGTTCTGGCCGCGCTGATGCAGTGGGGCGACCGCTGGCTCGACGATCGAGGTGGCCCCGTCGAGCTGCTCCACCGCGATTGCGGAGAAGCCGTCAGCGTCTCGCTGCGCTGCGCCGCCGGCCACGACGTGGACAGCGGCGAGATCGACCTGGCCCGGCGCCCGCGCCGCTAATCGGACCCGAGGAACGACCCCAGCGCCGGCATCACGCTCTGCGGCTCGTCGAGCAGGAAGAGGTGACCGGCGCCGCTGATCACCTCGAGGCGGCCGTGGGGCAGCGCGCCGGCCAGGAAGCGGCCGTTGGCCAACGGCACGACCGGGTCGCGGTCGCCGTGCAGGACCAAGGCGCGGTGGCGGACGGTCCGGATCCAGGCATGGCTGCTCCAGCCCGACAGCGCGTAGAGCTGGTAGAGGTAGCCGACCGCGCTCGGCGGCTGAACCAGGCGCTTCTCGAGCCCGGCGTGAAGGATGCGCGGCTCGCGGGCAGTCCGCCCGCCGGCGATGAGCGGCACGATCAGCTCGGCCAGCTGCCGGTTCCAGTAGCGCGCGGGTGTGAGCATCAGGGGGACCACGAGCGGGTCAGGCGGCATGCTCGGCAGCCCCGGAGTTGTGGCGCACAGCACCAGCCGGCGGACCCGCTTGAGCGCGCGATGCGCGAGCTCCTGCGCGACGATCCCGCCGAGCGAGTAACCGAGCACGTCGAGCCGCTCATGGCCCAGCTCATCGAGCAGCTCGGTGACCACGTGCGCCAGTTGCGGCATGCGGATCGGCCAGCGCGGGCGCGCCGAGCGGCCCATGCCGGGAAGGTCGAACGCGATGACCTCGTGCCCGGCGGCGAGCTCGCACGAGCGGCTGCCACATCTCGAGGTTGGCGCGAGGCCGTTGATGAGCAGCAGCCGCGTGCCCTCCCCGATGCGCGCGACGCGCAACGCCGGAGCGGTGGCCGTGGCGATGAACTCAGTCCTCGCGCCGGGCCACGGTTTGCTGCGAATGCGCTCGTCCGTGCGTTCCATCCCTGCCGGGGCGGAAATATATGCGCTCGACCGGAGTGAAGCGTCAGCCTTCGGCCGAGGCTCGCGGCGGCGCCTCGGGTGGACGTCGGCGTTCGATGGCCTTCAGCACAGTGGCCTCGTCGGCGCCTAGGTCGGCCAGCACCGGTCTCATCTGGTCGTCGCGGGTAAGCGCGAGCAGGATGTCGCGGGGCTCGATCTCCGAGCGTCCCTCGTTCAGCGCCCGGGCCGCGGCGAGCATCAGCACCCGTCTGGCGTTGGCGCTCGGGCCGACACGAAACCACTCGTCAACCGGCGGCAGGCTGGCGATCGGTCGGCTGGCTGGCCTGACCGCCGACGGCGCGGTGGGTCCGATCAACTCGATCGTCTTGGCGCGGATCGCCTCCGGCGTGACTTCGAACTCGCGGAAGATCTGGGCCGTCGGACCGTCGGCCGCCGAGAGCACACCGAGCAGGATGTGTTCGGTGCCGATGAGGTTGTGACCGAGTCTGCGGGATTCCTGCAGGGCGAGCTCGAGGGCCTTCTTGGCCCGGGGCGTAAACGGCATCTCGCCAACGACCGGCTCCTCACCGGTCCCGATGATCCGGACCACCTCCCTACGGGCCCGGTCAAGGGTGATGTCGAACGACTCGAGCGCCTGGGCGGCGATCTCCTCGGGCTGGCGCAGGAGCCCGAGCAGGATGTGCTCGGTCCCGATGTGGCCGTGCTTGAGAGCCCTGGCCTCCTCCTGGGCCAGGACCACGACCAGCCGGGCACGCTCGGTGAAGCGCTCGAACATGTAGTTCAGGATCCCACCGCAGGCTCGGGCAGGCAAGCGGCAGTCCGTCTTGAACAGGCTGCCCCACGGCACGGCCAGCGCCGCGACGCTCGAGCTCGCCGGCGGCGCGGGGGTCTTCGTCCTCGAATACGCCGATGATCCCGGCGCCCCGGCCGTGGGCGCGGAGCTCGGCGACCCGAAGGCCACGTTTGCTTCACGCATTGGTCACCCGGCTGACACGGCGGTGGGCATAGGCTGCCTCCGACGTGCGCAGGCAATAGGCTGGCGCCTCGACGCAACCACGAGGAGGGTCAATGGTGAACATTCGGCGACTGGCCGCGATCTGTGCTGCTGCGGCCTGTGGGGTCGGGCTCGCGGCGATTCCGGCGGCCTCGGCCAAGCCGGGCACGCGGACCCCGCGGAGCGGTGATAGCGGCAGGTGCCTGCTCGGCAACGGCGCGGGCCGCATCAAGCACGTCATCTACCTCCAGTTCGACAACGTGCACTTGCGGCGAGACAACCCGAATGTGCCGTCGGATCTGGAGCAGATGCCGCATCTGCTGAACTTCCTGAAGGGCAACGGTACCGTCCTGAACAAGCAGTACACGGTGCTGATCTCGCACACCGCCGCGGGCATCGTCAGCTCCCTGACCGGGCTCTATCCCGACCGGATGGGCCTCACAGAGACCAACTCCTACGACTATTACCAGCCGGACGGGACCCCCACGTTCACCTCCGCCTTCAAGTATTGGACCGCGCCGGTGTCGAGCACCGACCCACTGCCCAACGTGGTCAACGGCGACTCCGGTGCTCCGAAGACTGCGCCGGCTCCGTGGGTCTCGTACACGCGCGGCGGCTGCGACGTCGGCAATGTCTCGGTGGCCAACACCGTGCTCGAGAACAACTCGAGTGATGTGGTCAACGTTTACGGGCCGAACTCCCCGGAGGCCGCGGAGGCCAAGGCGAACCCGAACCTGGCGACGACCGATTTCGTTGGCATCGCCGTGCACTGCGCCCAGGTTCAGACCAGCGTCTGCAGCAAGAGCCCGGAGGCCAAGCCCGACCCGCTTCCGGACGAGCCCGGCGGCTACACCGGCTACAAGGCGCTCTTCGGTGCCAAGTACGTGAACCCCGCCATCAGCCCCAATGGACCGGTCACTGACATCAACGGCCAGCCGATCACCGACAGCGCCGGCAATCCGGGCTTCCCGGGCTTCGACAGCATGAGCGCGGCCAACTCGCTCGGCTACGTGGCCCGGATGCAGGAGGCAGGCATCCCCGTGACGTTCGCCTACATCTCCGACGTGCACGACAACCACGCTGGGGGCGGCGCTTACGGTCCGGGCGAGCAGGGCTACGTCGAGGCGCTGAAGAGCTACGACGACGCCTTCGGGAAGTTCTTCGCCCGGCTGGCCGCCGACGGCATCAACAAGAGCAACACCCTGTTCGTCGTCACCGCCGACGAGAACGACCACTTCGCCGGACAGCAGGCCCAGAACTGCGACGGAGTAAACGTGCCGTGCCAGTACAACACCGTGGCCACCAAGCCCTTCCACGGCATCTACGACGTGACCAACGGGGCCACCGCGAGCTCGGATCCGTCCACCTGGAACGGCCCGAACACCTGGCCTCCGGCGGGCGCGAACGGGCCGCTCGTGGGGGAGATGGGCTACAACCTGAAGTGGCTGATGGGATCGACCATCAACGGCACCGGGTACGACATCTCGTTCGACTCGGCACCGAGCTTCTACATCAATGGACAGCCGCAGGCCGTCGACTCGAGCGGCAACGTCGTGGTCAACCCGACTCTGCGTGCCTTCGAGCGCGAGGCCGCGGGCTTGAAGGCGTTCGATCCGTACATCGACTCGACCAAGCTAACGCCGGTGGCGCGCTACCTCGTCGACGCGCCGACGCTGAAGGCGCTCCACATGATCAACGCCGATCCGTTGCGGACGATGTCCTTCACTATGTTCTCGCAGCCCGATTACTACTTCCAGACGTTCAGCCCCTGTCCGACCGGTCAGGGATGCCTGAACGACAGCTTCGCGTGGATCCACGGCGATTACTCGAACGACATCGGGCAGACGTGGCTCGGAATGGTCGGACCCGGGGTGCGCGACGAGGGGCTGAACAACACGACCTGGACCGATCACACCGACATCGTCCCGACGATGGACGCGCTGCTCGGCCTCCATGCCGACTACACCCCAGACGGACGAGTCATCACGCAGGCCCTCAGCCGCCGCGCGGACCGGGGCCCAGACGCGGAGTCGCCGCAGCTGCTCGGCGCCCTCTACAAGCAGCTGGACGCTCCCTACGGCGCGTTCAACCACTGGCTAATCGTGGCCTCGACCAACGGCATCAAGTCAGACGACGCTACATACGCGGCGACCGAGAAGGCGATCCAGTCGCTCGCGGCGCAGCGAGACGCGCTCGTGTTGCAGATGCGGGGCGCGCTCTACGGCGCGAGGGACGGCCACAGCGAGCGGCTGATCCGCCGGGGACTGGAGCTGCTGGAGCGCGCCGCTGCGTTGGCGGGCACGTAGCGCCACTGATTAGCGGGGCCCGAGCCTGCTCGTCCGCGGGCTCGGGCCCTTGCGTCGTCAGTCCCCGGTTTGGAACTTGAACGAGATGCCCAGCCGCACCCTGAAGTTCACCAGCGCGCCGTTCTCGATCGTCACGTCCTGACGGAGCACCTCCGCGACGCGGAGATCACGCACTGTCTTGGCCGCCGTCTCGACCGCATTGCGCGCGGCGGCTTCCCACGACTCGCTGCTGACGCCGATCACTTCGGTGACGCGATAGACGCTGTCTGCCATGGCTGGCCTCCTCGTTAGATGGTGGTCCGCGACGGGCCGGCGGCCGGTCTGTCCGAGCCTACCGCGGTGGGGTCGAGGCGGGCAAATGCATCGCTGTGCTTCGATCATGGCGATGTCCGACGAGCCGCATGTCGGCGCCGCGCTTGAGTGGCGCGGCGCCACGCGCCCCGGGCGACGCGCGCTCGAAGGTCGGCATGTCCGCGCGCGACCGCTGAACGCCGCCGGTGACGCTCAGTCGCTGTTCGAGCAGTCCCATCCGCCGCTGGGCGACCCGAACCTGTGGACCTACCTGCCGACGGGGCCCTACGGCGATGCGGACGAGATGCGCCGCGCCCTGGAGCAAGCCGAGCTCTCCGAGGATCCGCTGTTCTTCACGCTGGTTCCGCTGGCCGATGAGCGTCCCGGCGGCATTGCCTCTTATTTGCGCATCACGCCCGAGCACGGGGTGATCGAGATCGGGCACATCTGGTTCGGCGCGTCGCTACGGCGCAGCACCGCGGCGAGCGAGGTCATCTACCTCCTTGTCGCGCACGCGTTCGACGAGCTCGGCTACCGCCGGCTGGAATGGAAGTGCAACGCGCTCAACCAGACCTCGCGCCGAGCGGCCGAGCGATTCGGATTTCGCTTCGAAGGCGTGTTCCGTCACCACATGGTGGTCAAGGGCCGCAACCGCGACACGGCCTGGTACGCGATCACCGACGAGGAGTGGCCGGCGGTGCGCCACGGCTTTCGTGCCTGGCTGCGCCCTGAGAACTTCGACGCCGAAGGCCGCCAGCGCCGGGCGTTGGGTGAGCTGATCGTGCGGGCGCGCGGCTGAGCGATCCCGGGCGCGAGGCATCCGGAGGACATCCACGCAGGGCATCGGTTTGATCATGCTCGCTGTCTGGTGGTCGTACTCCGCGGCTGAGTTCGGCTGATCGAGCGCCGGATCTGCAGGCGGTGGCCGCCTTATCGCCGGCGCTTCCGCCTGGCGCGGATCACCAGCCGGTCGACGAGGATGCCGACCACGAACGCGAGCGCGATGACCACGATGAGCGGCGTCTGTCCGGTGGCAAATACCCAATGCACCTTCACGCCATTGAGATTCACGACCGCGAACACCGCGATCAGCGCGCCGACGATCGCCGCCGCGATCAGCCTCGCGCGGTCACGCCGCTCGACCCCAGTCCGCCGCGAGCGCACGTCGGCGGTCGATTCCGGGGCCGCCGTCAGCCCGTCGAGTTCCGAACCCTCACGGCTCACCTCTCCAGCAGGCTACTCCTGTCGGTCGAACCGCTGTTATCGAGCCCGCCCGCGCTCGCCGGGCGACGCGCGACATACCTATCCTCCTCGGAGTCGCTCTCGCTTACCTGTTCGGTCTTGCGCTGCCCGCTGCGGACGAGTCCGCAGGAATAGCGCAACTGCGGTATGGACGCAGCCGCGACGGGCCGACATCATCGTGGCCGGGTTCGCTCGCCTTGGGCGCGTGGGGCCTCATCGCTTCACGCGAGGGAGGAGAACCACCCAGACGGTCAGAACCCGCGGTGTGGTGCCACCGCTTGGCCCCGCGTCCAGCGCGCCCGGGCGCGGGGCCGACGGTTTCTCAGTGCACGAGCACCGGTTCGCCGTTCGGGTCGGCTCGCGAACCCCCGGACTCCGCACGCCCGCTCAGCAGCCCGGCGAGCATCAGCCCGGTGCGCCGCCGCTGGCCGCGACTTCTCCGCTGGGCGACTCCAATGATGCGAACCCGTTCAGATCGACGCACGCGACGCCGCGGATCTGACTGATCACGATCAGGATCGCGCCGCAGCTTCGGCAGCGCCCGACCGCGCCCGGGCCCCGCAGATAGACCCGCAGCTCGGCGGCGGGGGCACGCGCGCGGCAGCGGGCGCAGACGCCGACGGCGGTGGTCATCTCTGCGCCGAACGCCTCGAAGAGCAGTCCGGCGATCGCGTTGCCGTCGAGTGGTTCCATCAGCTCAGGAGCGGTCCGCAGCTATCTTCCGCTTGCTAGCGCGCCACGTCAACGCCTGGGCTCGCCACGTCAACGCCTGAGCTCGCCCACGGGCGCGATGAGTCAGCCGCCGCCGCGTACGCCATGCCGCCCGGCCCGTCGGAGTGCACAAAGCGCAAAAGCTCCTCCAGCGAGACGACATCTGCGACATAAGCGCCTCCACGGCGCTTATGTCGCCGATGCGGCCGCGGGGCGGGCGGTTTTCTGCGTTATGCACCGTCTGTCGCGCCCATCGACACCTATGAGCCCGTGACGCAGCGCCGGCACCCCGCATGGTGACGGACGAGTGTCCGCTCGCCACCGGCGAGAACTGCGCCCAGCTCGAGGGCACCTGGAAGAGGTACCGGATGGTCGACGAGGTAGACACCTCGGTGCATCGGATGGAGCGTCCGATTCTCGCGGCGCCGACGCACGCCTCCTCGTCCGGCCCCCATCACGTGCAGCTGTGGAACGGTGATCAAGGCCAACTGGCGCAAGGCAACCCACTCGTGTTGTCTCCGGCGGGGTCAGCCAGCACGGCGAGACGGCGTCGTGCGTGCCGATCAGCGCTCAGACCTCGGCGGCGGATAGCGCCGCCCGCATGTATCGAGTTCCAACCGGCCACGGTCCGCTAGCGACGATGTATGACTACTACGGGTGCACGGTTTTTCACGCGGGTCGCAGCGCCTCGCGAGAAGCGCGTTCAGCGACCCATGCCTATGCCTGTCCAGGGCATGGGTGCAACTTGATTAGGACGGTCCGCCTCGTGGGCTCGATCGTCCGCGTCACGCTCGACCCGGGCCCCAGGGTACGTGCGAGCTCATTGCGGCTGCGCGGAGACACGGTCGAGTGGATCGACGGTGGCATGCCGCGAACTGCGTCTCTGTCGTAGTCCAGGCGAGTCTCGTTTCGCGATGATCAAGTTAGAGCGACGCCGCCGCGGCCGGAGCTTCGTGCCGCAAGACGATCATCCGGAGCTTCGTGCCGCAAGGCGATCGTCCGGAGCTTCGTGCCGCAAGACGATCGAGTCGCGATCCAGATAGCCCTGGAACCGCCGTCTCGCTGACGCCAGCCGCTGCGTTGAGGATCGCTGTTCGGGGCGGCGCCCATCGAGGTGCTCCTCCGTGCGGAGGGCGCCACCGGGAGCGATCCCACGACCGCGAACCCGAAGTAGCGCGGCCCAGCGGATGCGACGAGGCCGCGGTCGGCGTCGTCGACCAGATGCTCGTATGACCTCGACCGCGTCCGCCCCGTCGTCGCTCAGCGGAAGGCACCGTACTAACCGAAACACTCGCCACCCTTCCGACGCCGAATGTGTATTCGGCCACCTATGCCGTGGCCAGGCGCACACTCGACCGTCGACGGGCGTCGAGTATCGGGTTAGCCACCTAACCTGCCCGCCACGAGCGCGTCCCTGTACCTCGACCAGAACTACCTGAGCGGGATCGCCAAGGACAAGCCGGCGTTTGGCGAGCTGGCGCCCGTCCTGCGTCGCGCCGTCGACGCCGGCGCCGTCGTCGTGCTCGAATCAAGCGTGCACGAGCGCGAATCGAAGCCCCGGCCGGACCTGGGGCTGATCGAGCTGCTCCGGGAGCTCTCGGGGGGCCGGCGGCTGCCCGACAAGCTGGACCGGCCGGCCCGCGAGGTCAAGCGCCGCATGCGCTGGGTGATCGAGCACGAGCTTCCCGAGCGGCGCGCGCGGGC
>JAFASQ010000377.1 GCA_019244395.1 Solirubrobacterales bacterium | reverse complement strand
GACACGGCGCTGTGGTTGGCCGCTGCCGTGTGGGTCAAGACGCTGACCGGCTCGAGCGGGGCGGCCGGCCTCGCGTTCTTCTTCTTCTGCGCGCCGACGCTGCTGGCGCCGGTGTGTGGGTTGATCGTCGACCGGACGGAGCGCCGGCGGCTGCTGATCGCCGTCAACGCGCTAACCGGATGCACGGTCATGCTCCTCCTGCTGGTCCACAGCGCCGCCGAGCTGTGGCTGATCTACCTGGTGATGTTCCTCTACGGGCTGTCCTCGTGCACGCTTGCCGCGACGCAATCGGCGGTGCTCAGCGCGCTGCTGCCCGGCGATTTGCTGGCCGACGCCAACGGTGCGCTGCGCACGATCCAGGGCACGCTCGGCCTGGTGGCGCCGCTGACCGGCGCCGGTCTGTTCGCGCTGGTCGGCCCGCACCTACTGGTCCTCGTCGATGCCGCGACGTTCGTGATCCCTGTGCTCTGCGCCCTGTCGCTCCGGGTGCCGGAGCCGCGTGTGAGGCCCAGCGCCGAGCCCTGCCGCAGAGAGCTCGGCGCCGGCATCCGCCACATCGCCGCGAGCCCGGTGCTGTGCCGCCTCATCGCGGCGTCCGTGTGCGCGGTGCTCGGGTTCGGCTTCAGCGAGACGACGGTGTTCGCCGTCGCGGGCAAGGGACTGCACAAGCCGCCGGCGTACGTTGGCGTGCTGCTCGCGCTGCAGGGTCTCGGCGCGGTGCTCGGCGGACTGAGCGCGGCGCCGCTGATCAGGCGGACCGGCGAGTGGGCGCTGATCGCCCTCGGCCTGATGCTCACCTGCGCGGGTGCGCTGCTCGAGATCCCCGCGTGGGCTCCGTCGGTGCTCGCCGGCGTGGTCGTGTTCGGTTTCAGCCTTCCGTGGGTCATCGTCGGGCTGACCACGCTGGTCCAACGCTCCACGCCACCCGAGCTCCAAGGCCGCGTGTACGCCGCCGCCGACGCCGTGATCACCGTGCCCCAGACGATCTCGATCGCGGTCGGTGCCGCGCTGATCGGGATCGTCGGCTACCGCGTGCTGCTCGGCGCGATGGCGGCGAGCAACGCTCTGGCTGGCGCGTACCTGATCGGCCGGTATCGTAGACGCGTGCCCAGCCGCATCAACCACGTCAGCGTCAACGCGGACGACCTGCAGGAGTCGGTGGAGTTCTACGTCGAGTTGCTCGGGGCCGAGCCGATCGCGACGCCCAACTTCGGGCTGCCGGTCCAGTGGCTGGCGCTCGGCCGCACCCAGCTGCATCTGTTCGAGCGCGACCTGGAGCCGACCAGCCACCATCACTTCGGGATCACGGTCGACGATCTGGAGCCGGTGTACCGGGCCGCGGAGCGGCGCGGCGCGTTTGACCACCAGTCGTTTCGCAACCACCTGGTCGAGTTGCCCGGCGACGTCGTCCAGCTCTATCTTCGCGACCCCGCCGGCAATCTGATCGAAATCGACCACCACGGGGTGGACCGGCTGCCTGAAGACATGCGAGCGCAGCTGAAGGGCCTGTGGGAGTTCAATCCCCAGGACGAGGAGCAGATGCGCGGCCGGCTGTTCGTGCCCGACTGAACGGGCACGAGGGGCCCTTGCACCGGGGCGCACTTCCGGTGGCGAGCAACCGGCTCCTTGGTGTAGAACCTCGGCGCGGCGATACGCCGGAGGGACCCCTGACTGGAGAGGTGAATAGAGATGGCAGACGGAATCCGGACCACGCACGCGGGCAGCCTGCCCCGGCCCGACGATCTGGCCGACATGATCTGGGCCCGCATGGACGGGCAGGACGTGGACGACGCGGAACTTCAGGGGCGGATCGCATCGGCGGTGGGGGAGGTCGTGGGCAAGCAGCGGGAGGCCGGCATCGACTTCATCAGCGACGGCGAGATGAGCAAGACCGGGTTCAGCACGTACATCAACGAGCGCTTCTCGGGCTTCGAGGGTCGCTCGGAGTTCCAGGCCGACGACGTGGCGGACTTTCCGAACCTGGCCATGCGCCTGTTCGCCACTCCGGCCATGGCGCACCTGGTGTTCTCCAACTGCGTCGGGCCGGTTGAGCTGTCCGATAAGGACGCGGTGCATCGCGACATCGAGCGATTGAAGAAGGCGCTCGAGGGCGCCGAGCCGGCGAGCGCGTTTATGGGCGCGATCAGCCCGGGGCAGATCGCCTTCAACTATCCCGACCAGCACTACGGCTCGCACGAGAAGTACCTCGCCGCCTGTGCCGACGCGCTCTCCTACGAGTACAAGGCAATCGCCGACGCTGGGTTCAAGCTGCAGATCGACTCGCCCGACGTGGCGATGGCGGCGCACTGCCGCTCGGTGGGCTCGAGCGTGGGGGACTGGCACCATCACCTGCCGCTGGCCATCGAGGCGCTCAACGGTGCGCTCGAGGGGATCCCGCCCGAGCAGGTGCGCTTCCACGTCTGCTGGGGCAACTATGGCGGGCCGCACCACAAGGACGTCCCGCTGGCCGACATCATCGACCACGTGCTGAAGGTCAACGCGGAGACGATCTACGTCGAGGGCGGCAATCCGCGGCACGAGCACGAGTACCGCGTGTTCGAGGATGTTGATCTGGGCGATAAACGCGTGATTCTCGGCACCATCGATACCAAGTCGAACTTCGTCGAGCACCCCCAGGTGGTGGCCGACCGCCTCGTCCGTCTGGGGAGGATCATCGGCAAGGAGCGGCTGATCGCCGGAACGGACTGCGGCTTCGACACGTTCATCCGCTTCTCGCTGGTCGACCCCGGCGTGGCCTGGCTCAAGCTTCAGGCGCTGAGCGAGGGCGCGGCAATCGCCTCGGAGGAGCTCTAAGGCAAGTTGTATCCGGGGGGTCGCTCCCGGGTAGTCTGTGGGCGTGGGCCAGCAGGTCGCCGCCAGGACCTTCAGCCGCGAGGATCGCCAGCGCTACCGACGCAAGCTCCGGACCTCGCTCGACGTGTTCGCGCGGATGCTGTCCGAGGCTCGGTTCAATCCGGAGCGGCGGTCGTTCGGGCTCGAGGTCGAGCTGAACCTGACCGACGACGGCGGCGACCCGGCGTTGGTCAACGCCGCGGCGCTCGAGGCGATCGCGGACCCGAGCTTCCAGACCGAGCTGGGCCGATTCAACGTGGAGATCAACGTGCCCCCGCGGCTGCTCGACGGCACGGCCTTCTCCGAGCTCGAACGGGACGCGCGGGCCAGCCTGAACGACGCCGAGATGCGGGCCCGAACGGTCGGCGCGCACATGATGATTATCGGGATCCTGCCCACGGTTGGTCCCGAGCACCTGCGGGCCGAGGTGTTCAGCGCCAACCCTCGCTATGCGCTGCTCAACGAGCAGGTGTTCGCGGCCCGGGGGGAGGATCTGGAGATCTCGATCGCGGGCCCAGAACGGCTCTCCATTCACGCCGACACGATCGCGCCCGAGGCGGCGTGCACCAGCGTGCAGCTACATCAGCAGGTCGAGCCGGAGGCCTTTGCCCGCTACTGGAACGCGGCCCAGGCGATCGCCGGCGTGCAGGTCGCGGTGGCGGCGAACTCGCCTTTCTTCTGCGGCAAGGAGCTGTGGCGCGAGACCCGGATCGCTCTGTTCGAGCAGGCGACCGACACCCGGCCGGAGGAGCTCAAGGCCCAGGGGGTGCGGCCGCGGGTGTGGTTCGGGGAGCGGTGGGTCACCTCGATCTTCGATCTGTTCGAGGAGAACGTGCGCTACTTCCCCTCGCTACTCCCGGTGTGCGAGGACGAAGATCCGCTCGAGGCGCTCGAGCGCGGCGATGTTCCCGGGCTGGCCGAGCTGCGCCTGCACAACGGCACGATCTACCGCTGGAACCGCCCGATTTACGACGTGGTGCGCGACCAGCCCCACCTGCGGGTCGAGAACCGGGTGCTGCCGGCCGGCCCCACCGTAGTCGACATCCTGGCCAACGCCGCGTTCTACTACGGCCTGCTGCGCGTGTTCGCGGACGAGGAGCGACCCGTGTGGTCGCAGATGTCGTTCTTGGCCGCCGAGGAGAACTTCCACGCCGGCGCTCGTGAGGGCATCGATGCCCGGCTGTACTGGCCGGGCTTGGGCGAGGTTCCGGCCGCCGAACTCGTGGTCAGGCGCCTGTTGCCGATGGCCCGCGAGGGCCTCGCGCGGTGGGGCGTCGCCGCCGAGGACGCCGATCGGCTGCTCGGCATCATCGAACGCCGCTGCGTGAGGTTGCGCAACGGCGCGGCGTGGCAGAGCGAGGTGTTCCACCGGCTCTACGAGGACGGGGGCCTGGACCGGCTCGAGGCGCTGCGGGAGATGACCCGCCGATACCGTGAGCACATGCACTCGAACGAGCCGGTCCACGACTGGCCGGTCGACTGAGCCGCGTGAGCGACGCGTATCGGTCGGCCGGCGTCGACTACCGTGCCCTTGACGCCGGCAAGCGCAGCGCGCTGACTGAGGCGCTGGCCACGTCGGCGCTGCTCGGCGCCGCCGGGGCCCGCGCCCTCGACTCCTCGCGCGGGGAGCCGGCGTTCGTGTTCGAAGCCGCCGGGCGCTTGCTCGCGTTCGTCGTGGAAGGACTCGGCACGAAGTCGATCATCGCCCGGCAGGTCGAGGAGCAGCTAGGGCTCAGCCTGTTCGGCAACGTGGCCTACGACACGGTGGCGGCGATCGTCAACGACCTCTGCTGCGTGGGCGCGCTGCCGATGGTGGTGAACGCGTACTTCGCCACCGGTGCCTCGGATTGGTACGAGCGCCGGGACCGCCACCAAGGGCTGCTCGCGGGTTGGCGCGAGGGGTGTGTCGACGCCGGCGCGACGTGGGGCGGAGGTGAGTCCCCGTCGCTGCCGGGGCTGGTCGAGGCACAGGACATCGAGCTGGCGGGGAGCGCAGTGGGGATGGTGCCGGACGGCCGCGGGGCCATCCTGGGCACCGAGCTCGCGCCGGGCGACGAGATCGTGCTGGTGGCGAGCAGCGGCCTCCACGCCAACGGCTCCTCGCTGGCGCGCCAGGTGGCCGAGCGGCTCGAGCGGGGGTATGCGACGCCGCTGCCGAGCGGACGCGCCCTCGGCGAGGTGCTGCTCGATCGCAGCGTCATTTACGCCGGCCTCGTGCGGTCGCTGCTGGCCAGCCGGATCGATGTCCGCTACCTGAGCCACATCACCGGGCACGGGCTTTTGAAGCTGATGCGCCCGCGCCGCGAGCTGACCTACCGGGTGAGGTGGCTGCCGGAGGTTCCCGAGGTGCTGGAGTTCCTGGCCGGGGAGGCCGCCATGGCGCCAGCCGGCGCCTATCAGACATTCAACATGGGCTGCGGGTTCGCCGTGTACTGCGCTGCGGGTGCGGGTGAGGAGGTGGTGCGCCTCGCCTCCGAGCAGGGTTTGAGCGCGGGCGTGGCCGGCTTTGTGGAGGAAGGTCCGCGCCGTGTCGTGCTGGAGCCGATCGACGTCGTATTCGAATCGGGGAACATGGATCTGGCTCCACGTGGGTAGCCGGTAATCGAAACGGACCGAGAGGAACGACGATGGCGAAATCGAAAGTGGGTCTGCGCGCTCGGGTGTCGCAGGCGACAGGACGGCAGCCCAAGAAGCCGACCAATCCAGTTCAGCGCGCGTTCGGCGATGTCAGACAGCTGGTGTCCGACACCGGGGACCGGTTCTTAAGCCGATCCGGCAAGGGCAAAGCCGCGACGAAGCAAGGCAAGAAGACCGCGACCACGCGCAAGCGCGGTGGCCAGCAGCAGCAGGCGGCGGCCAAGAAGAGCGCCGCCAGTAGCAAGCGAAGCGGCCAGCAGCGGCAGGCGGCGGCCAAGAAGAGCGCGGCCAGTCGCATTCGCGGTGGCCAGCAGCGGCAGGCGGCGACCAAGAAGGCGACACGCACGCGCGGCGCGAAGACGTCGTAAACGCCGTTAGCGTTACGCCGACAACGCCGCGTATGGCGTGGCGGCGGCGCAGGCGACCGCGCCGAGCAACTCGGCCCGACCCTCAAGGCCGGTCGCGATCACCGCCGTATCGAGCGCCGGGCCCGGCTGCGCGAGATGGCGGACCGAATCACGTACGCCGTCTGTGAAGTGGACGCCCGTGGAGGCCAGGTCCCCGCCCAGGATCACCGCCTCCGGATTGAGGGTATTGCACAGGTTGGCGAGCACCACGCCGACCGTGCGGCCCGATTCGGCCAGGACCTTGGTGGCGACGGGGTGCTCCATGTCCTGTGGATCGAGGGGATCGAGATCGAGCGGCTCGAGCTGGCGCCGGACCACGTCGATCGAGACGATGGCCTCCAGGCAGCCGCGATTACCGCATCGGCACCACGCGCCAGTCGGGTCGATCTGGGTGTGACCGATCTCCCCGGCCATGCCGTGAGATCCCCGGTACAGCCGTCCGTTCAGGACCAGTGCGGCCCCGATGCCGTTGGATGCCTTCACGTAGATGAAGTCGGTGAAGTCTCGGGCCGCGCCGTAGGTCATCTCCCCGAGCGCGCCGAACGCCGCGTCGTTGCCCAGCGTGAAGTTTAGGCCGGTCCGCCGGCGCAACTCCTCGCGCGGGTCGAGGTCGACCCAGCTGGCCAGGATCGTCGGCGAGCCGACCCGATCGGTTTGTGAGTTGAGGGGCGCGGGGATGCCAGCGGCGGCGGCGCGAAGCTCGTCCGGCGACACGCCGGCCTGATCGAGGACGAGCATGAGCAGGTCCCGGGCGCGATCGAGCGCCTCGCCGGCCTGGCGGTCCACGTCGAGCTGGTCGCTCTCCTCGGCCAGAATCTGCCCCTCGCCGGTGGCCACCGCTACACGTATATGCCGGTGGCCGAAGTCGAAGCCGGTCACGAGCCCGTCCGGCTTGCGTAGCGACAACAGCGTCGCGGGGCGGCCGCTGCCCGAGCCGACGCCGCCGCTGCGGGCGGGAGACTCGGCGATCAGCCCTTCGCGAAGAAGCTCCGCGACCAGCGCGGTTGTCGTGCTGCGAGGCAGGCCGATGGCGCGCGCGAGTTCCGAGCGGCTGACCGGGCCCGCGTCGCGGATCATCGTGACGAGGTGGGAGCGAAGCAGCGCGTGGGCCGTCGCCGTCATCGAGCGCGGCGTGGCGCTGATCGTTGTGTCGGGTTCCGGCGTGCTCACTACGGGGACTCTCCTCACGTGGGCAGAGTATCCGACTCGCGCGCCTCTTTTGGCTCGTTACGGGCAAAATGATGGGGAAATCTCTCGCCTTGACGCGGGCGGCACCGGAGTGTTAGCGTGCGGCGCGTCGGACCCGCACCCCTTTCGACCACCTGTCGGTCAAATTAGCTTGGGGCGAGCGTGACCGGTGCCACCGACCTTGAAACCACACCATCGAGGCGTGAGACCCGTGGGAAGTCCGCCGCCCGCAGGCCGGTCCGCTGGGGGAAGTCCGCCACCCATAGGCCGGTCCGCTGGGGGAAGTCGGCCACCCGCAGGCCGGTCCGCTGGGGGAAGTCGGCCACCCATAGGCCGGTCCGCTGGGGGAAGTCCGCCACTCGTAGGCCGGTCCGCTATGGGAAGTCCGCCACTCGTAGACCGGTCCGCTGTGGGATATCCGCCACCCGCAGGGCGGTCCGCGAGCGGTCCGGTGCAAGGCACCGCCTGGCGAGGCGCCGCTCGGAGCCCCCCGAATCGCCCCGTGCGTCGCCGCGCGCTGCGCCCGCCGCGCGCCGCGTCCGCCGCGCGCCGCGTCCGCCGCGCGACGGTCCCGAGTGATGCCGTCCGCCGCGCGTCACTCGCGCCATGTTTATGGTCTGTTAATGAAGGTGGACGACGACGGCGGCGTTTGCCACTGTATTTCCAGCCGGGTTGACCGGCGT
The DNA here is from genome assembly GCA_019244395.1 of Solirubrobacterales bacterium. GTDB lineage: Bacteria > Actinomycetota > Thermoleophilia > Solirubrobacterales > Solirubrobacteraceae > Palsa-465. Next base: position 6,545 of record JAFASQ010000377.1, on the reverse strand, counting down.
TAATTGGTGCCCAAGTTGTTGCGCGCGTATGAGAGGAGCGTGCAGTTATGAGTTTTGGTTGGCTACGGGTGTGTGCCCTGGGGCTGGTCGTGGTGGCGGTCGCCGCCTGCGGTAGCTCGTCCTCGAGTAAAACTACGGCGACAACCGGAACCGGAACCGGCACGGCCACGGGTTCGTCCGGCGGTTCCACCCCAAGCATCTCGACGTCATCGTTCACCAACGACTTCAGTGCGATGGCGGCCCTGAAGTCGCTGGCCCCTGAAGGCAAGGGTAAGGTCGCAGCGCTCCTTCCGGATACCACGAGCTCGACACGTTATGTCGAGTTCGACGCGCCGGACCTTCACAAGGCGCTCGCCGCCGCCGGGCTCTCGGGCTCGGACATCATCGTGCAGAACGCGCTGGGGAGCGACTCCACCCAGTTCAGCCAAGCCCAGAGTGACGTCACCAAGGGTGCGACCGTGCTGATGGTGGATCCGCTGGACTCCGGCGTCGGGGCGCGTATCGAGGCCTATGCCAAGAGTCACGGCGTGGCGGTAATCAACTACGACCGCCTCACGCTGGGCGGATCGCGCCAGTACTACGTCAGCTTCAACAATGTCCTCGTCGGACACACGATGGGACAGGGACTGGTGACGTGCATGTCCGCCTGGAAGGTGACGAAGCCCGACGTGCTCGTGATGCATGGTGCTGTCACTGACAACAACGCGACACTCTTCTATCAGGGTTACTACAACCAGATCATGCAGCCGCTGTTCACGGCCGGCAAGTGGAAGGACGCCGGTCACCCGGCCGGAACGTGGGATCCGCCCACGGCGCTGACCTCGTTCGAAGCCGCGTTCACGAAAAACAAGAACATCAACGCGGCACTCATCCCGAACGACGAGAACGCTGCGCCGATCATCACGTACCTGAAGACCCAGGGCGTCAAGCCGAAGACGTTCCCGACCACCGGTCAGGATGCGACGCTGACCGGGCTCCAGAACGTGCTGGCCGGGTATCAGTGCGGCACGGTCTACAAGCCGATCTACCTGGAGGCGCAGGCGGCCACCGCGCTCGCCATGTACGTCCGGGCGGGCAAGACGGCTCCGCACAGCCTCGTCAACGGCTCGACCCTCGACACCCAGAACCACACCTCGGTGCCCTCGGTCCTCGAGACGCCGATCTGGGTCACGCCGGCCAACATGTCGACCACGGTGGTCAAGGACAAGTTCGTGCCGACCGCGCAGCTCTGTACGGGAGCGGCCCACGCTGGATGCGCCGCGGCTGGGATAAGCTGAGCATGGCGTTGACGTAGGAGCTGGTCGAATGGGCCCTCCCGCGACGCGGGAGGGCCCCCGGCACTCGAGGGGAGCCCATGAGCACTGGAGACAGCGTGACGGCCCGCGAAGGAGGAAATGGGGCCTCGGCCGACGGGTCTCCGCTCCTCAGCCTGCGCGGCGTCGGCAAGAATTTCGGTCCGGTCCGTGCCCTGTCGCATATCGATCTCGACATCCCCCCGGGCCAGATCACGGCGCTGGCCGGGGACAACGGCGCCGGCAAGTCGGTGACGATCAAGACGATCTCGGGGCTGTGGCCGCCGGACGACGGCGAAATCGTGTGGGAAGGCAGGTCAGTCCGCCTGCACGGTCCCAAGGACGCGGAAGCGCTCGGGATCAGGACGATTTATCAGGATCTGGCCCTGTGCGACAACCTGGACATCGTTCAGAACATGTTCCTCGGCCACGAGCCGCTTCGCCGTGGCGTCCTCGACGAGGACACGATGGAGATCGCGGCGCGCAAGACGCTCGACGAGCTCAGGGTCAGGACGATTCGCTCGATCCGCCAGCCCGTCGCGTCGCTGTCAGGAGGCCAGCGGCAGTCGGTGGCGGTGGCCAAAGCGGTGCTGTTCGACGCCAAGCTGGTCATCATGGACGAGCCCACTGCCGCGCTGGGCGTCTCGCAGACCCGCCAGGTTCTCGACCTGATCAAGCGCCTGTCGAGCCAAGGCGTGGCCGTGATGGTGGTCTCTCACAACCTCAACGACGTGTTCGAGGTCGCCGACCGCATCGCGGTCCTCTACCTCGGCCGCATGGTGGCCGTCGATGAGGCATCGAAATTTGATCGGCAGTCGGTGGTGGAGTACATGACCACCGGGTTGTCGTCCCGCGGACTCCAGACGGCCGGGGTCGGCGCCGGTTCCAACCCGCAGGCATCTGAGAGGAAGCAATGATGGACGAGCCCACGTCTGGCCCGGGAACGCCCGCCGATCCTCCCGCGGCTTCGGTCGCCTACCAGGAACCAGAGGAGGAGGTAGTCGAAGAGGAGGTAATCGCGCAGCAGCAACTGGCCACGACGGCGCCCGACGTCCTCGCCGATTCCCTTCGGGAATACCTAGACGCTTGGTGGAGGCGGATCCGCAGCGGCGAGAGCGGCGCCGTGCCGGTCCTGATCGGCCTCGTGCTGATCGTGATCTTCTTCCAGATCGAGGAGTCGACTTTCCTCTCGGCGGGGAACCTGGTCAACCTGTTCGTGCAGGCGTCGCTGTACATCCTGTTTGCCGCGGCGGAGATCTACGCGCTATTGCTGTCCGAGATCGACCTGTCAGTCGGTGCCGTCGCCGGCGTTGGCGCTTTCGTCATAGCCGAGCTGATCGCCCCGCCGGTCAACCTGGTGTGGTGGCTCGGCATCGCCGGCGGCCTGGTCGTCTGCGCGGGAATCGGCCTGCTCCAGGGCACGCTGATCACGCGGCTTCACATCCCTTCGTTCATTGTGACGCTGGGCGGGCTGCTCGGGCTAACCGGCGTGATCATCGAGCTGGCCCAGATCGACAAGACGGCGGTGGGCGGAGTCATGTCGATCAGCACGAACAGCCCCGTCTACAACCTGGTCAACGCCAACATGAGCCCGACGCTCAGCTGGATCGTCCTGGTGATAATCCTTGGTGCGTACGCAGCCTTGTCGATCGTGAGCGCGACTCGACGGCGCGCCCGCGGGCTCAGCGCGCCTCCCACCAGCATCGTGCTGCTGAAGGTCGCGCTGGCCGCCGCGGGGGGCGTCGCGGTCGTCATCATCTGCACGATCAACCGCGGCGCGGGCCTTATCGCCTTGCGCGGGGTTCCGTGGGTCGTGCCGCTCGTGCTCCTGGTCATCGGGGCGTGGTCGTTCCTGCTTTCGAGGACGAAGCTCGGGCGCTACATCTACGCCATCGGCGCCAACCCAGAGGCGGCGCGCCGGGCCGGCATCAACGTGCCGTGGGTTCGCACCATCGCGTTTATGTTGGTTGCCTTCACGGGCGGGCTGGCCGGACTCGTATACGCCTCGCGCCTGGGCTCGATTGCCACCGACATCGACGTCGGTCAGCTGGTCCTGTTCGCGGTGGCCGCCGCCGTGATCGGCGGGACGAGCCTGTTCGGCGGCCGCGGCAAGATGCTCCACGCGCTGCTCGGTGGCGTCGTGATCGCGGCGGTGTTCAACGGCCTGGCCCTGATGGGCATCAGCGCGGCGGGCGTCGACATCGCGACCGCCATCGTTCTGATCCTCGCCGTCACGGTCGATTCGCTGGTCCGCCGCCGGGGTGCGACGGGCGCCTGACCGGACCCGGGAGCGTGGTGACGGGCGGATCGCGTGACAGGCGCTGTACCGCGACAGGCGCGGGTACCGCGACACGCGCGGGCTAGCGCAACGGCAACTCGGCCCAGACGGTCTTGCCATCGGGCGCCGGCTCGACGCCCCACTCTCGCGCCACCGCGCCAACCAGGTGCAGACCTCGTCCCGAGCGCGCCGCCGGGCTGCCACCGCGGAGCTGCGGCCAAGTCGAGCTCCAGTCCTGGACAGCGATCCGGATCGCATCGTCGGCGCAGCGAACCGAAACCGAGAACGCGCTGCCGGCATGGATCACCGCGTTGGTGGCTAGCTCGCTGACCACAAGCTGGACGTCATCGACCGAGACGCGCTCTCCGTAGGCAGAGCGCTCGAGCGTGCTCATGACGAACCGGCGGGCGGCTCGGGGCGCGTCGGCTCCGGCGTGGAAGCGGGCCGCCGCATCGGGCATGACCGCGCTATGCAGCTGGCAGACCTCGTGCAGCGCCTCGGCGTGCTCCGCCCCGGCCACCGATCGGGTGTGGTATCCGCACCACAGGGCGAAGCTGAGCTCGCGCCCGAGATCGTTCCAGAGCTTCTCGAGCTCGATCGCGCCGAGTATGTCGCCGGCATCCCACAGGAGGGCGACCATCTCGCCATAGGCCCGGACCGGGCGTCCGGTCCCCCGGGCCCAGCGGACCACGCCGCCGACGACGTCGCGGAAGCGAGCCGGCTCGATCCGACCGTCCTCCATGAACAGAGAGAGGGTTCGCGCGGCGTCCAGCCACACCACCCTTCCCTCCTCGGTGGCCCGGACCACGTCGATGCCGGTCCCGACCAGCTCCGCCTCAAAGGCAACGCGATGGGCTTCGCCGGCAATCACGATTGCGACGGCGTCCTCGGCCACGGCGCTGATCAGGTAGGTGCCCACGGCTCGCACGAGATCAGCCTCGCGTTCGTAGAACTGGACGACATGCTCGCCGTCACCGACCATGCTGTTTCGAGTCTCGACCGTCATTCTCGTGCCACGTGTTGCCCCCGCACACCTCCACGCGACCTGCGCGCGAGGCTGCGGAAGCCCCGGTGGCCGTAGGTATACCCGCGCGGGGCCCGGGGTACGCTCGCAATCGATGAACGAGGCCCGAGTAAGCGCTTGAGGCGCATCGGACCGGCGCTCGAAGAGCGCGACTTCCGTCTCTGGTGGCTGGCCCTGCTCGGGATGGGGATCAGCCTGCAGATGCTCGAGGTTGCGCTCGGCTGGCAGGTCTACGCCCTGCACCGGAGCGCGCTGGACCTCGGCTGGATCGGCCTGGCCGAGTTCGTGCCGCTGTTCGTGCTGGCCCTGCCAGCGGGTCAGCTGGCCGATCGGGTGCCGCGCCGGCTGATCTTCGCCGGCGCCCTGCTGCTGAGCGCGGCGGTCGGCGCCGGCCTGGCGTTGATCACGGCGGCCGGGACGACCCAGGTAGGGGCCTATCTTGCGCTGGCGGTGGGCGCCGGAACCGCGATGGCGCTCGGCTGGCCTGCAGCGCGGGCGATGCCGCCGACGCTGGTCAGCCTCGAGCTGCTGCCCAATGCGATGACGCTGCGGGCGATCGCGAGCCAGACGGGAATGGTGATCGGCCCTGCGATCGGCGGGCTCCTATATGGCATCTCCCCGGTCCTCGTCTACCTGCTGGCCGCCGGATGCTGCGTGCTCGCCTCGGCCACCGTGCTGGCCATGCACCCAGCCCCAGCGGCGCAGCAGCCGCGCGCCGGCGAGAGCGCCGGGCACTCGGCGACGGTCGAGGGTGTGCTCGAGGGACTGCGCTTCGTCGTCCGGACTCAGGTGCTGCTGGGCGCGATCCTGCTCGACCTGCTGGCCGTGCTGTTCGGGGGCGCGGTCGCGCTCCTGCCGGTGTTCGCGCGCTCGATCCTGCATGTCGGCGCCACTGGACTGGGCGTGCTGCGGGCCGCCCCCGCGGTCGGCGCGCTCCTGGGCGCAGCCTTCATCACGCGGCACCCGATCACCGGGCGGGCAGGGCGCACGCTGCTGATCGCGGTCGGCCTGTACGGAGCGAGCATCGTCGTGTTCGGCCTGTCCCGCGTGTTCGTGATCTCGTTGCTCGCGCTCGTCTTCGGCGGCTTCGTCGACCTGTACAGCATGAACATCCGCTCGACGACCGTCGCCCTGGCCAGCCCCGACCGCCTTCGGGGGCGCGTCAACGCGGTCGAGATGGTGTTCATCAGCGCCTCCAACCAGCTGGGGGCCTTCGAGTCGGGGCTGGCCGCCTTCCTGGTCGGGACGATCCCGGCGGTGATCGGGGGCGGGATCATGACGATGGTGATCGCGGCGAGCTGGAGCCGGATCTTCCCGGCGCTGGCCAATGTCGACCGCCTCGAGGACGTGCGGCCACCCGATCCGGTGGACCAGGAGATCGAGCTCGTGGCCACGCGATGAACGAGGAACGCCGACGCCTGGCGGCCGAGCTATACGCGGTCAGCCGGGAGCACGACCGCGCTCAGGCAGACCGGCTGGCCCGCTTCCGCAATGTCGAGCCTGACACGGCCGCCCTCCTCGGCGTGCTGATCCGCGCCACCGGGGCGCGGCGGATCCTCGAGCTCGGCACTTCAAACGGCTACTCGACGATCTGGCTCGCCGACGCGGCGGAGGCGACCGGCGGTCGAGTGGTGAGCGTCGATTTCGATGCGGCACGGACCGAGCTCGCGCGCGTCAACCTCGGCGCAGCCGGCTTGATCGAGCGGGTCGAGCTGCGAAGCGAAGATGCGGCAGTCACCCTGGCGAGGTCAGGCGACGCGGCCTGGGATTTCGTGTTCCTCGATGCCGAGCGTTCCGCCTATCCGGGCTACTCGCGAGACCTGGTTCGGACCCTGGCCTCAGGCGGGCTGCTCGCCGTCGACAACGTCCAGTCGCACGGGCACGAGCTCGTCGAGTTCACGGCGCTGATCGAAGCCGAGGCGCGCCTGACGCATACGGTGGTGCCGGTCGG
>JAFASQ010000123.1 GCA_019244395.1 Solirubrobacterales bacterium | reverse complement strand
GATGCCCGGGTTGCCGGTCATCCACGCCTACCACCTGATCCCGGCCGGTGCCTCCAAGGCACGGGCGGTGGCGCGCCACATGCAGGCCCGCGGCTACGGCCGCGCCGACTGCATCGCGATCGGCGACTCGCGCGAGGACCTCGATGCAGTCGCCGTCGTGGGAGCGTTCTGGCTGGTAGCCAATGCTTTGGAGCGCGATCCGGGGCTGGCTTCCGATCTCGCCGGCCGTCCCGGGGTGCGAGTCGCCTCCGAGCCCTACGGGGCGGGCGTGTACGAGGCGGTCGTGACGATGCTGGCGACGGAGCGGTGACCCCGTCGCGCACGCGTCCCACCGTCAGTCGTCGGAGCCGGGATGAAAAACGTCCGCTTATTTTATGCGGCCGTTTTTTGACCAGGCTCCACTGATTTGCGCTGATCACCCGGGCCGGGAGCAACCGGACTGTGGACGACGACTACGCCGCGGTGCGCGACGACGCCGTCGCGGCGGCCTCGTCCTCACCCGCGATAGCGTCCGCGAGCGCGCCGGCGGCGTCAGACAGCTCGCCGAACGCATCGGCCACCTGCGCCGCGCTCGAGCCGGTGATCGCGCGGTTCAGTGCTGCGACGCTCTCGTCGAAGCGCCTCCACAACTCCCCCGGACCGCGTCGGCCGGTCCCGGCCCGGAGCTCGTACGGCGGCTCGGCGTTCTCTGCCCCGGGGATCGGGCGCCACATCAATCCCGCGGCGTGCGCATGCTCCCACGCCACCTGTTCTCGCTCTGCTGCCTCCGATAACGCTCGCAGGCGTGCGGCGAAGCCGGCGTCCGGTGGCGCGAGCTTATGCGCCTTCATGGCCTCTGCCCAGTCGTTTCCAGCCTGACGGACCGCGCGCATGATCTGCGCACGCTGCCGGTCGAGCTCGTCGCGGAAGCTCATGCCTGATCAGACGTTGCCACACCGTCCTCCGGCCCAGGACCTGGGACGACGACGCCGACCGGCTCACCGCCCCAGAAGCCCTCCGCGCTCGGCCCAGCGGCCTGCGCCGCCGCGCCGGGCCCACCCGTGTACGACTCGGCCAGCACCCGCTCGAAGTCCGAGCGCTTGATCCGGACCCTCCGCCCCACCCGCACCGCCGGCAGCGATCCCTGGTCGATCCAGTTGCGCACCGTCTGCTGGTTCAGCTTGAGGATGTCGGCAACCTCCGCGACGGTCAGAAACGAGGCTTCAGGCTCGGGAGGATTCACCAGAATCGTTGCTAATTGAGTCCAACTGGAACTAATTCAGGATTATAATACCGCTCGACCAGGACGGCAGAAGCGCCGCCATCGAAAAACCGCTGGAAAAGGTCGGCAACGGGCTTGAGGGAAGGGCGGGAAACCGAGGGAGATGACAGGGGTCAGCCGGCCGGGAACGTCGTGCGTCTCCCTCGCGACTGGCTCGGCCCCCGCGAGCAGCTCGTGCCGTTCGGACCTCGACTGGCGGCTCCAGAGATGGCCGATTCGCCACCGACCGCGGCCGACTTCTGGGGCGAGCGCTCCGCCTCGATCCACGACGCCCTGCAGGTCCGAGCAGACGATGAGATCGACGCTCCGCCTCGTCCTCCCGCCGTCCTCCCGGCGCGACGTGGCCGACGCGCGGCGTTCGCGGCGAGCCTGGCGCTGGCGGTGGCTACCGCCGTCGCCCTTGCCTTCGGTCTCACTGGATCGTCGCCCCGCGAAGCCGGCGGGCCGAAGGCGAACGTGGCGGCGGTTCTGAGCACCACTCTCTCTCGGTTGTTGGCACCCAGCCTCGCGCAGGTCGACGTCAGGGCTGCTTCGACCCGCGCGACGGTCGCGCATCACGTCGGCGGCGCGCGGCGCACTCCACGGCGTCGACCGGTGTTGGAGCGCGCGCATCAGAGCGCCCGCTACCAGACGAGTCCTCCGGTCAGCTATGCGGCGTCCGCCTCCGCGGACGTTTCCCCTCCCCCCGCGGTCACCACTCCCCATCAGCCAACCCTAAGCGCAGGTACCGGCGGGACCAGCGCCGCCACCAGCCCGGCCACGCGGCCCGCGGAGCCCGCTGTGCGCAGTCACGCGTCACGTTCGTCTGGCGCGGCCGTCAGTCCGACCGGGGAATCCGGCGCGCTCGGGCCCCTCCAATCCCCGAACGGCTAAGGAGCGCCGATGACCCGTCCCCGAAGAAATCCCATTCCCTACCTTGCGCTTCTCCTGGTCCTCGCGGTCGGCATCGGTGGCGGCTATGCACTCGCCGCCAGCAAGACCAAGACGATCA
>JAFASQ010000295.1 GCA_019244395.1 Solirubrobacterales bacterium | reverse complement strand
GATCACCGCCAGGCGTTCATGGCCTTCGTCGCCGGGCTGCTCGGCGACTTCGACCGCTACCTGAGCCGGGAGGACATCGACCTGGCCCGCGACGGCGTGAGCTACCGGATGGCCGGCCTGTGGCTCGATGACGCCGAACTGTCCGAGCTCGCGCGCGAGCTGGTCCGAGTGCTCCAACCGCGCCTGGCCAACCCGCCGCGGCGCGGCCGACGCCGGCGGATCCTCGGGCTCGTGACGCTGCCCGGCGAGGACGCGCCAAAGTGACCTTCTGGGTCCACGCTCAACGGTAGGCGGGGGTGGGCGGGATCTCGGCGCCCGCTCGCACCGCGTCGACCACGGCCTGGGCATCGGTCGCCCGATACTCCTCGCCGTACACGGAGCCCGGACGGCGCGGTGCCTCCATTACCGCACATGCCTCGGTGCCCCCCAGGTCGACGGGGACGTAGCCCATGTCCTCGATCAGGCCGGCCACCAGCGCCTTGGCCTCCTCGTCGTCTCCGCAGATCCATTGCACGACCCGGTCCTCAGCACTGCGGCCGGCGGCATCCGCTTGAAAGCGCGAGGTGAGCGTGTTGAACGACTTGACGTAGCGCGCGCCGGGCATCCGCGCGGCGTTGAACGAGGCGGCGGTCTCACCGGCGCGAGGCTTGGGGCCCGAGCCAAACTGATTGGTGGTGTCCACCACGATCTTGCCGTCGAGATCACCCGCGGCGAGCAACGCCTCGGGAATCGCGCCCCAGGGCACCGACAGAATCACGACCTCGCCGAACGCCACCGCCTCGGCGGGACTGCCCACAGAGGCCCGGTCCGAGCCAAGCTCGGCGGCCAGGGCATCGAGCTTGGACGGATCCCGCGAGAAGGACAGCATCACCTCGTGGCCGGCGTTGATCGCCTGGCGCGCGCAGTTGCCGCCGATGCGCCCGGCGCCGATCACTCCGATCTTCATGGTCACACCCCGATGGCTTCGATCACCATCTGCGCCACCTTACGGCCCGAGTACTGCTGCTGTCCGGTAATCAGGCGCCCGTCCCGCACGGCGAACGCCTTGAACATGCCACCCTGCACGTAGTTGGCTCCCCTTTCCTTGAGCACGTCCTCGATCCGCCAGGGCATCACCTTCTCGCCGACGAACGCATCACTGAAGTCCTCCTCGACGTTCGAGAAGCCCGTCACGGTCTTCCCGCCGACCAGGTAGGACCCGTCCGAGAGGGTCAGATCGGCGAGCACGGCGGTGCCGTGGCAGTAGATCGCGACCGGCTTCTCAGACTCATAGAAGTGCCGGATGGCGGCCTTGAGATCGTCGTCCTCGCGGTAGGTGAACATGGGCGCCTGGCCACCGGCCACCATGATCGCATCGAACTCATCGAGGACGAGGTCGGCCAGCCGCGGCGTGTTCTCGAGCAGCTCCATCAACGCCGGGGTGTTGACGAAGCCCATCGAGATCAGGTCCTCGACCGACCATTGCGACGGATCGCGCGGGTCGCTCAGCGAGTCCATCTCGACCTTGCCACCGCCCGGGCTAGCGATCGTGATCTCGATCCCGCGCTCGGTCAGCTCGTAATAGGGATGGGTCAATTCGGCGGCCCAGAACCCAACCGGCCACCCAAGGGTGGTCGACGTAGTGGGGTTGGCGACCACGATCAGGACGCGTTTGGGCCTCGAGGACACCAGGTCGACGCGCATGTGATGGTCGGCCACGGCCTGCGCCTGCTCTACCTCGCTCACGGACGGCTCTCCTTCCTCCATCGGGAAAATCGGTTGGCGATTTAGTTTGTCCCCAAACAATATCCGAAGCTAGCACACTATCCTGGCCCCCATGACGCCGCGCCGGGCTCAAACCTTTCATAGGCTGCCCCGAGCACGCGAGCTCTCGGCCGAGGACTCAATTGCGCGCGTGATCGCGGGGTGGCACGCCGCGCGGCCCGATTTGAGCGTGGAGGCGGTCGCGGTTACCGCCCGACTGGCTCGCGTGCAGGCGCTCGCGGCGCCGCGGCTGGAGACGGTCTTCGCACGCTTCGGCATCCGCGGCGCCGACTTCGCGGTGCTGGCGACGCTGGTGCGGCTGGCCGACGAGAGCGTCTCACAGCGGCGCCTGGCCTCGGAGCTCGGCCTCTCGGCGGGCACGATCAGCCTACGGGTCGACCGGCTGGTGGCTAAGGGCTTCGCCGAGCGCCATCCCGACCCCGACGATCGCCGTGGCGCGGTGATCGCGATCAGTGCGCGCGGCCGCGAGCTGTTCGAGGCATGTGCGCCCGAGCACCTGGCCAACGCCCAGGAGCTCCTCGCGGGCCTGCGTGAGGACGAGCGCGAGGAGCTCGGGCGGCTGCTGGGCAAGCTGCTCTATACGCTCGAGGACAGCGAGCCTGACGACGTCGTGGCGGCCGAACTCGGCATGGTCGTGGACGGGGCGCCGGTCGCGCTAGAGCGCCGCCGGGCGGTCGGTCTACCGCCGCTGCCCGGCCTGCTCGTACGCCACGTCGATCCGGCGGGGCCAGCGGCGGCGAGCGGGATACGGCCGGGCGACCTTCTCACCGCGGCCGATCGACGGCCGCTGCGCACCCGCCATGACCTCGAGCTCGCGCTGATCCGGTCGCGTGTCCGACGTCGCGCCGTGGCGCTCGAGATCACCCGGGGCGCGGAGCCGCTGCGGCTTGCGCTGCGCCCGCCGAGCCCCGGACACGGTGTCGGGACCGGCTAACGGGCCCGACCTGGCCGCGCCCGAAACGGGCGCCGTGGTGATGGGCACGGGGATCGTGTCGGTTGCTCTGTCGCTCGATGGTGCGCAACCCCTCTCGCGGATCCTGCTCGTGCTCACGGCCGTCGCGTGGGGCGCGCTCGCGCTCCTGGTGCCGGCGCGCGCCCTGCGTAATCCGCAGCGCTTTCGCGCCGACGCGCGCAAGCCGGCCGCGCTGAGCTGGGTGGCCGGCACCGCGGTGCTGGGAACACGCTTCGTCCTGCTCGGATGGACGGCGCCGGGGGTCGCGCTGTTCGTCGCCGCGCTCGTGCTGTGGGGCATGCTGATCGGCGCGGTGCTCGGTCACTGGCGGACGCCGACGGTGGGCGCCTCGCTACTGCTCACCGTCGCCACCCAGTCGCTCGCGGTGCTTGCTGCCGTCCTCGCGGTGCACACCCGGAGTAGCTGGCTCGAGGTCGGTGCCCTCGTGCCGTTCGGGTTGGGCGTGGCCTCCTACGGCTTCGTGATGGCGCGTTTCGACCTGCGCCAGCTCATCGTCGGACGCGGCGATCAGTGGATCATCGGCGGCGCGCTGGCGATCTCGACGCTGGCGGCCGGCGACCTCGCGTCCGGCGCGAGGAGCCTGGCGGTGCTCGGGCGCGGTCACGGGCCGCTCGAGGTGCTCGCCGTCGGGCTGTGGGCGGCCAGCATGGCCTGGCTGCCGGCGCTGGTGGCGGCCGAGGTCGTGCACCCGCGCCTTGGCTACGACGTCCGCCGCTGGTCGACGGTGTTCCCGCTCGGAATGTACGCGGCGTGCAGCTTCGTGGTCGGGCAATTGGCGGAGGTTGGCCCGGTCACGAGCTTCGCGCGGGCGTGGGCCTGGGTAGCGCTGGCGGGTTGGGCGGCCGTGACCGCAGCGATGGTCAGCAAACTGTTCGCGTTCAGACAAGATGATTCGTCGCGTTCGGCATAGGCTGAACGCGGAGTCGAGCGGAGGAGGACCAGATGGCGGGTTTTCGGTTGGGGATCTACGTGTTCAAAGAGGCGGAGATCGTCGACTTCGCTGCGCCCTACGGCGTGTGGTCGGTGGCGCGGCGCTACGACCCCGAGCTCGACGCGTTCCTGATCGCTGATGCGATGCGCCCCGTGCAGGCGCAGGCCGGGTTCACCGTGCTCCCGAACTACTCCTTCGAGGATCGTCCCGCGATGGATGCGTTCCTCATCCCCGGTGGATTCGGCACGCGCCAGGAGATGTACAACCGACGGCTGCACGAGTTCATCTCCTCGCTGTCGGACGATTGCCTGCTGACCAGCGTGTGCACGGGCTCGTGGGTATACGGGCGGATGGGGCTGCTCGACGGGTTGCCCGCGACCAACCGCAAGGAGCCCGACCGGGTCGAATCGGGTCCCGCGGGCAAGGTGCCGATCGACCGACTGGCCGAGATCGCGCCGGCCTGCCGGATCAGCCGTGCGCGGGTTGTGGACGCCGGTCGGATCGTGACCGCGGGTGGAATCACCTCCGGGATGGAGATGGCCTTCCACCTCCTGCGCCGCGGCGGCTACGACGACGAGTTCATCACCGAGGTCGCGCGGGTCATGGAATACGCCGCGGCCTATGACCTGTACCGCGACGATTTCGAAACGGTGCAGCTCTCCTCCGCCCTGTGAGCGAGCAGCCCGATGTCCTGATCGTCGGCGGCAGCCTGGTCGGTCTGAGCGCCGCGCTGCTGCTGCGACTGCACGGGATCGACTGCCTGGTCGTCGAGCGGCACACCGGCACCGCGATCCATCCCCGCGCAGGCCACTTTCACCTGCGCACGGTGGAGATCCTGCGCTCGGCCGGACTCGAGGAGCGCGTGCGGCGCAAAGGCGAGGAGCATTACCACCCCGACGGCGGAATCAACAACGTCGAGTCGCTGGCCGGGCGCGAGATCGCGAGCTACTTCCCGAATCTGAATGCCGGCGTGGACGAGTTCAGCCCGACCGTGCGGCTGTTCATCGACCAGGATGACCTCGAGCCGATCCTGCGCGCGCGCGCCGAGGAGCTGGGGGCAGAGCTCCGCTACCGGAGCGAATGCACGGCGGTGTGGCAAGACGCGGATGGCGTCAGCGCGACCCTGCGCGCCCTTTCCGCGAACTCCGAGCAGACGGTGCGCACCAAGTACCTGATCGCCGCCGACGGGAACCGCAGCCCGACGCGCGAGCGGCTCGGCATCGCCATGCAGGGCCATGGCCTGCTCTCGAACAGCGTCACGATCTACTTCCGGGCCGAAGTCGATCTGGCCCCGCTGCTCGAGGGCCGCTATCAGGGCGTCAACTACGTGACGAACTCGGTGCTGCGCGGGTTCTTCCGGCTGGACCGCAGTGGCAACCGCGGCTTTCTCGTCGTCAACCTCGTGGGCGACACCGCGCGGCCCGAGATCGTCGCCGCGTATCCCTCCGCGCCGTGGGCGAACGTGGCGCAGACGATCAGCGAGGAGCGCGCGCTCGAGCTGCTGCGCGCCGCCATCGGGGTGCCCGACATCCCGGTGGTGATCGAGGACGTGGCGACGTGGCGGGCGGTGGCCGACAGCGCCGAGCGCTACCAGGAAGGCCGCGTATTCCTGGCCGGCGACGCGGCCCACGTGGTCCCGCCCAACGGGGGTTACGGCGGAAACACGGGCGTGCAGGACGCCCACAACCTGGCCTGGAAGCTGGCGCTGGTGCTGCGGGGGATCGCGGGGCCAGGTCTGCTCGACACCTATGACGAAGAGCGTCGGCCGATCGGCGAGCTGACCGTCGAGCAGGCATACGCGCGATACGTGACGCGGGTCGCCCCGTACCTGGGAACCGAGGGCATGCAGCCGCTGGTCGACGACTTCTCGATGGAGATCGGCTACCGGTACAACTCTGCCGCGGTGGTGCTCGAGCCCGACGACGACCGGGCGCTGCACCAGCATCCGCGGGAAGCGAAAGGCCGCCCGGGATCGCGCGCCCCGCACGTGTTCGTCGATCTAGGCGGCGCGCGGAGCTCCACCTTGGATCTGCTCGGCCGGAATTTCGTGCTGCTGCTCGCGCCCGGCGGCGAAGGCTGGCGCGGTGCGGTGGGGGCGGCGGCCAGCGAGCTCGGGTTGCCGCTGGAGCGCCATGTCATCCCGGACCAGCAATTTCCCGACGCCTACGGGATCACCGGCGCCGGCGCGGTCCTGGTCCGGCCCGATGGCTTCGTCGCCTGGCGTGCCGCGGACGGGACCGGCGCCTCGGAGCGCGCCGCGCGCGAAGTGCTGAGAACGCTGCTGTTCCGCAAAGACGAACGAGGAAGGTGAGGACAATGACGACCGTGCTACGCGCCGACACCGTTGGCTCGCTCCTGCGCCCGGACTATCTGGTCCGCGCCCGCACGCAGTTCGAGTCCGGCCAGATGGTGCCGGCCAGCTACAAAGCGATCGAGGACCGGGCCGTCGACCAGGTGATCGCGATGCAGGAAGGCGCTGGGCTCGATGTGGTGACCGACGGAGAGCTTCGCCGCCACACGTTCATCGACCAGCTGCTCGAGGCGGTGGAGGGGCTGACGCCCGACCCCGCCGGGTCGCAGAGCGATCACATCCCGGTTCCGTTCCACGACGAAGGCGGCTCCGAGCAGAGCGTGTTCGCGATTCCGATATCGGTCACGGACAAGCTCAGGCGCAAGCGGATGATGACCTTGGAGGAGTACGCTTACGCGCGAGCACGGGCGCGCCGTCGAGTCAAGGTGACCCTGCCGAGTCCTCTGATGTTGTTCCTGGCCTGGTCGCCGTCCCGGTCGCGCGAGGCCTATGGAGACCCGTTCGAACTGTTCGCGGACGGGCTGGCGCTCATGCGCGAGGAAGCCGAGGAGTTGGCGCGGATGGGGTGTGAATACATCCAGGTCGACGCGCCCGACTTCGGTCAGCTCGTCGACGCGTCCCAGCAGCGGGCGTGGGAAACGGCGGGGATTTCGTTCGAGCGGGTGTTGAGCGAGGGCGCGGACATGCTCAACGAGCTTGCCGGCGTTCCCGGCGTCACGTTCGGGCTGCACATGTGCAAGGGCAACTACGACAGCCACTGGATCAGCACCGGCGGCTATGACTCGGTCGCCGGGCGACTGTTCCCGCGGCTGGGCAACTACGACCGCATCCTGCTCGAGTACGAGAACGAGCGCTCGGGCTCCTTCGAGCCGCTCCAGGACCTGCCCGACGACAAGGTCGTGGTGCTCGGCCTCGTCTCTTCGAAATTCGACCAGCTCGAGTCGGCCGAGCAGCTGATCGAACGGATCGAGGAGGCTGCGCGGTTCTACCCCCGCGACCAGCTCGCCGTATCCACCCAGTGCGGCTTCGCCTCCGCCGGTCCGGGTAACGCGATCTCAGAGGATGCCCAGGAAAAGAAGCTCCAGCTGGTGGCGGAGGTGGCTCAGCGGGTCTGGCGGTGAGGCTCGGCTACACGGCTCAGCGTGTCTGGAGGTGAGGCTCGGCTACACGAGGATGGCCTGCTCGTAGCTCGCGCGCTCGCCCGCCGGCGCGTCGAACAGCTGCCAGCGCTCCATCCAGCGGTGGGTGCGCTCGAACATCTCGCGCGTATAGGGCTCGAACACGATCCGCTCCCCGGTGCCGAACCGGCGGACGTCCGCCGTCTCGCGCAGATCGTCAGGCATCTCGGCCAGCCAGTGGCGCTTGTAGGGCTCGGGCTCGAGGTCGAGCTCGGCCTGGGCTCGGCGTAGCGCGCGGAAATAGCGGTCGAGGTCCTCCTCCTCGGCGTCCGGACTCACCAGGAAGCCCATCATGAAGGTGGTGTCGACGAGCTTGCGAAAGCCCCACTGTTCGAGCAGGTAATACTGCGCGCCCCAAACGTTGGCCGCCGGGATTCGGCGGTCGCGCATGAGCCGGACGCGATCGAACGGCAGGCCGACGAAGCTGAGCTCGATCTGGTCAGCCTCGAGGAATGCTTCCAGGCCCTGAATCGCCGAGTAGTGGCTGCCCGAGTGGTACCCGACGCCGACGCTAACTCCAGCCAGATCCTCGGGCCGCTCATAGGGGGACTCCGGCGCCACGAAGATCCCGGACGTGCAGATCGAGTACGCCTTGCCCCACATCCGGCCGTGGCTGGTGGAGGCCGCGGCGTTCACGGCCCAGTGACAGGCGCCGGAGACGTCGCACACGCGCCCCTTCTCCATGTCTTCGAAGGCGCCGCTGCGCGCCTGCACCGGCGCCGCGTCGGCCGGCTTCACCGAAGAGGTCGTAAGCGACGCGGCGGCGAAACCTTGGGCGTCAAACTCGTAATCGAGGCCTTCGTCCCGGAAGAAGCCCCTCTCCTCGGCGACCCACTCCTGCAGACGGACGTGGGGCTGGATGCGGAAGGCGGCCATCATGCTCCTCTCTGTCGCTCCGGTAAGAAGTAGCAGCTTGCCGCAGCTAAGTCACGCATGAGCATCGGCAGCCGGCGAGCGGAAGACGGGGCGGAGTGGGTGCGGTGGCGCGGCCGGCGGCTGGTCAGCGCCGGATTCCAGGTAGACGAGGCGCAGCGGCTGGCGCGGTCGGACCGCATTGACCTGCACCGACTGCTCGAGCTGGTCGATCGCGGCTGTCCACCCGACTTGGCGGCGCGGATCCTGGCGCCGCTCGACGACCCCACAGGAGATCAAAAGAGATGAGCAAGCGGACCTTCGTGATCATCGGCGCGAGCCTGGCTGGCGCCAAGGCCGCCGAGGAGCTGCGCGAGCGCGGCTTCGACGGTCGGATCGTGATGATCGGCGCCGAGCGCGAGCGACCGTATGAGCGCCCGCCCTTGACCAAGGACTACCTGCGAGGCGAGTCCGACCGGGAGAAGGCCTACGTCCATCCCGGCGCCTTCTACCACGAGCAGGAGATCGAACTCGAGCTAGGCGTGACGGTCAGCTCGATCGATCCGCGCGGCTCGCGCGTGGTGCTGGACGGCGGCCACGAACTCGCCTACGACGCGTTGCTCTTGAGCACTGGTGCCGAGCCGCGGCATCTTTCGGTTCCGGGCGCCGAGCTCGAGGGCATCCACTATTTGCGCACGCTGGACGACTGCGATGTGCTGCGGCGCGCGCTCGAGCCGGGAGCGCGTGTGGCCGTGGTGGGCGCCGGCTGGATCGGCAGCGAGCTCGCCGCGTCGGCTCGCCAGCTCGGTCTCGAGGTGATCGTGATCGATCCGTTGGCGCTCCCCAACGAGCGAATCTTCGGCCCCGGGATCGGCCGCTTCTATCGGGATGTGCACCTACAGCACGGCGTCGAGATGCTCTTCGGCCGTGGCGTTGAGGCGTTCGAAGGCGACCGCGCGGTGGCGCGAGTGCGCACGAGCGACGGCGCCGGCATCGATTGCGATCTTGCCGTGATCGGAGTAGGGGTCGTGCCGCGCAGCGGGCTCGCACGCGACGCCGGCCTGGCCGTCGAGAACGGCATCGTGGTCGACGAACGGCTGGTCACCTCGGTGCCGAACATCTTCGCCGCGGGCGACGTGGCGAACGCCTGGCATCCGTTCTACGAGCGCCGCATCAGGGTTGAGCACTGGGCCAACGCGTTGAACCAGGGTCCGGCCGCGGCGCGGTCGATGCTCGGCCAGGAAGTGAGCTATGCGCGAGTTCCGTACTTCTTCTCCGACCAGTACGACGTCGGCATGGAGTACTCGGGCTACGCGGAGCGCTGGGACGAGGTGGCGATGCGCGGCGATCCGGATGCGGGTGCTGGTTTCATCGCCTTTTGGCTGCGCGATGGGCTCGTCGTCGCCGGCATGAACGTCAACCTTTGGGATGTCAATCAGCACGTCCAGGAGCTGATCCGCTCGCGCCAGCCCGTGGATCCCCAAGCCCTCGCGGACCCGGGGACGCCGCTGGACGCGCTGGTCGCGCTCAGTGCTGAGCGGTGACTCGCTCCGAGGTGACACCGAACAGCACGAGCAGGCACGCCGCCACCAGGAACTAGATCCAAAGGGTCACTCCGAGGATTGGATAGAGGATGACGAAGCCGATTCCCGCGGCAATCACACCGGCGATAAGGCTGAGGATCTTGGACATTGATTTACCTCCGTAACGCTTACGGCAAATTCCTACCCGGTGGACACGCGCGCATCCACGCCGCGTTCGCATAGTGACAGCCGGGGTGGATCAGGGCGGTCGCCCGCGCGCGTATTGTCAGAGCACTACAGTTGACACCCCGGCCGGGCTACCGTAGAACTGAGAATGTGGTTTACGGAACGATGCCGGCGTGTCGGCGGTAGCGAGCGCCCAGCCGCTTCTCGCGATGCGAACTAAGGCCCGCGGCGCCGCGGTCCGGGTGCTCGAAGCCGATCCCGACCTCGGCGTCGGGATCGACCAGTCGGAGTGGCAGGCGGCGGTGGCGATGTCCGCGGCGCTCGAGTTCGAGTTCGAGCGCGGTCCCTGGCGGTTCTTTCCCGAACCGAAGCCGGGCGGGTTCGGCGCGCTCATCCTCGACGGCCTGATCCTGATCCGGATCGACGCGGGCAGCCGGTCGCACATCGAGATGCTGGGGCCGGGCGATGTGATCAGCCCGTGGGTGGGCACCGGCGCTGAGCTCAGCGCTCCGTCCCTGGTGACGGCATCCGTGGTGTCGCGAGCGCGGGTCGCGCTGCTCGACCGCCGGTTCGCGCTGCGCACGGGGCGCTGGCCCGAGATCCATGGCGCGCTGATCGGCCGCTGCATCGAGCGCGCCCGCCGGCTGAGCCTGCAGTCGGCGATCAACGCTTTGCCGAGAATCGAGGAACGCGTCGAGGTGACCTTGTGGGGCCTGGCCTACCGGTTCGGGCGAGTCACGCCCGAGGGAATCGTGGTGGAGCTTCCGATCAGCC
The DNA here is from genome assembly GCA_019244395.1 of Solirubrobacterales bacterium. GTDB lineage: Bacteria > Actinomycetota > Thermoleophilia > Solirubrobacterales > Solirubrobacteraceae > Palsa-465. The sequence continues at coordinate 6,659 of JAFASQ010000295.1, read as the reverse complement.
ACTCCCAGCTGGCCGACATCGTGGCCGCGCAGCGGCCGTCGGTGAGCACGGCGGTCGTCCGGCTGGAGGGACAAGGGAGGATCGCCCGTACGGCGCGGCGGACGCTGCTCCTGCGCGGGGAGCCGCCCGCGATGCTGTCCACGCTGGCGCGCCAGAGCGGCCTCGAGCCGTAGCCGGCGGTCTGTCCGAACACGAACACCCGGCGCCGGACGAGCCGGCGCGGCGGATCGCGGTGGGCGATCCGGCGCAGGTCCCCGCGATCGCCCGCCACCATGAATGGGTCGAGGCCGAGCACCGGGACGACGTGGCAAGCCGCCGAGCTACAGGCGACCTGCGGCGTCGGGCGCCACGACCCGCTGGATACGCCGTCAGGGCGATGCACGTGTGGGATCTACTCCCTGTACGACCCGTGCCCGCGGGGGTGCAAGCGACGGCGGATGGTCGAGGTCGCCGAACGGCTGGACGTGCCGCTTGTGGCCCACGGCGAGCTGAGGGCCACCGCTGCGCTCCACGGGCTCCCGCTGCCGCCTTCACTGCGCACGTCCTGCCCGTTCCCGACCAGGGGTCGGACGGCCAAACCCGGCTGGCGTCGGGGCGACTGGCCTGACGTCCGACCGGGCCGGTCTCGGCCTGGGCGTTCAGGCAGCCGCGCCGCGGTCGTTGACGCGGCGGCGGACCTCGGGGTCGAGCTCGACGTGCACGTACATCCCGCTCAGCTCGTGCGGGTCGAGGTCCTGCCTGCTCTGTGCCAGCTCCGCGGCCAGCGCGGTGAGGTCGCCGAAGGCGAGTTCGGCGATCTGCTGCTCGACCTTCGGCGCATGCGAGTGGTTCTCGACGAAGAACCCGTCTCGGGAGGCGGTGATGACCTCGCCGGCGACGTTCCCGAGCTCGAGCGTGAGCTCCAGCCGCAGGATGAGGGCGTCGCCTCGCTCGTGTTCCGCCACCCACTGCTGCCAGGACTCGTCGCCAGCGGCGGCTTCGGCCTTGGCGTGTGCGAGCGCGGTGGGCGAGTCGTCGAGGACCGCTCGAGCCGAGAGTCGCTGCACGCACGCCACGCGTGCGGTTTACCCGACCAGGGCGCGTTCGTACAGCGAATCGTTCGCAAGCGGACAGGGAGGCCCAGCTGGCCTCTCGCGCCCCGAGGCTGGCGGCCGGGGTCGTGGCGTCTTTCGTCATCACGCGGACGAGGGGTAAGAAACGCGCGGGCCCCGACGCTAACCCCCGGCATGGGCACTGCCGCCGTCTATCCTCGCGTGCGGATGGGGGAGACTCTCCCGCGAAGCTCCGAGGCTTGGGTCGCGGCCTTGCGTGCGGAGGGCGCAGAACGGGAGCAGGCACTTTCGGATCTGTACGCGCTGCTGCTGCGCGCGGCCCGGTTCGAGCTGCGCCGCCGGCGCGCCGCGCTCAGCCACGTGCGCGGTGAGGAACTCGAGGACATCGCCACGCAGGCCGCCGACGACGCGCTGCTCGCGATCCTGGCCAAGCTCGATCAGTACCGCGGCGCGAGTCGGTTCACCACCTGGGCGTACAAGTTCGCGCTGCTCGAGGCGGGCGTGAAGCTCCGACGGCGCGGGTGGCAGGGGCGCGAGGTGGTGCTCGAGCCCGACGCATGGTCTGCGTTCGCCGATCGCGGCGCCTCCGCGCAGCAAACGCTCGAGCGCGACGAGCTGCTGCGCGCGCTTGCCGCGGCCATGGACGGTGTGCTCACTCCCCACCAGCGGACCGTGTTCGTGGCACTCGCGCTGAGCCAGGTGCCGATCGATGTGCTGGCGGAGCGCCTGCAGACGACCCGTGGCGCGCTGTACAAGACGCTGCACGACGCACGACGAAAGCTTCGTCGCGAATTGGTCGCCGCCGGATACCTGGAAGACCAGCCTGCCAAGGCCGGAGAGGACAAGCGATGAGCAACCAGGACGACACCCGGCAGAACCCGCTCGAGAGGCTGCTCGGCCCGACGGCCCCGGAGGTCGGCTGCGATGAGTGCTTCGACCGGCTCGACGAGTTCGTCGAGCTCGAGCTCGCGGACTTTGATGCCGACGCCGCCGTCCCGGGGCTGCGAGCCCACCTGGAAGGTTGCCCGGCCTGCCGCGAGGAGCACGACTCGCTGCTCGCGCTGGTGGCGGGCGGATAGCCGGGTAAGGAGCGTAGACGCGCGGTGGCGCGCTCGGGTGCGGGGATAGTAGGCTGGCGCACGCGGGGGACGGCGTCGCCTCCGCGCCCGGCCACATGGCATACGACCTGGTGATCGACATCGAGAACACGCCCGGGGCGCTGGCGCGGGTGGCGGCTGCGATCAGCGACGCCGGCGTGAACATCGCCGCAGCGACTTGCATCGGGACGGGCGAGCAAGCCGAGCTGCACGTCCTCGTCCCGCACCCCGAGGCCGCTAAGCACTCGCTGGCCATCTCGCACCTGGCCGTCACGCGCGAGCGCGAGGTGGTGGTGGTCGACGTCGAGGACCGGCCGGGCGTGCTGGCCGACCTCACCCGGAGGATCGCGCGCGCCGGGGTCGATCTCGATCTGGTCTACGTGGCGACGCGCAACCGAGTGGTGTTCGGGTCGGCGGACCTACCCGCCCTGCGGGCCGCGCTTGAGCTGGAGCGGGTGACCTGAGGAGTCGCCGTCTGGGCGCGGGGCGGGGAGTGGTGTCGTGAGCTCGCGAGTCGAAGACGACCGGATCGCGCTGCTCGGCTCGATCGACGAGATCGCGACCGGCACCGTGCTGCTCGGCGAGACCGTGGCGCGGCTGCTCGAGTTCGTGGTGCCGGTATTCGCCGACGTCGCCACGCTCGACACGATCTCGGTCGAGGGGGAGTTTCGCCGGATCGGATCGCGGGTCGAAGGCCGGGGGCGGGAGGAGCTGGAGGCCGCGCTGCTCAGCCGCCGCCCAGTGCCCGAGGCGCCGGTGGGACTGCCGCGGGTCCTGGCGAGCGCGGAGAGCAACCTGATCGAGCATGTGACCGACGACGAGCTGCGTGCGATCGCGGCCGACGAGGCGGACTTCGAGCTCTTGCGGGCGCTCGAACTTCGCTCGGCGCTGTTCGTGCCCCTACGCGCGCGGGGCCGCACGGTCGGTGCCCTGGCGTGCGGTGTGGGCACGTCCGGGCGCGAGTACGACGAGGCCGACCTGCGTTTCGCCGAGGTCCTGTCGGCTCGCCTCGCGCTGGCGCTTGACAACGCTGGGCTGTCCGCCGCGGTCCGCGGGCTCGAGCAGCGGTTCGAGGCGACGCTGACGAACCTGGCCGAGGCGGTGCTGGTCCGGGAACCGGGCGGCCCGCTCGTGTTTGCGAACCCGGCCGCTGCGCGGCTGCTGGGGCTGGGCTCCGTCGAGGACGTGACCTCAGCGACATCCGAGCAGCTCATGGCGCTCTACGACGTGTTCGACGAGGACGGGCGCGAGCTCCGCCTGGCCGACCTGCCCTCGACGCGGGCAGGCCGGGGCGAGCATGCCAAGCCGCTGCTCGTGCGCAACGTCATCCGCTCGAGCGGGGAGCAGCGGTGGCTGCTGCACAAGGCCACCCCGGTGTTCGACGCCCAAGGCGAGCTGTCTCTGATCGTCAGCGTGATCGAGGACCTGACCGAGGTCAAACGGGCCGAGCTGGCCCAGCGCCTGCTGGCCGAGGCCGGACGGGCGCTCTCGTCCTCGCTGGACTACCGCGAGACGCTGCAGCGGGTGGCCGAGCTCACCGTGCCGGGATTGGCCGACTGGTGCGCGGTGCTCATGCCGGAGGAGGAGGAGGATGCCCCCGAGGTGATCGCGGCGGCCGGCACGAGCGAGCCGAGCCTGGCCGCCCAGCGGATCCGCTCCGGGCAGCTCGGTCCGGCCGGCGGGACCGTCACGGTGCCCCTCGCAGTGGCCGGCCGGCCGCGGATCGGCGTGATGGCGCTGGGCTTGACGGAGCCCGGACGGCGCTTCGACGAGGCGGATCTGGCCCTGATCGGAGAGCTGGCGGATCGCGCCGCGATCGCGGTCGAGAACGCCCGCCTGTACGCGGAGCGCTCGCAGATCGCGACCACGCTGCAGCGCAGCCTGCGGCCGCCCGAGCTTCCCGAGATACCGGGATTTCGCCTGGCCGGGTTCTACCAGGCCGCCGGCGAGCAGAACGACGTGGGCGGCGACTTCTACGACGCGTTCGAGGTGCCCGGCGGCTGGATGGTGCTGGTGGGCGACGTGGCCGGGCGCGGAGCGGAGGCGGCGGCGCTCACGTCGCTCTCCCGCTACACGCTCCGCACGGCGGGGAAGCTGCTGGGCGACCCGGTCGCGGCACTCGAGCAGCTGAACCTGGCGCTGTGCGAGCAACCGCATCTGTCGCTGGTCAGCGTTTGTTGCGCGCTCTTGCGCGAGGAGGACGCCCGCGCCCAGGCCGACATCGTGCTCGCCGGTCACCCGCCGCCGTCTCATCTGCACCGGGGCCATCCTCAGCCGGTCGGCGCGTTTGCGCCGTTTCTGGGCGCCTACGAGCGCGGCGCGTGGGCGACGGTGTCGGTTGCGCTCGAGCCCGGTGATCAGCTCGTCCTCTACACCGATGGAGTCATCGACACGGTCGGCGAGCACGAGCGCTTCGGCGAGGAGCGCCTGAGCCAGACGCTGCTGGGTGCCACGAGCGCGGCCGACGCGGTGGCGCGGATCGAGCACGCGGTAAGCGACTTCGCCCGCGGGCCACAGGTCGACGATGTGGCGGTGATGGTGGTCGAGCGGATGGCAGGGGGTTAGAGTCGGCGTGCCGACACAGACTCCAGGAGGATCGCGATGATCGAGCCGTACCAGGCCGTAGGGTTGATCGAGACCATGCGCGGGATCCGCCGGCGCGAAGAGATCGACTGGAATCTCGAACACATCTCGCACCTGGTCAAGGCCGCGTCGTGGCTCTCGAGCATGGACCTGCCGGTCCGGCTGATCTGCATCCCCGAGGGAGGGCTGCAGGGCTTCACCGACGAGGTGCTCGACCTCGACCACGAGACCTACGCCCGCGAGTGTGCGATCGACATCCCGGGACCCGAGACCGACTACCTGGGCCGGCTCGCCCAGCAGTGGAACGCGTACGTGATCGCTCAGGCCAAGGCACGGCATCCCGAATTTCCGGGACGCTTCTTCAACGTCGGGTTCGTGATCGAGCCCGAGGACGGGACGGTGATCCTCAAGCACCACAAGCTCGTGCCGCTGCTCCCGGTCGAGCACTCGCTCACCCCGCACAACGTGTGGGATCGCTGGATCGAGCTCTACGGGCGGGAGCTGAGCTCGTTCTATCCGGTGGCCGACACGGACATCGGGCGGATCGGGATCATGATGGCCAACGAGGCCTCATACCCCGAGAACGCTCGCGGCCTGGCCATGAACGGGTGCGAGATCGCCTACCGCGGGCCGTATCCGGCCCCCGGCGTGATGAGCGGCATGTTCTCGGTCCAGAACCGCGCCCGCGCGCTCGACAACAACATGTACGTGATCGGGATGAATCTCGGGACCTACTTCCTGGACAAGGACTCGACGATCCCGATCGACACCTTCTCGGGTGGCTCGCAGATCGTCGACTATCGCGGGCAGCTCGTCACCGAGGTGCCCTACGGCGCAGGCTCGACCTGGATCGCCGGGACCATCGACATCGAGGCGCTTCGCCATTTCCGCCAGACCGCGCAGTGGGACAACTGGATGAAGGATCTGACCACCGAGCAGTACCAGTTGATCTACGAGCAGCCGATCTATCCCAAGAACCTGTACTCGGAACGGGCGCCGTACACGCATGCGGAATACCGTGAGCAGGTGACCCGCCGGCAGGTCGAGCTGCTCCAGGAACGCGGGATCTGGGCGCGCCCGGCGCGGTCGGCGTCCGGCGGCGGCCGGGCCACGGATCCGTTGAGGGCCCCAGATCCGGCCCCGGCGAGCGCCCCGGACCCCTGAGCCGATGGCGAGCTGGGACGACGTGCGGCGCATCGCGCTCGGGTTGCCCGAGACCAGCGAGCAGCCGGCCTGGGGCACCGCCACCTGGCGGGTGCGCGACAAGATGTTCGCGTGGGAGCGGCCCCTGCGCCCGGGTGATCTGCGCGCGCTGGGCGACGCGGCGCCGGAGGGGCCGATCCTGGCCGTGCGGGTGGAGCACCTTGGGGCCAAGGAGGCGCTGATCGCCGATGACCCCGCGCTGTTCTTCACCACGCCCCACTTCGACGGGCACGCCTCGGTGCTGGTGCGCCTGGGGGAGGTGGCGGTGGATGAGCTCGAGGAGCTGATCGTCGAGGCCTGGCTCGCGCGGGCCCCCCAGCGCCTGGCCAAGGAGTACGCCGACACCCACCTGTCGGGCGGCTAACCGCCCGGGAATTGCCTGTCCGACCCCGGTCGCCGCGCAGCCGCCCGTCCGACGGCTGACCACCGCCGGCCCCGGCACAAGTTGCCGGCGCGGCGGCCCGTTCTTGGCTTGAACATGAGCCGGCCCGCCACACCTTTGGGACGCCTCGGCCGACTGACGCTCCGGGGCGCTCGCCGCGTTCCCGAGGTGACCGTCTACTTCTGGGCCATCAAGGCCCTGTCGACCGCGATGGGAGAGTCGACATCCGACTACCTCGTCCACGCGATGGCCCCCCAGCTGGCCGTGCTGCTCGGCTTCGCGGGCTTCCTCATCGCGCTGGCCGTGCAGTTCTCCCGCCGGCGCTACGTGGCCTGGGCGTAC
>JAFASQ010000109.1 GCA_019244395.1 Solirubrobacterales bacterium | reverse complement strand
CTGCGGGTCGTAGCGCCGGATCCTAAGCGTGTACTCGGGCATCAGTGCTTCCTCCACGCGCGAGTTGTTGACTAATAGGTCCTCTCCTCCGGCTGCCAGCGCGTGATCGTCACCGGCGAGTAGCTCACCTGGGGGACGTCGGCGCCGTTCATCGAGATGTCGATGTGCTTGAGCCAGTCGTTGTCGTTGCGCCCGGGATGATCGAGCCGCCACTGGGCGCCCCGGCTTTCCTTGCGTTCGAGCGCACCGACGACGATCGTCTCAGCCACATCGACCATGTACCCGAGCTCGATCGCGGCGATCACGTCCTGGTTGAAGATCGAGCCGCGGTCATCGATCGCCGCCACCGCGGCCTCCTCCTTGAGCCGGCGGACGATCTCGTGGGCCTTCCTCAATCCCTCCTCATCGCGGAACACCGCGACGAACTCGTTCATGGTTTCGCCGAGCTCGTTCTTGATCGCGCCGATCCGCCGGCCGCCCTGCTCGCGATCCATGATCGCGGCGATGTTGCGCTGGGTGTCGGCGACGCGAGATGGGGGAGCGCTGGGCATCGTCATGTGGACGGCGCGGGTGGCGGCGTGGTGGCCGGAGCGCCGGCCGAAGACCAGCGTGTCGAGCAGGGAGTTGGCGCCCAACCGGTTGCCGCCGTGGACGGACACGCAGGCCACTTCGCCGGCCGCGTACAGGCCCGGCACTGTGGTCTGGCCGTCGGAGTCCGTCTTGACCCCGCCCATGATGTAGTGCATCCCGGGCCGGATGTGGATCGGCTCGCGTGTGATGTCGACGCCCGCGAAGTCGCGGCCGATGTTGACGATCTCGCGCAGCGCCTCGAGCGTGCGCCGGCGCGGCACCTTGGTGATGTCGAGCGCGACGGTTCCGTCGTCGAAGCCGCGGCCTTCGTTGATCTCGGTCTGCTCCGCGCGCGAGACCACGTCGCGCGAGGCCAACTCGAGCTTGTTCGGCGCGTACTTCTCCATGAACCGATCGCCGTCGGCGTTGAGCAGCCAGGCGCCCTCGCCACGCGCCCCCTCGGTGATCAGCAGGCCGTTGCCGGCGAGCGTGGTGGGGTGGTACTGGACCATCTCCATGTCCATCAGCTTGGCGCCGATCCGGAACGCCTGGGCGATCCCGTCACCGGTGACGATCAGGCCATTGGTGGTCGGCTTGTAGACCTGCCCGCAGCCCCCCGAGGCCTGGATGGTCGCCTTGGCGTTGAACACCTCGAGGCGGCCGTCGCGCAGATCGCGGCAGATCGCGCCGACGCAGCGGCCCTCATCGTCCTGAAGCAGGTCGGTTGTGAACCACTCCTCGTAGCGATCGATCTGCTCGGAGCGCTTCATCAGCTGCTCATAGAGGACGTGGAGAATGGCGTGCCCGGTGATGTCCGCCACGTAGTAGGTCCGAGCCGCCGAGGCGCCGCCGAAGGCCCGGGTGCCGAGGTGGCCGCTCTCGTTGCGGTGGAAGGTGACGCCCAGGTGCTCGAGGTAGAGGATCTCGTCAGGCGCCTCACGGGCCATGATCTCGATGGCGTCCTGGTCGCCGAGATAGTCGGAGCCCTTGACCGTGTCGAAGGCGTGCGACTCCCAGCTGTCCTCAGGGTTCAGTGCCGCGTTTATGCCCCCGGCGGCCGCCACCGAGTGAGAGCGGACCGGATGGACCTTCGAGACGATCGCCACCGAGGCTCCCGCTTCGGCCGCCGACAGAGCAGCCCGCTGACCGGCGAGGCCCGCACCGATGATCAGGATGTCGTGCGACGGCACGATCCCGATTCTATTTGGGGCGCTCTCCGGACGCTTGTTGGCGCGTGGGGCGCTGTCCGGACGCTGCTTGCCGCGCCGGCTGGCCTAGGCGGGCCGCCGGCGCAGCTCGGCAGCGGACGGGGGATGATTGATTTCGCGCGCTACCGACGGGAAATCGAGCACGACCGCGCCGGTCGCGGCTCCCAGCCGGGGGTAGAGCGGGTAACGCTCGGCAAGCTCCGTGGCCCGGGTGGCGAGTTCCGCTCGGCGCGAGGCGAAACCGCGGGGCTCGAGCGCCTCCGCGATAATTCCCCCCACCTCGAGGAAGTCCGCCACCTGGAGGCCGCGCGTAGCCAGCGCCGACGTCCCGATCCGCAGTCCACCGGACACGTCGACCGGCCGGGGATCGAACGGGACTGGAGAATGGCTGACGGTGATTCCAATGGAGGCGAGCCTGTTCTCCCCCTCCCGAGCGTCCAGCCCGAGCTTGCGCAGGTCGCACATCACGAGGTGAGTGTCCGTGCCGCCGGTCAGGACGTCTTGACCGGCGGCCACCAGCTGGCTGGCCACCGCCCGAGCGCCGGCCACGGTTCGCGCCTGGCGCTCGCGGAACGCGTCCGAGGCCGCGATGCGCAGGGCCACCGCCTTGCCGGCGATGACGTGTTGGAGCGGCCCGCTCTGCTGGCCGGGATATACGGCCGCGTCGATCCGTCCTCCCAGGCGCTCGGTCGACAGGATCATTCCGCCCCGGGGGCCGCCAAGCGTCTTGTGGATGGTGCTGGTCACCACGTCGGCGTGCGGCACCGGGTTCGGATATACACCCGCTGCGACAAGCCCGGCGAAGTGCGCCATGTCGACGAGCAGGTAGGCGCCGACGTCGTCGGCGATGGCCCGGAAGCGGGCGAAGTCGAGAGCCCGGGGGTAAGCCGACCAGCCGGCCAGGATCAGCCGCGGCCGGCGCTCGTGCGCGACCCGTTCGACTTCGCCCATGTCGACCAAGCCGCTGACGCGGTCCACGTGATATGTGGCCAGGTCGTACAGGTGACCGGAGACGTTCAGGGGTGAGCCGTGGGTGAAGTGGCCTCCGTGCGTGACCTCGAGCGCGAGGATGGTTTCGCCCGGGTCGAGCAGCGCATGATAGGCGGCGGTGTTGGCCTGCGTTCCGGAATGTGGCTGCATGTTGGCGTGCTCGGCGCCAAACAGCTCACACGCGCGATCGATCGCGAGCTGCTCGGCGACGTCGATCCGCTCACAGCCGCCATAGTCGCGCCGCCCGGGATAGCCGACCGCGTACTTGTTGGTCAGGACCGATCCCTGGCACTCAAGAACTGCCATCGGGACGAAGTTCTCGGAGGCGATCATCTCGAGCGTCCGCTGTTGGCGCTCGAGCTCCAGTTCCAGTACCTCCGCGATCTCCGGATCGACACAAGCCAGAGGCTGGTTCAGGAAATCGACCGGTAGATCGTGGATCATCACATCCCGAAACTACTCCGATATGTGATTTCCGCCACGATCTAAGTGGCAGGATTGCGGGCAGGTCCTACCCCTTCGAGTAGTCCGAGACCAGTCGCTGACGCCCGTCTAGTGGAGCCGGATACCCCGCGGGAGCGACGACGGTGACCAGTCGACGAAGCCCTGGGTCACCCACTCACGCTCGTCGAGCGCGTGCTGCACCCTGGCTACGTACTGAGTCTGACCGGCGTTTCCCCAGGGATAGGGCTCGAACCACCCGCCGATGCTGTGCCACGGCTGGCACGGCACGTACGAGGTGTCGCTCCATGATGACCGCGCTCCCTGCGGGTTGTCGTAGTAGAAGCGCACCATGGCCGCCTGGTAATCGATATTGAACGCCGTTGATTGCCAGCGCAGGGGTTCGGCGCCCGCCCCCACCGAGTTGTCAGCGATCCACTTCACCTGTGTGATCCCCATCGACTCATACACGTTGTGAGTGCCCGGAATCCGAGCCTGAATCGGATAGCGTGCATACCACCCGGAGCTGACCGTGGTGTCGTCGCCGAGTTGGAAGCCATCCCAGTAAGACTCCACCACGTACTCCGCTCGCAACCAGTCCTCCGGAATGCCCCACTTGTGTGCAGCCCACTGGATCAGATCGTCCGTGGACGGGTTCGGGAGCCCGTCGCGGCCGTCGACGTAGCGGAAATAAGGGTTGAACTCCAGGACGCGGTGACCGTCGCTGACGTGGGAGGAGCGGAACCGCGCCAGCTGCGCGGAGGTTGGGAGATACCCGTTGAGTGACGGCAGCGGCCGGCCGGCCACCCGGTACGGCTTGGCGTTCTCGGGCCGCGACTCGGGCTCCTGGGTGACGAGCGCGGCCGCGGCGCGGTCGGACAGCGGCTGAAATGTGGACGACGCTTTGTCGTCACGCGCGTTGCGATTGCACGCTGCCCAGGCGGTCTGGGGATGGCTCTCGGGCCGCCGCGCCGCGAGGGCACTGGCCGAGTCGAAGCTCCGCCACGCCGCGTAAGCGGCGAGAGCTATGAGCGCGAGTACCACCACCGCCAACGGCTTGAACGTGCGAGACAGGAAGCCGCCGGGCGTCACGGCTTGCCGTTCAGCAGTCGCGCCTTCCTGGCGACGTAGTGGTCCTGGACCCATGTGCCGTACGCGCCGCGCGGAGCGCCGCCGTAGCTGGCGATCAGCGCGCTGCAGTTCCCCCAGGTATCCCAGGTCCAGGCTTCGTAGCCCACCTTGTGGGCGTCGGCCCAGCCCATGATCATCGCGATATGGCTC
>JAFASQ010000106.1 GCA_019244395.1 Solirubrobacterales bacterium | reverse complement strand
ATGCAGGGCACGTCCGCGGTCTATGCGGTGACAACCCCTTTCAGCGTCGGCCCGGAGGGGGAGATCGAGCAAGGCGAACACATCATCGCCGCCGCCCGTGAGGCCCAGCTGACATGGCTGATCCTCGCCTCGGTCGCCAGCGCCGATCGATCCACCGGCATCCCGCACTTCGAGAGCAAGGCACGAATCGAGCAGCAGCTCCGCGCCTCGCACATCCCGCACACCATCGTCGCGCCTACCTACTTCTACGAGAACCTTGGTGACCCCGCGCAGATCGTCGCCGGCGGCGAGCTGGCGCTTCCCATCTCCGCGTCGCGGCCACTACAGCAGGTCGCGGTCGCCGATCTCGGTGCGCTGGTCGCCGCGCTGCTCGGGCGCCGCGAGGACTTCCTTGGCCAACGCGTCGAGGTCGCCGGCGACCAACCCACTCCGCAACAGATGGCCGACGTGCTCTCAGCAGCCGGCAATAGGAACGTCGACTACCGGCAGATCGACTTCGACACCCGCAACAGCGACATCGCCGCGATGTACCGCTACCTCGAGCAGACCGGCTATCAGGTCGATATCCCGACCCTGCACAGCCGGTTCTCGGAAGTGCAGTGGACGAGCTTCACCGACTGGGCACGACAACGATTCACTCCCGACGCTCTGAATGAACGCCGACGGGGCGACCACACCTAGCTGCAGGACGGTGACCGAGATCGTCAGCGCGAAGAGGCTGCGACGGCCACCGCTCCCCCGCGCCCGGCGACGCCGAGCGCTTCCGCAATGTCGCCGCGGCAGCTACCTCAACGCCGCTGCCGCTCAAGCAGCTAACGGGCTGGAAGCGGAAGCCGTACCGCCCGCCGGCTGCGTGTTCGAGCCGCCTGGGGTTTGTGAACGGACGAGCGGTCGCAAACGTTCAGTCTCTCGGCTTGATCTAGTGTGACCAGTTCTCGCGGGGCGCATCGCCAGCCCCGCTCCAGAAGGTGTGAGCGGAGTCGTCGCCGTCTCGAACCACGGTGTCGTATGGCGCGTCGCTCCGCAGTTCTGGACTGATTGCGCGGCGACGGACACGAGCCAGCGCGCGATTTCTACTGAGAACTGGACACACCGAGAGTTAGCTGCCCGTGGGGCTCATCGAGGATTTCAGCGAGAAGTCGTGCCGGGGCGTCTTCGGCGAGAAGGTGTCCGGCGTTGTCCTCCCAGGTCAGCGGCGCATGCGGGACGCGCGCGGCCATCCATTCCCCGTATTGCGGCGGGACGATCCGATCCTGTCGCCCCCAGAGAATGCGGACCGGGATGGAGATCGTGCTGAGCAGATGCTCGTACTCTGCGGTGTCGGCTTGGCGAAGCTGGCTGTACTGCCGGTAGTAGGCAGCCTGTCCTTCGGCACCGACCCACGGCTCGAGCAGCTCCTCGAGCACACCGGGGCGAAACCCGCGCTCGGTGGCGTTCTGCATGTGCGCCGCGACCAGCGCGCGGTGCGCGTAGCCGGGGAGCGCCTCAAAGACCTCGGTGTGCTCGAGCATGAGCGCGAACAGCCCCTGCTCCCAATCGCCGCCGGTCACCGCGTCGAAGAGCAGAAGGTCGACGAACGCGGCGTCTTCGAGCAGCAGCGCACGCAAAGCGATGGCGCCCCCGATATCGGTCGCCACCACTCTCGGCGCGTCGAGCCCCCAGTGCCCGAGCAGGCGCGCAAATCTGCGGCCCTGCGCCGCGACGCTCAGATCCTGGCCCGAGCGCTGCTCGGACCGTCCGTAGCCGAGATGGTCGAACAAGAAGATCTGCCGGTACTCACCGAGCGCCGACACGATGCTCTCGAAGATCCGCGATGAGTACGGAGTTCCGTGCACGAGCACGATTGGCGGCCCAGCGCCGACCGTCGTCCACCGAATCGCGCCTTGCTCGTCGTCAAAGCGCTCGTCAAGCGAAATCATCACTCTCCTACGGTCGTGGAAACCGAGAGCCTAAGAGCCGCCACTTTCCTGCGACCCCTCGCTGTCATGCAGGTCAAGCGATACTCAGGGCTCAGATACCACACTGCCGCTCTGTCGCCGCCAGGGAACCGGGGCTGCGCACTGCCGCCTCGACTGGCCGCAGGCTCGGAGGAGGAGCCTCCCCGCGGGACTTGCCGACGCCGAGGGTGGCTGCTGGTTCAGCACATACAGAAATCTCGTGTGCCTGTCGTCGCGATCGGCCGCAATGAACCATCGCGGACTCTCCCTGCTGTGCGCGCTAGGATCGCGGCTTGAATCGGGCGCGGCTTCGCGCTTCGCCCTACGAGGAAGGAAGCGCTGATGGCGAGTCACACGGTGGTCATAGCGTTCTTCAACGAAGAGGCATCTGCCGACGCGGCAGCCACCTCTCTGAAGGACTCGGGGGCGGCGAAGGGAGATGATATCGGCGTCCTAGTCCTCGACGAGGACGGCAACCTCAAGGCTGAGAAGGTCGGCAAGCGCAGTTGGGGCAAGGGCGCCGGGATCGGCGCCGTCGTCGCGCTCGTCACCCCTGTCGGGCTTGCGGCAGGCCTGATAGGCGGTGGGCTGCTGGGCGCGCTCCACCACAAGAAACTGGGACTGGACGAGGCGGATCGCGAGCGGATTAGCAGCGAACTGCAGCGGGGGGGAGCGGCTGTCTGCGTGCTGGCTTCCGCATCCGAAGCCACCGTCGTGGCTGACAAGCTAAGCGAGCTGGGCGGTACCCCCGAGACGCATCATATCTCTGACCAGGCCGTCGAGGAGGCCCAGGCGGCCGCCCTAGCAGAGTCGTAGCTGGCTGAAGGTCGGGACCGTGGCGCGCGCCAAGGCGACCGAAAGCTGAGCAAATTAGCTCCACTTGGCGACCGGCCCTTTTCGAGGCTGTCACGTTGCAGGCCAAGATAGGGACCTGTTCCTTCGCGAGCCAAACGCACCGCCAGCCCGAAGGAGAAGGCCGCACCAGCCGCCACCCGCCGCAGGAAGTGCCTCAGCCCTCGTCGATGTGGAAGCCAGCGATCAGCGGTCAGAGTCCCTCAAGGCGGGCGGCGAGCTCGTCCAGATCCTTCACCGAGACGTCAGCCTCGGGATCCTCGCGCCGCGGCGAGCCCGGCCCGTACTCCAGCGGACGGTCGATGAAGGCGGTGCG